>NZ_CP013372.1:2489908-2801147 GCF_001522585.2 Burkholderia sp. NRF60-BP8
GATGCTGAAGGCCGCGCCGAACGATGCGCCCGAACTCATGCATGCGGTGAACACCTACCTCGAAGCCGTGAATCGCGACGCGGGCAGCGGCGCGGTCGACGTGATCGATCTGCAAGGCGACGTGATCGCCGCCAGCAACTGGAACGAGACGATCAGTTTCGTCGGCACCAACGTGTCGTACCGGCCGTACTTCAAGGACGCGCTCGCGCGCGGCAGCGGCCGCTTCTTCGGCATCGGCACCAACACCGGCGTGCCGGGCGTCTACTTCGCGAGCGCGGTGCGCAGCGACGGCGCGCCGATCGGCGTGGCCGCCGTGAAGATCAGCGTCGACCCGCTCGAATCGGCGTGGCGCGCGCCGGGCGTCGCCGCGCTGGTGGTCGACGGCAACGGCGTGGTCGTGATCTCGACCGAGCCCTCGTGGAAATTCACCGCGCTGCGCCCGATCACCGCGCAGCAGCAGCGCGACATCCAGGCGTCGCGCCAGTACGCGGGCCGCACCGTCGACGCGCTACCCTATCGCCGCATCGGCGACCGCAGCTCGGCCGCCTGGTTCGGCACCTTCCCCGATCCGCACCACGCCGGCCGCACCGCGCGCTATCTCGTGATGTCGCGCCCCGCGCCGCAGGCCGGCGATTCGCTGATGGTGCTGCTCGACATCGCGGGCGCGCGACGCCAGCAGCAGACCGCGTTCGTGTTCGTCACCGGCGCGTTCCTGATCGTCGCGCTGCTGGTCGGCTATGCGATCCAGCGCCGCCGGGCGATCATCGCGCGGCTGAGCGCGCAGGACGCGCTGCGCCGCGCGAACGACCGGCTCGAACTGACGGTCGCGCAGCGCACGGCCGCGCTGACGGCCGCGAACGAGCGGATGCAGCGCGAGATCGACGAGCGCGAACGCACCGAACAGCGCCTGCGCGCATCGCAGCAGGAAGTCGTGCACGCGGGCAAGCTCGCGGTGCTCGGGCAGATGGCCGCCGGCCTCACGCACGAGCTGAACCAGCCGCTCGTCGCGATCCGCACGCTGTGCGACAACGCGCGCACGTTCTTCGAGCGCGGCCAGCCGGCGCCGGCGCTCGCGAATCTCGAACGGATCGGCAAGCTGGTCGACGGCATGGCCGTGCTCACCGGCGAGCTGAAGACCTTCGCGCGCAAGCCCGACGTCGAGCGCGTCGCGGTGTCGCTGAACGAGGCCGTCGCGCATGCGCGGCTCATCTACGAAGCGCGCATTCGCGACGAAGGCGTGCGGCTCGACGTGAACATCGCGCCCGGCACGGTGGTATCGGCCGAATCGAGCCAGTTGCAGCAGGTGATCGTGAACCTGCTCGGCAATGCGCTCGACGCGGTGCACGACGCGCCGGTGCGCCGCATCGTCATCGAGGCAGCCGAAGCGGACGATGCCGGCCGCGTGCGCTTCACGGTAGCCGACAGCGGCGCCGGCATCGCGCCCGACGTGCTGCCGCACCTGTTCGAGCCGTTCGTCACGACCAAGCCGCGCGGCCAGGGCCTCGGGCTCGGCCTCGCGATCACGTCGCGCATCGTCGAGGCGTTCGGCGCGAGGATCGCCGCGACGAACCGCGACGAAGGCGGCGCGCAGTTCACCATCGAATTCGCGGCGGCGACGCCGCAACAAAGGACAGAGCATGGAAGATGAGATTCGGGTGCTGGTCGTCGAGGACGATGAAAACGTCCGGATCGGCGTCGAGCAGGCCGTCGCGCTCGCCGGGTTCCCGGTCGACGCGTTCCCGTCGGCCGCCGACGCGCTCGCGCACGTCGCGCCCGGCGCGCCGGTGGTGATCGTGTCGGACGTGCGGATGCCGGGCATCGACGGGCTGCAGTTGCTCGACCGCGTGATGGCCGTCGATGCGCAGATCCCTGTCGTGCTGATCAGCGGCCACGCGGACATCTCGACGGCCGTCGGCGCGATGCAGGTCGGCGCGTACGACTTCATCGAGAAGCCGTTTTCGTCGGACGTGATCGCCGGCCGCGTCGCGCGCGCGGTCGAGAAGCGCCGGCTCACGCTCGAGGTGCAGGGGCTGCGCGCGGCGCTGAACAACTGGCAGGGCATCGAGGCGTTCGTGCTCGGCAAGTCGCCCGCGATGGCCGACGTGCGCAAGAAGATCCTGCGCCTCGCGGATACGTCGGTGTCGGTGCTGATCACCGGCGAGACAGGCACCGGCAAGGAGCTGATCGCGCGCAGCCTGCACGACTTCGGCGGCCGGCGCGATGCGCATTTCGTCGCGCTGAACTGCGGCGGTCTGCCCGAGCAGGTGTTCGAGAGCGAGCTGTTCGGCCATGAAGCCGGCGCGTTCACCGGCGCGATCAAGAAACGCATCGGCAAGATCGAATGGGCGGATGGCGGCACGCTGTTCCTCGACGAAATCGAGACGATGCCGATTGCGCTGCAGATCAAGATGCTGCGCGTGCTGCAGGAGCGCGTGATCGAGCGGCTCGGCGCGAACGAACTGATTCCGGTCGACTGCCGCGTGATCGCCGCGTCGAAGGCCGATCTGGCCGAACTCGCGGCCGACGGGCGCTTTCGTGCGGATCTGCTGTATCGCCTCAACGTCGCGCAGATCGAGCTGCCGCCGCTGCGCGAGCGGCGCGAGGACGTGCCGCTGCTGTTCGAGCATTTCGTGCTCGCGGCCGCGCGGCGCTTCGGGCAGCCGGCGCCGGTCGTCACCGCCGCGCAGGTGTCCGAACTGATGACGCATGCGTGGCCCGGCAACGTGCGCGAACTGCAGAACGTGGCCGACCGCTTCGTGCTCGGGCTGACCGGCGACAGCCTGCTGTCGTCCGGCGGCGCGCCGACGGCCGGCGGCACGCTCGCGGAACAGCTCGCGTATTTCGAGCGGATGCTGATCGAGGACATGCTGCGGCGTCACGGCGGCAACGTCGCGGACGCGAGCGAGGCGCTCGGCATGCCGAAGAAAACGCTCTATCACAAGCTGCGCCACCTGCGGATTCCCGCGCGCGGCGACGCCGCGGCCGACGGCGGCGAATGACGCGAATCGAGGACACGCACGACAGCATGGATCGCATCGACATCAACGAACGCGGCCGTCTCCACGGTCATCTGATTCGCGGCGTCACGCGCGCGCGGAAAACCTTTCGCCCGAGCGACTGGCCCGAGCGGCTCGCGGGCGTCATCACGCTGTTCGTCGGCGAACGGCGGCCCGGCTATCCGTGCGCGCTGTCGCGGCTCGCGATGCCGGTCGTCGACGGCGGCGTCAAATGCCTGTTCGTGTCCGACGAGTTGCGCGACGTGTGCGCCGATGCGTTCGAGTTCGCGATGCGGTTTGCGGCGGACAATGATTTGCCGGTCGAGGTTCGGACTGCGCCCGTGCTCGCAGTGCGGTGATACGCAGGCCGCATTTGGCGGCCTACCCTCTGCGGCGAAAAGCGCTTCGAACGCGTTTGAGTACAACTGAAGCATGCTCGAGCCAATCCTTTCGTCATAAATTTGCAGTGTCCGAGCCACCAAGTCACGAATGCGCGGGTTCGATACGCCCTAACGTGGCCATGTGAGATCACTCGGCCACGTTAGGGCTCCCTGCACATGCCCCACTCGCCCGACATCCCATGTCGCTTCACGGTGCCGTGACGTTAAGCAGTTCGCCGTCGATAGACGGCTGCTCCAGCCGTATGTATATAGGGACAGGCTGAAGATCAGCGCACCTGTGATCGCAGCACCCTATCCGACAAGGGTTTCCGGCCGAACCATCAAAAAAATTGATCGTCACGATGAAAATTATGCGTTTTCCTTGCAGCTCGCCGTGATGCATAGTTGCGTCGTGTTGACGCACCTTTGAGTCTTTCAGTCATGAACATGCGAATCGAGCCGTCCGTGCTCGCGAACCCCGACCTGCAATTTGCGACGCTGTCGTCAGGCATCAGCCTGCCGTATGTCGAGCGGGGCAGCGGCGCGCCGATGGTGTTCGTGCACGGCTCGCTGTGCGACTACCGTTACTGGGATCCGCAGCTCGCATCGCTGTCGGCACACTACCGCTGCATCGCGCCGAGCCTGAGCCACTACTGGCCGGCCGTCGAAGCGGGCATCCAGGACGAGTTCAGCTGGCAGAACCACGTCGACGAGCTCGCCGAATTCATCGACGCGCTCGATCTCGGCCCCGTGCATCTGGTCGGTCATTCGCGCGGCGGCAGCGTCGCGTTCAACGTCGCGCGCCAGCATCCGCACCTCGTCGAGTCGCTGACGCTCGCCGATCCGGGCGGCCCGCTGCAACAGCCGGGCGTGCGCGAAGCCGCATTGCCCGCCGCCGCGATCGCGCTGCGCACGAAAGCCGTGAACCTGATCGAGCAAGGCGACGTCGAAGCCGGCCTCGAGATGTTCGTCGATTCCGTGAGCCTGCCCGGTGCATGGAAGAAGAGCACGTCGCGCTTTCGCACGATGGCGATCGACAACGCGAGCACGCTGCCGAAGCAACTGCGCGATCCGCTGCCCGCGTATTCGGCCGAAACCGCAGGCGATATCGCCTGCCGCACGCTGCTGATCGACGGCCAGCGCAGCCCGAAGATGTTCCGCCACAACGTCGACACGCTGTCGCAGTGGATCGGCAATGCACGACGGCAGACCGTCGCCGGCGCATCGCACGGAATGAACGCGGCAAGCCCCGCCGTGTTCAACCGTTACGTGCACGAGTTCGTCGCCGCGTAACGTCGCGGGCGGCCGGCGCGCCGCCCGTCTTTCCCGCTGTCGTCGCACTACCCGCGACCGAACCGAAACGACGTGCGCCGCCCGCATCGAATCGTTTCGCACCCCTCGGCGTCATGCCACCAATGCGGCCCCGGCGCACACACGCGTGCCAGGTAAGAATCGAGTAAGCATCGCGGCCTACAGTGGGTTCGCTTGCGCGATGCCATCGCGGCATCGAATCGCATTTCGGGAACCGCTCGCCAGATCAGACGAAAGGAGAACGCGTGATCAGCCGGCCAGCCATGAGGGACGTCTGCGCGATTGGGCCGAACGGAAGCCGCGTCAGTTGGCATCCGCCGCACAAGTGGAGAAGGCAGCCCGTCGCGCCGTCGTTCGCCGCGGTCTCGATCGAGCACTACATCGCCAGCGCCACGGAAATCGTCGATCTGGAGACGACCGGCCCGATCCTGGGCATGTACCTGCAGGCGCCGACGACGCTCGAGCTGCGCACGAACACCGGCCGGTGGGCGCCCGCCCGCGTTCGCGGGCCGCTGGCCTATGTTCCGCCCGGCTTCTCGTTTTCCGGCCGATGGTCCGATGAAATCGAGTGGATCAGCGTCCACTTCGAACCGTCATGGCTGTCGCGGACGGGGCTGCAAAGCGACGGCTGGTTTGCGTCGGGCGCGCTCCGGATGGACGTGATCGACGACCTCCTCGCGCAGATCGTCCGCAGCCTCCATGAAGACGCCGTCGCGGGGATGCCGCAAGGTCCGACCTATGCGGAAGCGCTCGGGTCCGCCGCGCTGCATCGCATGTTGCACCTGGAGTCGCGGCCGCAGGCGAAGCAATATGCGCATGCGGGCATGATGCGCAAGGCCGGCGAGTACATCAGGGATCATTTCCGCGGCCCGCTGACGCTGATGATGGTGGCCGAGGCCGTCGGCTACCCGGGCGATCTCTATTCGTTCATCCGGAGTTTCAGAAAAGCCCACGGACTGACGCCGCACCAGTACATCATCGAGAGCCGCCTTCAAGCCGCCCGCCGCCTGATCGAGCGCGGCGCATGCGACGTGACGGAAGCCGCGCTCGACTGCGGCTTCTCGTCGGCCAGCCACTTTTCGGCGACATTCCGCAAGCGGTGGGGCGTGTCGCCATCCGCGCTCAAGCCGCGTGCCGCGACCGCTATGCCAGCGGAAGCGAAAGAATCCACAGGCCGCTGATCGTCAATGCGATCGTCAGCACCAGCAACGGCAACTGGCCGACGGTCGCCCTTCCGACCGGATTGCCGCTCCGGACGGCAATCGCATGCGTGAGCATCACGCTCACGATGTGCCCGGCGAGAATCAGGAGCACCTGCGCATGCCAGACGTATCCGACGTCGATGAGCGCCTGGGCCGCCGACACCTGATCGGCCACGGCCGCCACCGGCAATAGATTCCACCCGAGTCCGAGCGGATCGGATGCGAGCCGGACGATCTGCCGCCCCTGATCCCAGAACAGCGTGAAGTAATGGCAGACGTTGTAGAAGAACGCGATCGGCAGCAGTAGCAGACAAAACTGCCGCGAGAACGACGCCCCGCCCGACGACGACCGCGAACCGATCGCGCCCAACGTGCAGCAGCCGCGGAATACCAGGTAGTACGCGATGCCGATGATCGCGAACGCCAGCCATTGCCATGTCAGCAGGATTTCCGCTGAAAAAGCGTAGTCACGGCCCAGCGACGGAAACAGACCGACGACGTGCGGATAGATGCTGCGCCAGAAGAACGCGTGCCACGTAGCCGTATCGCGCAAGCCGTCGTAGGCCGTCGACGACAGCATGAACGACAGCAAGGCGACGACGCTGGTACCCGCCGGCCCGTCGCGCGACATGTCCGCAATCGGGTTCCTCGATTCCACGATCACGTGACGGTGCGCTGGCCACCGCCATTTCAGCGGCGACAACTTCGCGCATAGCCGGCACAGCACGCCGAACGTATCGCCGTGGGCGAGCCAGCGCTCGCGCCCGAAGCAGAACGCGCCGATCAGCGCATAGGCGACATACGCGACGAGGAACAGACCGACGTCTCGGGGGCGCCCCGCACCGAACAGTTCCAGCGCGATGAGCGCGATGTAGCCGCCCAACGCGGGCCACGAGGCAAGATGTTGCGGATAACGATAGCGCCCGCATTCCAGGATGGGGAAACAGCGCGCGGCGATTCGCAACAGCAGCGCAAACGGATTGGTGAACGCATAAACGTCGCCCAGTATTGCGCTGACATACAAAGCGCCCAGATAGAACCAGATCCAGAAGCCCGACATCGCCAGGTTCAGGAACGGATTCGCGGTTCCCGCGAGGCCGGCAACGATCAGGATCGCGACGAATGCCGCACTCGCGAGTTGCCCTGCGTTCACAAGGAAAATCGGAATTCTCACCGCCTTCGTCCACGTTCCGGATCGCCTTCCCGGCTCGGGCATGCGCGTGCCCGACGCAAACGCCAGGATCATGAAGGACGCCATCAGCGTGCCCGTTGCGGCATAGGCATACAGCCACAACGGCACCGGGAGGTAGTACGGGATATTCCACGCGTGGGCGCTCGCGCCGGTCGGCATGCAGAGCACGATCCACGCGAGCCCCGTGGGCGGCCATCCTCTTTTGCGCAATGCCAAGCCTTCGAAGTGACCGCTCGCGCGCGCCGTTCGATGCACGATATCGTCACGCATCTCGACCTCTTCCCGATCAGTAGTCGGCGGACGAGACCCACCCCGTCACCTTCCAGCCGGCCCCATTGCGCTTCTCCGACACGATCCCCACGGTGTCGTACGGCGCGTCGAGCAATTTGACGAGTGCAACGGCGCGCGGGTTGCCGGCGCTCGAGCGCGGTAGCGCAAACACGAGGAAAGGCAGGACGGGGGACGGTTTCTCGCCTTCGACGATCAGCGGCAGTACGGCGTCGTTCAGTGACCTGAACACCTCGAACGAGGCGCGATCGTGCGCAGGCGTGGGCGAATGCGTCGTCGAATGCGGCAGCCCTTCGACGGCCAGATGAGCGCCGTGATCCCTCAGTCTCCATTCGACGAGCGCGTTGACCAGTGCATCGTCGGGCTTCTTCCCGCGCTCGGCCGAAATCGCAGGCAGCCAGCGCTTGTCGACCGGCGACGTCGTGACCCAGTCGACGAAAAAGCGCGTGTAGAAATCGACGACGTCCTTGTCGACGCCGGCCTGCGTCGCCGACGGCAGCGGCACGGGCAGGTCGCGCCGCCCGTGCCATCGGACTGCCTTCCACGCAGGCCCGTCGGGCAGGCTGATACCGTCGAGAAACGACGTATCCGCGATGCCGTTCGCGACGAACCAGTCCGACTTCGCGCGCTTCGTTCGCGCGGCGACGAAGCCGGGAAACCGTTGCCGGACCTGATCCCACGGTGTCGCCTTCCGCGCCGCTCCCTCTATGTTCGGATACCTGATCATCTGAAGATAGGTCGCCTGCGCCATCGCCTCCGTATCGGCGGGCCGACGCCAGGTCAGATCCGCCGCGTGGCTCGACGGCGTGCGTCGATCGAGCGGCGCCGCCATCGCCAGGCCGGCATCGCACGCAATGCCGTCGCGGCTCCAGTCCGGAACGGACGGCACCCCGCGATGCGCCCACGAATCCTGCCAGCCATGGAGCGCGCGGCCGAATTCGCCGAGCATGAACGCGGCCTTGCCGCCGCCGGCCTTGCCGAGCGCCGCGTCGACAGGCGCCAGCGCAGCCGGCCCGCCGGGCACGACTACGCTTGCCCGCGCATCGGCCGGCACGCTGCGCGCGCCCGGATAGTGCCGAGCCTGCGCATCGACGGCATCGGGGACAAAGCGCGACAAGCACGCGTACTGCAACGGCGACGTCATGTACTCGATCGATCCTGCGTCGATGCGTTGATCCGCGAGCGCAATGGCCTCGGCGTCGCGCGGCGCGAAGCCGGCCTGCCGGGCGAGCCACAGCGTGAGGCCGAAGTGCACGTCGGCCTCGAAACCGGCACACGTCAGCGGCATCGCGAATGCCATCGCGCAAACCAGCAAGCCGCGGCGACAGCGCATCAATTGCCGATCTCCGTTGCCTTCGTGCTTTCAGGGAACGGCCAACTGCCGTTCTCGAACGACAGCACGAGCATGCCGTTGTCCTGGCATGCGGTGGTCAGGAGATGCCGGTCGAAATCGAAATCCAGACGCGACGCGCACCAGTCCGGCCCGCCCGCACGGTACTGGCCGAACATCAGATGCGCCGAGCCCGCGCCGGGCGACTTCACGGAAGCCGGGTTGTAGTACGCGATCTCCTTCGGCTTCGACGGATCGCGAATGTCGAAAACGCGAATGCCGGAGTTGAAGTAACTGCATGCGAGCGCGGTCGCATTCTGCCGATTGTCGACGCTGCAGTAGTGCGCGCCGTACGTGAACGTGGTCAGGCCGGCGATATCGGGCATGACCTTGCTGCAGTTCGCGATCGCGTGCGTTTCGAGCCGGAGCTCCGACACCAGTCGCGGCACGGCTTCGTTGGACATGTCGTAGATGTGCCCCATCGGGAACGGCGCCACGCCGGCATTGCACGCGGCCTTGACGGCCGTTGCGCCCGGATCCTGGATCCCGCCGCCCCCGCCCTCGTCGACTTCGATCAGATACGGCCTGCCCGCCACGGCGAACGAGATCGTATGTTGCGCGATGCTGCCGTTCCGCACCGGCACGGTCGCGATCCGGTGCATCTGCGCGTTGGGACGCCGGCTCTGCACTTCGCTGGTATCGACGACGAAAAAGCCGTTGTCGCCGGTCGCGTTCGCGTCGTTCAGCGGCGGCGCACTCATGCCGACGGCCGCGCCGCCGTTCCCCGACGCGACGAAGTACGCCCGCGTTCCGTCCTGGCTCACCGACAGGCCGTGCGAGAAGCTGCCCATGCCCAGATCCGACAGGCTGATCGCGGCAATCATCTTCGGCCGGGTCGGCACGGTCAGGTCGACCGCGTAGTAGCTTTTCGTGAAGGCGCCGCCGACGTAATAGGTCAGCCCGTCTGGTGAAAATCCGCCTTCGTGACCGAGCGACCGGGTGGCCGGGACGATGCCGCCGTCCTCGCCCGTGCCGACAGGCACGCTCGCCAGCAACTGCGGCCGTGTGCAATCCGAAGCAATGTCGTACAGGTCGATCTCCGGGCCGCCACCGCCGCCCAGGCCGTTGTCGGCGGCGAGGATCCCGCGCGCGACGTTCACGCGCAGCGACTCCCACGGATCGATCATCGACGTGGACGTCAGCGAGCTCACCCGCACCGGCTGCGCCGGGTTGGTGATGTCGATCACCGGCACGCCCGGGTTCACGCGCGGCGGCGCATCGGGATTGTTGAACAGCGCGCTCGCGCCCATCGTCGCGTGATAGAAGCAGGTCTGGCCTTTCCTGTCGGTATACGTGGCGGCCGACCACGACGCGCCTTCGCCCTGAACCTGGCTGACGCGTTTCAGGTTGCAGTTGAAGCCGCCGAATCCGGCCTGTCGAAGCGCGGCCGGCACCTGCCCCTGCAGCGCGGTCTCGGGCGTATCGCCCGGGCTGCAGCTCGGCACGCGCGGCACGACATAGTCGGCCACGGACACGCCGGGCGTGGCCGCCGGCGTGTCGTCGGCCTCTCCGCCACATCCGGCCAGCACGAACATGCAGAGCGACAGCGCGAACGCTGCGCGAATCGGTGATTGCATCGTTGTCTCCTTCCGTCTCGTTTGTCGTGGTGAAAATGCGCTGCGGTCACGGCCCCGGATAGATTTCGATCACGGCGACCTCGATCGTGTCGCCTGTCCGGCTGTGGAAATGCAGCGAGAAACGCCCGGTGATGCCGACCGGGAGAATGTCCAGCGACTGCACGCTGCCGGACGCGCATGCCGCCAACGCGCCCGGTATTTCGTGCGCCATCAGGACGCCGGTTTCCCGCGCATGCACGTCGATGTGCACCGGCACGCCTTCGCGCATCGCGATCACGGGTCGCGCCCACGGCGCCCTGTCGCGGTCAACGTCGACGGAGAAATGCCGTTGCTCCGGCGGCACCGGCGATGCCCGCGACGCATGCCTCGCGACGCCGTATGCCAGCAGCAGCGTCGCCGCGAAGGCGATCCATGCCGGCCACCGGCCGCGTGACGGCCGGTGGCCGGCCTCGATGCTCGTGCTTCGTTCCATCGGTACTCACGCCACGCGAGGTGGCTCCGTCAAACCGCCCGCCCATCGGGTGGATTCGATATCGATGGATGGTAGTGAGCGGTGCCGCGACGAGATATCGGCTTATTGCGGACTGTCGAAAAATTGCGTACCGAGTAACCCGAGTCGTTGCGACGAATGAAGCGCGGCGCCGATGTCGCTTCGGCCGGTGCAGGGACAGGGAGCGGCACCCCGGCACGACGGCCGGCCGGGAAATCGCATCGCGGCAGGCGGCCCGTCAGCGGCACACGGGGTGCGCCCGCGCGGCAGACGAACGTGACGGCACGACGCAGGCGACGGACTGAATACGACGACAATCGACCGGTGTGGCGGCGACCGCCGCCACACCATCGGCCAACGTCGAACGGCTTGGCCGCCAGTCGCGCTTAGTGTGCTACCGCCGCCCCCTGAATCGAGTCGACGAGCGACGCGTTGTCATAGCGCCGTCCGGCTATTCCCCATCCGCCGTCGACTGCGTGCACGACATTCACCCACACCTGCGCCGGCGTCAGCCGCCCGCGAGCGCGGTGCAGCACGATCCCGGTCGCCCGTTCGACGAACAGTCGCTGCTTGTCGGGCGCCGCGAGCGCCACCGCAGGCAGCTTCAATTCGACGAACGCGGCGGGCTGCGCGCGCCCCTGCACGAAGATGCGCTCGCGCGGCAGCACGTTCAGCGTGCCGATCACGTTCGGCGCCAGGAACGCGTTCCCGGTCAACCCCTCGACGTCCAGCAGCGCATCGGTCAACTCGGCAAACACCGGTCCTTCGTCTTCTTGCGTGAAAACCCCTTCTGATACGGTCAGCGTAATCGGCATCGCAGTTTCTCCAGGTCAGGTCATCAGGATCGTGACGTGATATAAATATCAGTCACTCTCTATACATTAGACACTGATCGCTCTCTATGCAAGCAATAAAGAGCGATCGCTCTGAAGCGAGCCCGTCATGCGTTATTCCGCCGAGCACAAGCACGAAACCCGCACCCGCATCCTCGAAGCCGCGAGTCGCCTGTTCCGCCAGGAAGGGTATGGCGGCTCCGGCATCGGTCCGTTGACGAAGGCGGCCGGCGTCACCAACGGCGCGTTCTACGGGCATTTCAAGTCCAAGGGTGAAGCCTTCCGCCAGATCGTGCTCGACGGCCTCGACCAGCTCCGGCAAGGTGTCGCAACCTTCAAGGCCGAGCATGGCGCCCGTTGGCGGCGCCCGTTCGTAGCGTTCTACCTGGGGCCGCGACGCACCTGCGCACTCGGCGAAAGCTGTGCGCTGCCGAGCCTGTCTCCCGAAGTGATGCGCGCCGACGACGACACGCGCGACGCGTATGAACACGCGCTGCGGCAAATCGTCGACGAAGTGTCGTCCGGGCTCGGCGACACGCCCGACGACGACCGCGCGATCGCGTTTCTCGCGCTGCTGTCCGGTGGCGTCACGCTCGCGCGCGCGGTGCGCGATCCCGAACTCGCGCAGCGCATCGCCGATGCGGTCGGCCGTTACGCGGTCGTGATCGCCGAGCGTACCGACGTGCAACCCGAACCACGGTCATCGCGCGCCGACGCCTGAGCATCGCCGCTGCCGACTGCGCCCTTCAACGCGTGCGCTTCGCCGCGCGCGGCCGTTTCCCGGTCGCCGATCAACGTAATCCCGTCGTGGCGCTTCACGAAATGGCGCAATACCGCGAGCGAGTTGGTCGTCAGCGTCGGATGAAGGCGCTGGGCGGAACTGACCGCTGGTTGCCAAACGCGGTGCAATAAAAAAGGTAAGGTTCTTCGTGGATTTCCGTGGACGCCGCCTTCCGGCCCGGAACGGTCACTTATCGATACGATGCTCGGAAAGTCAGCGGACAAGCAGTCCGGACACGCGAACCCATACCGCCCGAAGGCGTCGCGCGCGATCCTCGAAGAGATAGGAGGCCGCAAGGGCCAGGAGACCTGAAATTGCCCCCGTCACGATGTGCTCGACATAGGGGATACGGTAACGACTCGTGTGCGAGTACGCGTCGCCCAACGTCGTCAGGACGCCAACGACCAGCGCATTGCCGTATCGATGCGCATAGAGCTTCCCCACCGGCGTGAAAGTCAGAAGCACAGCCAGGAGTCCGGTCAGCAGACCCGTATGAAATGCGATGGTCCAGTGGGGAAGGCTCGTGACATTTCCCCAGCTCCCCGGCATGCAGGTCATGCACGCACTGGTCGGCTGCCAGAAACGCTGGACAAACAGTCTGACGCGGTGCTTCCACTCGGTTGACATGATGCATTCCCATCGATGCCGTCGCCGCGGCCGGCGCCGCCGCACGTGTCGTTGAAGCCGTTTCCGAACGCGCTTCAACGAGCTTGCCGTCGCCGTCACGGAGGGATCGGCTGTGCGCCGTGACGGCCGGGCATGATCCCGGCATGGGGAAATACTACTCCACGATTAGACGGCCGCCGTGTCGACCGGGAGCGGAATTCAACGCTTGCATCCATCGGGGCGGCTCCGTCCGTGATACCGTCGAACGATGCGCTTACGCGCGAAGTCGACGGCATCGCCCCCCGGGCTGCCGGCCGTGCGGCCGGAATCGCCCGGCCGGTTCGGGAAGTCCTCCGGCCGCACGGCCCGGATCAAGCCAACGCGCGAACCGCCCCCGATACCCGTATGCTCGCGCCGGTTTCCGGGGAGATTTGCACATGGATGCGGCTGCGCATCCCCATGTCCTCGCCCTGAATGATGTCGAGCGGGCCATCGCGCAGCCACCCCGCATCCCGAAGATAGCCGGCCAGGGCCGCCGCTGCCGCTCCCGTCGCCGGGTCTTCGTACACCCCTCCCGCCGCAAAGGGATTGCGAGCGTGAAACAGCCGTTGATGCTCTGCGTGCACCAGCGCGATCGTGGCGAAGCCGTGAGCCAGCATGAGTTCGCGGCCGACATCGAGGTCGTAGTGCATTTCAGATAGACGCGTGCGTTCGGCCAGTGCGAGGACGAGGTGCTTTGCACCACCACGCGCAATCGCAGGGGGCAGGCGCGGATCGAGGTCGCGGTGTCGATAGTCGAACAGCGCCAGTGCATCGCGCACGAGATCGGGCGGCGCCGGCTCGCTATGGGTGGGCGGCGACTGCAACGCAGCGACCAGCGCCGTACCGTCACGACGCCCCTCGACCGTGATTTCCGCGTCGTTGAGACGCAGATGAAACAGCCCGTCTCCTTCACGCCGGGCAAGCGCAGCGCCCAGTGCGATGGTGGCATGTCCACAGAAGGGAACCTCGATTTCGGGCGCGAAATAGCGTACCCGCCACGCATCGCCGAGCGGCGCCGCGAATGCCGTTTCGGAATAGCCGACCTCCGCGGCGATTGCCTGCATGGTGGGAGCATCCGGCAACACCGCGCAAATCACGACACCGGCAGGATTGCCGCCGGCATTGCCATCGGCGAACGAGGCCAATCGTTCGACGGGGAAAGGGCTGAGCGGCGAAACAGGGTGTTCTGTCGTGGTCATTTGTTGGTTCCCAGTGGTGAATGAATGCGCGGCGAAAGGTTGGATCCGATCCCAGGCAATTTTCGCATCTTCACATCGACGATACGAATCCCGGGCACGACCAGACGGCGCGACGGCCGCGCTCAGGCTGCCGCTGACGCTCGAATGTGTGGGCCTATGCCTCTGGCGAGTGACGCATGACGGCCAATCGCTGCCGCTCCTCCCTGAAATTTTCGACGACTCGTAAAAAACCCCGACACGCAGACCTGAGCCTGCATGCCGGGGTTTTTCGCTTCTCGGCCGGCGAGCGACGAATCGCCCGCCGCTCGCGCTCACCGCGCAGCCATATCCTCCTTGCCGGTCGCCGCGCCGCCGACCGCCGTCGGCGCCGCGCCCCACCCGCCGCCGAGCGCACGGATCAGGTTGACGGTCGACACGGCCTGCGCACCGGTAAGCTGATTCGCCTGCAACTGCGACTGCAACACCGACCGCTCGCTGTCGATCACGTCGAGATACGCGACCTCGCCTTCCTGATACTGCGTACGCGACAGCTTCGCCGCCCGGCGCGACGCGTTGACGGCGGCATCCTGCGCGCGGATCTGGTCGTCGAGCAGGCGCAGATCGGCGAGATTGTCCTCGACCTCGCGGAACGCGACGAGCACCTGCTGCCGGTAGTTCGCGACCTGTTCGTCGTACTGCGCGCGCGCCTGCTGCACGCCGGCCGCCCGCCGCCCGCCGTCGAACAGCGGCAACGTCAGCGCGGTGCCGGCGAACGGCCCGAGCAGGAACGTGCGGCTCGACCACAGGAACAGGTTGCCGAGCGTCGACGCCTCATAGCCGAACGACCCGGTGATATCGAGCTTCGGGAAGTACGCAGACTTCGCGAGCCCGATCCGTGCGTTCGCGGCCGCCATCGCGCGCTCGGCCGCCGCCACGTCCGGGCGGCGTTCCAGCAGCGCGGACGGCAGGCCCGGCGGAATCTTCACCGCGACCGGCACGATCGGCGTTTCCTTGAACGCGAAATCCGCGGGCGCCTTGCCGAGCAGGATCGCGAGCGCATGCTCCGACGCCGCGCGCCGGCGCGCGACGCCGACCGCATCGGCCTGCGCGCTGGCCAGTTCGTTCTTCGCGCGCGACACGTCGAGCTCGCTGATGTCGCCTTCGTTGAAGCGGCGCTGCACGAGCTTCAATGCCTGTTCGCGCAACTCGACGGTGCGGCGGTACAGATCCTGGTCCGAGTCGAGCTGACGCAGCTCGAAGTAGTTCTGCGCGACATCGGCCTGCAGCGCGAGCTGTACCGAGCGGAACAGCGCTTCGCTCTGCGCCTGGTCGGCACGCGACGCCTCGACGTTGCGGCCGACGCGGCCGAACAGGTCGGCTTCATACGACACCGTGCCCTGCGCGCGCCACAGCGTCGCGTTGGTCGGGCCCGTGCCCTGCGGCTGGAACTGCGATGCCGACGACAGCCCCTCGCGCGTCGGCCCGAACCCGGCGCCGATCTGCGGGAACCATTGCGAGCGCGCCGAACGCGTCGCCGCACGCGCTTCCTCGACCCGCGCGGCCGCGGCCTTGAGATTCTGGTTCGCGGCGAGCGCCTGCGTCTCGAGCGAATCGAGCACCGGGTCGCCGAACACCTTCCACCATTCGCCGCGATGTTCGCCGTCCGACGGCTCGGCCGTCTTCCACGTGCCGGCCTGCTCGCCGGCGGCGAGGGTCGGCGCTTCCTTGAACGCGGCGGGCGCCGCCGCGTCCGGACGCTTGTAGTCTGGGCCGACCGCGCACGCGGCGAGCAGCGTCGCGAGCAGAGTGCTCGCGGCCGCCACCTTCGCGAAGCGCATCAGGCCGTTCGTATCGTGCATGTCGTTCATTTTCTGGTCCTCAAGCATCGGGCGCCGGTACACCGTACCCCGTCGAATCCTTGCCGGCGACGTGGATCTTGCCGCCCGCGAGCGTACGCAGCACGACATAGAACACCGGCGTCAGCATCAGCCCGAACAGCGTCACGCCGAGCATCCCGAAGAACACCGCGACACCCATCGCATGGCGCATTTCCGAACCGGCGCCCGTCGACGTGACGAGCGGCACCACGCCCATGATGAAGGCGATCGACGTCATCAGAATCGGGCGCAGCCGCAGCCGGCTCGCCTCGATCGCGGCCTCGAGCGGCGTCCTGCCGTCGTGTTCGAGCTCGCGCGCGAATTCGACGATCAGGATCGCGTTCTTCGCCGAGAGCCCCACCAGCACCATCAGGCCGATCTGCGTGAAGATGTTGTTGTCGCCCTGCGTGAGCCACACGCCCGTCAGCGCCGACAGGATGCTCATCGGCACGATCAGGATCACCGCGAGCGGCAGCGTCAGGCTTTCGTACAGCGCGGCGAGCACGAGGAACACGAGCAGCACGCTGATCGGGAACACGTACATCGCCGAATCGCCCGCGAGGATCTGCTGGTACGTGAGGTCGGTCCACTCGAAGCGCACGCCGCGCGGCAGCGTTTCGTGCGCGATGCGCTCGACCGCGGCCTGCGCCTGCCCCGACGAGAAGCCGGGCGCCGGGCCGCCGTTGATGTCGGCCGCCGTGTAGCCGTTGTAGCGCACGACCATTTCCGGGCCGAACGTCGGCGTCACCGTGACGAGCGACGACAGCGGCACCATCTCGCCCTTATCGTTGCGTGTCTTCAGTTGCAGGATGTCGTCCGCGCGCTGGCGGAACGGCGCATCGGCCTGCACGCGCACCTGGTACACGCGCCCGAAGCGGTTGAAGTCGTTCACGTACAGCGAACCGAGATACACCTGCATCGTGTTGAACACGTCGGTCACCGGCACGCCGAGCTGCTTCGCCTTCACGCGATCGAGATCGACGTTGAGCTGCGGCACGTTGATCTGGTAGCTCGTAAACAACGGACCGAGTTCCGGCGCCTGCTGCGCGCGCTTGATGAAATCGTTGGTCGCATCCGACAGCTTCGCGTACCCGACCGCGCCGCGATCCTCGATCTGCATCTTGAACCCGCCGAGCGTGCCGAGGCCGAGCACCGGCGGCGGCGGGAACACCGCGACGAACGAATCCTTGATCGCGCCGTATTTCTGGTTCAGCGCACCGGCGATCGCGCCGGCCGACAGCGCCTTGCCGTGCCGTTCCGAGAACGGCTTCAGCGTGACGAACACGATGCCCGCGCTCGAGCTGTTCGTGAAGCCGTTCACCGACAGCCCCGGGAACGCGACCGCGCTCTCGACGCCCGGCTGCTTCAGCGCGATCGAACCCATGTCGCGGATCACCTTCTCGGTACGATCGAGCGACGCACCGTTCGGCAGTTGCGCGAACGCGATCAGGTATTCCTTGTCCTGCGCGGGCACGAAGCCGCCCGGCACGACCTTCGACACCAGCACCGTCGCCCCCACCAGCACGAGGTACACGCCGAGCATCAGCGTCTTGCGCGACAGCACGCCGCGCACGCCGCGGCCGTAGTTCTCCGCGCCGCGATGGAACACCTTGTTGAAACGGCGGAAGAAGCCGCCGAGCACACGGTTCATCACGCGCGTGAGCCAGTCTTCCTTGTCGCCGTGGCCCTTGAGCAGGATCGCGGACAGCGCCGGCGACAGCGTCAGCGAGTTGAACGCCGAGATCACCGTCGAGATCGCGATCGTCATCGCGAACTGCTTGTAGAACTGGCCGGTCAGGCCCGACATGAACGCGAGCGGCACGAACACGGCGACGAGCGTCAGCGCGATCGCGATGATCGGCCCGCTCACTTCCTGCATCGCCTTGTAGGTCGCCTGCCGCGCGGTCATCCCGTTCTCGATGTTGCGCTCGACGTTCTCGACGACCACGATCGCATCGTCGACCACGATCCCGATCGCGAGCACCATCCCGAACAACGACAACGCGTTGATCGAATAGCCGAACGCCAGCAGCAACGAGAACGTGCCGACGATCGACACCGGCACCGCGATCAGCGGAATGATCGACGCGCGCCAGGTCTGCAGGAACACGATCACGACGATCACGACCAGCGCGATCGCCTCGAGCAGCGTGTGCACGACGGCCTTGATCGACGAACGCACGAACTGCGTCGGGTCGTAGACGATCTTGTAGTCGACGCCCGCCGGCATGTCCTGCTTCAGCTCGGCCATCGTCTTGCGCACTTCGTCGGAGATCTGCAGCGAGTTCGCGCCCGGCGACTGGTTGATCGCCATCGCGACGGCTGGCTTGTTGTCGAGCAGCGAGCGCAGCCCGTACTCGGACGCGTCGAGCTCGATGCGCGCGATGTCGCGCAGGTGCGTGACGCCGCCGTCCGGCGTCGTCTTCACGACGATGTCGCCGAATTCCTCTTCCGTCTGCAGACGGCCGCGCGCATTCACCGACAGCTGCAGCGGCGTGCCCGGCAGCGACGGCGATGCGCCGATCACGCCGGCCGCGACCTGCACGTTCTGCTCGCGGATCGCCTGCACGACGTCCTCGGCCGACAGCCCGCGCTGCGCGACCTTCTGCGGATCGAGCCACACGCGCATCGCGTAGTCGCCCGAACCCCACAGCTGCACTTGGCCGACGCCCTGGATCCGCGACAGGCGATCCTTCACGTTGATCAGCGCGTAGTTGCGCAGGTAGGTCATGTCGTAGCGGTTGTCCGGCGAGATCAGGTGAACCACCATCGTCAGCGTCGGCGAGCTCTTCACCGTGGTGATGCCGAGCCGCTGCACGTCTTCCGGCAGGCGCGGCAGCGCCTGGTTCACGCGGTTCTGCACGAGCTGCGTGGCCTTGTCCGGATCGGTGCCGAGCTTGAACGTGACGGTGATCGTCATGTTGCCGTCGCTGTTCGCCTGCGACTGCATGTAGAGCATGTCCTCGACGCCGTTGATCTGCTCTTCCAGCGGCGACGCGACCGTCTCGGCGATCACTTTCGGGTTCGCGCCCGGGTACTGCGCCTTCACGATCACGGAAGGCGGCACGACTTCCGGATATTCCGAAATCGGCAGCAGGAACATCGCGATCACCCCGCCCAGCAGGATGACCACCGATAGGACTCCTGCAAAGATCGGCCGGTCGATAAAGAATTTGGAAATGTTCATGTGTGGCTCTGTCTGGTTGAACGCGGATGCGAAGCGGGCGCGCCGCTTACGAATCCGCCTTCGCCGGTGCGGCCGGCTTCGCGGTGCTCGCGAGCGGCGCGGCCGGATCGTCGCCGCCCGTCATCGGCACCATGTGCGGCTTCACCTGCTCGCCGGGGCGCACGCGCTGCGTGCCGTTCACGATCACGCGATCGCCGGCGGCCAGGCCGCTGACGATCACGCGCCGGTTGCCGTGCTGCATCCCCGGCTGCACTTCGCGATACGACACGCGGCCCTGCTGGTCGACGACGAACACGAACTTCTTGTCCTGGTCGGTGTTGATCGCCGCGTCGTCGACGAGCAGCGCCTCGTGCGGCGCGCTGCCGCCCACCTTCACGCGCGCATAGAGGCCCGGGACGAGCGTGCCGTCCGCGTTGTCGAAGCGTGCGCGCACGCGGATCGTGCCGGACGACGTGTCGAGCCGGTTGTCGACCGAATCGATCTCGCCGCTGCGCGAATAGCCGGTTTCGTTCGCGAGGCCGAGCTCGACCGGCACCTTGCGGCCGCTGCGCGCGCCGTTGATGTATTGCAGGTAGGTCTGTTCGTCCGCGTCGAACGATGCGTAGATCGGCGACACCGACACCAGCGTCGTCAGCGGCGCGGCCGACGCGCCGGCCGACACGACGTTGCCGAGCGTGATTTCCGCGCGCGACACGCGGCCCGATACCGGCGCGGTGATGCGCGTATAGCCGAGATTGATGCGTGCCGTTTCCAGCGCGGCTTCGGCGGCCTTCAGGTTCGCGCTCGCCTCGCGTGCCGCGTTCTGCTTTTCGTCGTAGTCGCGCTTCGCGATCGCGTTGTCGCCGATCAGCCGCTGCGCGCGCTGCCAGTCCGTCTGCGCGTAGCCGTTGCGCGCCTGCGCGGCCGCGAGCTGCGCGGCGGCGCGGTCGACTTCCGCCTGATACGGGCGCGGGTCGATCACGAACAGTACGTCGCCCTTCTTCACGAGCGCACCGTCCTTGAAGTTCACCGCGACGATCGTGCCCGACACCTGCGGGCGCACGTCGACTTTCTCGACCGCTTCGAGACGGCCCGAGTAGCTTTGCCAGTCGGTCACGGTCTGCGGCACGACGGTCGCGACGTCGACTTCGGGCAGCGGCGCCGCCGCTTTTTCGGGTGCGTTCGCGTTGACGCGCATCGCGCCGAACGTGCCGAGGCCGACGACGGCGAGCGTGACGATCGCCGCGGTCGCGATTCGGGAACGGGTGGTGCGTAGGATGGCCATGTGGATCTCCGGTAAGCGTGGATTGGTCTGGTTATTCGGAACGGTTCGGCTGGCGCGCCTGGAAGCGGCACTGGAAGAAGCGCACGGCTTCCTCGAACGCGGCTTCGTGCGTGGCGAGCGCGGCGTGCGTGATGTCCGGATAGCGGATCACCTGCGTAAGCACGCCCGACGAAATCAGGCAGCCCGCATATTTCTCCGCTTCGACGTGCAGCACGTCGTTCTGCGCGGTGACGACGAGCGTCGGCGGCAGCCCCGCGAGGCGCACCGATTCGATCGGCGCCGCGTACGGGTGCATGCGTTGCGCCGCCTGCGGCAGGTATGCGCGATAGCAGGCCGCGCATTCGCGCGCGGTGATGTCGGACGCGAGCCGCTCGGCGTCGCCGATGCGCGTCATGCTCGGGTCGAGCATCGGCCCGAACAGCGCCTGCGCGACGATCGACACTTCGCCGCGGTCGCGTGCGATGAAGGCCAGGCAGTTCGCGAGCTGGCCGCCCGCGTCGTGCCCCGCGACCCCGATCTTCTTCGGATTGCCGCCGAACGCGCGGGCGCGCGTCGCGGCCCAGACGGCGGCGCGATACGCATCCTCCGGCGCGGCCGGAAAAGGAAAGGCCGGCGCGAGCGAATAATCGACCGACACTACGAGAGCTGGTAAGCGTTCTGCTAAAAAACGCGCGGCGAAGTCCGCATCTTCGAGCGAACCGCGGACGAAGCCGCCGCCGTGGAAATAAAGCACTACTGGCAACCCGGTCTTGTCCGGGCGGCGGTAGAGGCGCAGCACGATGTCCTGTGCGTAGCCGGGAATTTCCACTTCGGCCACCGTCAGCGCCGCGCCCGCCATGGCTTGCGCGGGCAATGCGGCTTTCAGGAATTTGCTGAATTCAGAAGCGTCCATGACGATGCAGCATCCATTTCGAGATGGAACGAATTCTGGGTCCGGCAGACATTGGGATAAATGCCTATAATCCGGCAACACAATTCAACGCCCCCGAACAATCCGAGGCTGCGTTTACCCACGAGGTAGCGCAGCCTTGTCGTTCGCGGGCTCATTAGATTGCGGAGGTTGTGATGGACCGGCTTCAGGCCATGCAGGTGTTTACTCGTGTCGTCGATACAAGCAGCTTCACCAAGGCAGCAGAAACGCTCGGCTTGCCGCGGGCGTCCGTCACGACGATCATCCAGAATCTCGAAGCATTCCTCGGCGTGCGGCTGATGCACCGGACCACGCGCCGGCTCTCGCTCACGCCCGACGGCGCCGCCTACTACGAACGCTGCGTGCGGATCCTCGCGGACGTCGAGGAAACCGAAGCAAGCTTCCAGGCCAACAACCGGAAGCCGCACGGAAAGTTGCGTATCGACATGCCGGGCTCGATCGGGCGGCTGCTCGTGATTCCGTCGCTGTGCGAGTTTCATACGCGCTATCCGGACATCGACCTGCAACTCGGCCTGTCCGATCGGCCGGTCGACCTGCTGCAGGAAGGCGTCGACTGCGTGATCCGCGTCGGTGCGCTGCAGGATTCGTCGCTCGTCGCACGCCGCGTCGGCCTGTTCGAATGCGTGACGGTCGGTTCGCCCGACTATCTCGAGCGCCACGGCGAACCGCAGACGATCGACGACCTGAGCCAGCACAAGGCCGTCAACTACTTCTCGAGCCGCACCGGCCGCACGATCGACTGGACGTTCCTGATCGAAGGCAAGGAAGTCGAGATGAAGATGGAGGGCATCGTGTCGGTGAACGATGCCGATGCGTACGTGACGTGCGGCGTCGAGGGCTTCGGGCTGATCCAGCCGCCGCTGTTCATGGTGCTGCCGCACCTGCGCGAGGGCCGGCTCAAGGAAGTCCTGCCCGGCGTCAAGCCGCTGCCGATGCCGATCTCGGTCGTGTATCCGCACAGCCGTCATCTGTCGCCGAAGGTGCGCGTGTTCGTTGACTGGATCGCCGAAGTGTTCGACCGGTGCCCGCTGCTGAGCGGCAAGGGCAGCCTCGACGCGACGTGCAGCAAGCGCACGTTCGAGGAAGCCGAGCGCGCGCCGGCGCTCGATACGCCGGTCATCAACGAGTGGGTCGCGTAATCGTCCGACCTCCACGCGCGGGCCGCAGCGCCCGCGCGTCATCCTGCCCGAGCGCGGCCCGGGCACGCCTTTCAAGCGCGGCGCCGCGATCCTTCCCGAATCCGCAGTAAATCTTTGCGCGGCGCGCGGCAATCGGCCGCGTGCGTCGTTGCGTGTCGTCGCGCGTCGCCGCCGCACCTCCCTGCGAAGCCCATGCCGCGCGGCTCCCGGCCATTTCCGCATAACCCTGCCGGCGGTGCGGATGGCGATTGTTCCACTGACACGACAATTCAATTCGCGTCTGCTGCATTTATCGCGACGGAACGGCAACCTAGAGTAAACCCTGTCGCGCACCTCGTTGCGCATCGAACAGATCCCGCCCGCGGGACCGGAGTCAGCGCTCAGGCGCGCGCTCCGACATCTCCAGGAGTTACGCCATGAACCGCCGCCATCTTCTCTCGGCCCTTGCGCTCACGCTTGCCGTGTCCGCACCGGCCTTCGCCGATTCGGACACCTCGCACGCCGGCGACTCCGGCAACACGTCGTGGTCCGCGCAGCACAACGGCCCGCGTACGCGCGCCGAAGTGAACGCGGAAGTCGAGCAGGCACGCAAGGACGGCACGCTCGCGTACCTGCGCAAGGCGACGTCGTATCCGCAAGGGCTCGAACTCGCGCAAGGCCCGTATCGCCCGACACCGGAAGGCAACCAGCTCGCCGGCGCGGGCCGGTAAACGCGAGACGCCGCGCAGCGGATTGCCCGGTGCGCGGCGTCTCGAACGACGTTGTCGACGACTCGTCGAGTCAGTCAGTTAGTTAGTTAGTTGCAGGAGTACATGATGAACGACCCACTTCCTTCGCCGCTCGATCACTGGGACGACACCACGCCGGTGTGGACGCCGTTCCGTTCGGCCCCGCAATCGCATTGACCGCCGGCTGAATCATCGTCCTGCCGTCAACGGCGCGGCACCCCGTCGCGCCATTCGCCCCAGTGCGTGACGATGTCCTGCACCAGCGGATTGCCCGCGCGGTACAGGTTTTCGGTCGCCGGGGCGAAACCGCCCTGGTCCGCGTAGTTCAGCAGGTTGTCGGCGCTCGTCTGCCCCGCGTACGGCCGATCGAAATCGGACCCGGTGCGCAGCACGGCCACGCGCGACAGGTCGACCCGCTTCACGCTCGCCGCGCGCTTGAGCGCTTCGTACGTCGCGTTGTCTTCCTGCGCGGTCATGCAGTAGGTGCCCTTGCCGTCCGTCAGGATCTTGGTCCACTGGCGTGCGCGCTCGCCGATCAGCGTGCCCGAGAACCACGTGTTGCCCGATGACGTGTCGCACTGGATCACCGTCGGCGGCCGGTTCGCCGGCGCATACGTGAACTTCGCACGCGCCGCTTGCGCCTGCGCGCTGTCTGCCAGCACGACGTTGCGCGACAGCGCGTAGGCGGCGTCGGTCAGTTGCGGGTTGAGCTGAAACACTTCGGTGCGATAGTCGAGCGGCGGCTTGTCGTTCGGGCTCTTCGTATTGATGCCGAGATAGCCGGTGTTCCAGCCGGCCGGAATCTCGCGCGCATCGAGCTCCCACTGCAGGCTGAAATCGACGAGGTATTTCGACCACGCGGCCGATCCGACCGTGCCTTGCGCGGGGTCGACGCCCGCGATGCCCGAGACCAGGAAATACGTGCGGCGCAGATCGAAGCGTTGCGAGAACGTGAGCGCCATGATCGTCGCCGACGCGTTCGCATAGCCCATGCCGGTCGTGACCACGCATACGTCCTGCTTGTTGCAGTGGACCGCCGGATAGTCGGGCGACAGGCCGGGCACGGCGATGTCGCGCCACGGGCCGAGCCGGTCGAGCCACGCCTGGCCCTCCGGCCCGAACATCGTGACGATCATGACCTTGACCGGGCGGCCATGCGAGCCGGTCTCGGCGAATGCCGCGTTGCCGGCATCGTTGCCCTGGTTGTCCTGCGCGATCGACGGCGCGGTCGCGCAGGCGGCAAGCGAGAATGCGGCGGCGGAAAGAATGGAGCGAGTCAGCATCGGCGTTCCTTGTTTCGGTGACGTTGGGTGAGAACGGCTGTCGGAGACTGCGCGACGAGTATAGAACGGGCGTACGCGATGCGGAACCCGACTACGAAACGGCCGGCGATGTTTCGTGCGAACGGATGCGTGTTGCGTGACGGAAAATCGCGCGTTCGTCGCGGCGTCGAAAAACATCAGGAATGCTATCGGGTTGGTCGCCGAGTGCAACGTCGGCTGCTTCGCGCCGCGCTACACGCGCATCAGCCCTGCCACGCCGTAACCGAGCACGACGAGTGCGGCGACTACATGGCTCGCGGCGAGCCACCCCGGCGATTTCACGAAGCGCCCGATCGCGCTGCCGCCGAACGCGAACACGAGTTGCCCGGCGAGGCTGCCCGCAAACACGCACGCGGCGCCGAACAACCAGTGGCGGTGCGCACCGGCGGCAGCCGTCGCATAACCATAGAACAACAGGATGGTCAGCGGGTTCGCGAGCGTGACGACGAACATCGACATGAACGGGCGAGCGCCCGACGGCGGCGCTCCGTCGCCGTCGAGCGTGCGGCGTCGGGCGCGCAGCGCCTCCCACAGCATCCGCGCGCCCATCGCGAGCAACACGAGCGCACCGACCATACGGAACAGCGCCAGATGCGACGCAAGCGTGCCCGTGAGCATCGCACCGATCGTGAACGCAACGACCGCATAGCAGCCATCGGCGGCGGCTACCCCGATCGCCGCACGCACGCCGGTCGCCGTGCCGGCGCGCATGCCGTAGTTCGCGATCATCAGCGCGACGGGCCCGACCGACAGCGCGATCGTCAGCCCGAACAGGAAGTCGCTCATCGGTCGTCTAAAGCATCAATTCAATACCGTCGATGGAGGACATCGATTCCAGCGACGTCGAAACGATTCAGTGCGTGAATCCGAACTCAGGCGACATCGACGCGCGCGGGCCCGTCCACCATCTCGCCGATCACCGCCGCGCGGTCGAAACCGTCGGCACGGAAGCACGCGAGCACGTCGTCGACCGCGTCCGGCGCGCATGCGACCAGCAGCCCGCCCGACGTCTGCGGATCGGTCAGCAGCGCCTGCGCGACGGGCGGCAGCCCGTCGGCGAGCCGCACGTCGGCGCCGTATGCGGCCCAGTTGCGACCCGACGCGCCGGTAAACACCCCGTCGGCAACGAACGTCTCGACACCCGCAAGCCACGGCAGCGATGCATAGTGCACGCGCGCGGTGAGCTGCGCGCCGCGCGCCAGTTCGAGCGTATGGCCGAGCAGCCCGAAGCCCGTGACGTCGGTCAGCGCATGCACGCCCGGCAGCGCGGCAAGCTCGGCGCCCGGCCGGTTCAGCTTGGTGGTGGTCGCGACCATTTGCGCGTAACCGTCGGCATCGAGCTGGTTCTTCTTCAACGCGGCCGACAGCACGCCGACGCCGAGCGGCTTGCCGAGCACGAGCACGTCGCCCGCGCACGCGGCCGCGTTGCGCTTCACGCGCGACGGATGCACGACGCCGATCGCCGCGAGCCCGTAGATCGGCTCGACCGAATCGATCGAATGGCCGCCCGCGACCGGAATGCCGGCATCCGCGCACACCGATTCGCCGCCGCGCAGCACGGCGGCGATCGTCTCGTGCGGCAGCACGTTGATCGGCATGCCGACCAGCGCCAGGGCGAGGATCGGCTTGCCGCCCATCGCGTAGACGTCGGACAGCGCATTGGTCGCCGCGATGCGGCCGAAGTCGAACGGATCGTCGACGATCGGCATGAAGAAATCGGTGGTCGCGACGATCGCCTGCTCGTCGTTGAGCCGGTAGACGGCCGCGTCGTCGGAGGTTTCGGTGCCGACCAGCAGGTCAGGGAACAGCGCGGGCGGCGTCGCGCGCTTGAGCAGCTCGGACAGCACGCCCGGCGCGATCTTGCAGCCGCAGCCGCCCCCGTGCGACAGGCTCGTGAGGCGCGGAACGGCAGGCTGGGCTTGAGTGGCTTCGGTCATCGTCGGCATCCGGTGAATACGGTGAATAACAACGCTCCATTATCGACAATTCCGCGCGAGCGCGCCCGATACCCACATAATGGACGGCCCTTGCCGGCTCCCGCCCTTGTTCGCTTCCTCATTGATCGATGGATCACGTCTTCGTCGCCCTCGTGCTGTGCTCGGCTCTGCTGCACGCGATCTGGAACGCGTTCCTCCACGTCAGCGAAGATCGGCTGGCGCAACTCGGCACGATGTCGCTGCCGTATCTCGCGTTCGGCGTCGCCGGCGCCGTGCTGCTGCCCGCGCCGGCGCCCGCCGCATGGCCGTACGTCGCCGCGTCCGCGATGCTCGAGGTCGCGTACTGCTTCACGCTCGCGCGCGCATACCGCAGCGGCGAGTTCGGGCATATCTATCCGATCGCGCGCGGGATGTCGCCGCTGCTGGTGTCGGTGCTCGCGTTCGCCGTGCTGCACGAACGACCGACGCCGCTCGGCTTCGCGGGCATCGCGCTCGTATCGTTCGGGATCATGTCGCTCGCGCTGCGGCGCGGCTTCAGGTTCTCCGGGGAAGGCGTGCCGTACGCGCTGCTCACGGGCGTGTTCATCGCCGCGTATTCGCTCTGCGACGGTATCGGCTCGCGCGTATCCGGCAGCGCGCTCGGCTACATCGCATGGGTGTACCTGATGTGGAGCGTGCCGCAGCTCGTGCTCGTCTGCGCATGGCGCGGCGGCCCGCGCGCGGTGCTCGGCTCGCGCACCGCCGTCGCGCAGGGCGCGATCGCCGGCACGATCTCGCTCGCCGCGTACGGGATCGTGATCCTCGCGTACCGGCACCTGCCGGTCGCGACCGTGTCGGCGCTGCGCGAAACGAGCTCGATCTTCGCGGTCGCGATCGGCTGGTTCGTGATGCGCGAGCGCCCCGGCGCACAGCGGCTCGCCGCGTGTGCGCTGGTGGTTGCGGGCGCGGCGTTGATCCGGCTGTAGCGCCCGCACCGGGCCCTTGGCCGGTGCCGGCCTTCATGACCGCTTCCGCGGGATGCCCGCTCCGCGCGGCCGCGGGTTGCAACGTGCCCCCGCTCTTGCCCGACGGGAAGAGGCATGAACCGGTTGGCGATTCCCATTCAACGGCGCGAAAGCAGGCGGGCTGGCCGCGCGCGAAAAACACGCGCCTCGTTGCGGAGCGTATCGAGCTTCGACCGGTCTTCGACGGAATCGCAACGAGTCGATATCGCCGCGCTCGCACGTCACGCCGCCGCAACCGCCCCGCCGAACGCCCGCTCGTCGATCGCCTCGGCCAGCGTCGCGAACGCCGTCGCGATCTCGTCCTCCGGCACGCACGCATAGCCGAGCAGCAAGCCCGACGCCGCGCGCTCGCGGTGCGCGTAGTAGCCGGACAACGGCCGCACGACGATGTTGCGTTCGAGCGCGGCCTGCGCGACGGCCCGATCGTCGACACCGTCCGGCAGCCGCGTGACGAGATGCAGCCCCGCGTCGCTGCCGAGCGCGTGCAGCGTATCGCCGTAGCGGCGCGCGACCGCGTCGAGCAGCACCTCGCGGCGTTGTCCGTACAGCGTGCGCATCTTGCGGATATGCGACACGAAGTGCCCTTCCGCGATGAACTCGGCGAGCACGGCCTGCTGCAGCAACTGGCCTTCGCGATACAGCTCGGCGCTCGCGGTCGCGAAACTCTCCGCGAGCGGCTCCGGCGCGACCAGATAGCCGACCCGCAGCCCCGGGAACAGCGTCTTGCCGAAACTCCCGACGTAGATCACCTGCCCGGCCGTGTCCAGCCCCTGCAGCGACGCGAGCGGCCGGCTGCCGTAGCGGAATTCGCTGTCGTAGTCGTCCTCGATGATCCAGCAGCCGTGCTGGCGCGCGTATTCGAGCAACATCCGGCGGCGCGCGAGGCTCATCACCATCCCGAGCGGATACTGATGCGACGGCGTGACGAGCATCAGCTTCGGCGGCGCGGCGAGATCGGCCGCCGACGGCGCGATGCCTTCGTCGTCGACCGGAATCGGCCGCGTGGTGAGCCCCGACACGTTCAGCACGCTGCGCACGCCCCAGTAGCACGGATCCTCGGTCCAGATCGCGTCGCCCGGGTCGGTCAGCAACCGCACCGCGAGGTCGATCGACTGATGGATGCCGGTCGTGATCACGATCTGCTCGGGCGTGCACCGCACCGAACGCGACGTGCGCAGGTAGTCGGCCAGCGCTTCGCGCAGCAGCGCGAGGCCGCCGCCGGGCGCATAGGTCAGCAGGTCCGGGCGCAAGCGCCGCCAGTACTTGTTGTGCAGCCGCGTCCACACGCGCGCCGGAAATCGCGACACATCGGGCACGCCCGGCATGAACGCGCCGCCCTGACGCTTCGACACGCCGGCGCCTTCGACGAGCCGCGTGCCGCGCGCGGACAGGCGCCGCACGGACGGCGTCGCGACGGCCGGCCCGGCCGCCGCGTCGGGCGGCGCGCCGACGATCTCGTCCGGCGCGCTGTCGGCGACGAACGTGCCGCGGCCGGTCGCCGAGTGCACATAGCCTTCGAGCGCAAGCTGTTCGTAGACCTGCGTGACCGTGTTGCGCGCGATCCCGAGCTCGGCGGCCAGCAGCCGCGACGACGGCACGCGCGTGCCGGCCGGCAGTTCGCGCGACAGGATCGCCTGTTGCAGCAGCCGGTGAAGCTGCCGGTAGATCGGCTGTTCGCCGCCACGCACGAGGCGCTGCGCCAGCCAGTCCGACAACACGCTCGCGCGCATGATTGGCTCCTGAATATTTATTGAAATGGCTCTGATTGCCGGAGCCAAATGTGATTATAGTCGCGTCCATGGGCTGCCGAGGCGCCCGATTTTCTACCTATCGGACCGAACATCAAGGAGATGACCGTGAAGAATGCCGACCTGCAGGCCCGCAAGAACGCCGCCACCCCGCGCGGCGTCGGCGTGATGTGCGATTTCTACGCAGCCCGCGCCGAGAACGCGGAGCTGTGGGATGTCGAAGGCCGCCGCTTCATCGATTTCGCCGCCGGCATCGCGGTGCTGAACACGGGCCACCGCCACCCGAAGATCGTCAAGGCGATCGCGGATCAGTTGAACAACTTCACGCACACCGCTTACCAGATCGTCCCGTACGCGTCGTACGTCGAGCTGGCGGAAAAGATCAACGCACGCGCGCCGGGCGACTTCCCGAAGAAGACGGCGTTCTTCACGACCGGCGCCGAAGCCGTCGAAAACGCGATCAAGATCGCGCGCGCGGCGACCGGCCGCCCGGGCGTCATCGCATTCTCGGGCGGCTTCCACGGCCGCACGATGATGGGCATGGCGCTGACCGGCAAGGTCGCGCCGTACAAGCTGAACTTCGGCCCGTTCCCGGGCGACGTGTTCCACGCCCCGTACCCGAACGCGCTGCACGGCGTGACGACGGCCGACTCGATCAAGGCGATCGAGATGCTGTTCAAGGCCGACATCGATCCGAAGCGCGTCGCCGCGATCATCTTCGAACCGGTCCAGGGCGAAGGCGGCTTCAACCCGGCGCCGGCCGAGTTCGTGCGCGCGCTGCGCAAGATCTGTAACGAACACGGCATCCTGCTGATCGCCGACGAAGTACAGACCGGCTTCGCGCGCACCGGCAAGCTGTTCGCGATGCAACACTACGACGTGCTGGCCGACCTGATCACGATGGCGAAGAGCCTTGCCGGCGGCATGCCGCTGTCGGGCGTCGTCGGCCGGGCGGACGTGATGGACGCGGCCGCGCCCGGCGGCCTCGGCGGCACCTACGCCGGCAACCCGCTGGCCGTCGCGTCGGCGCACGCGGTGCTCGAGATCATCGACGAAGAGAAGCTGTGCGAGCGCGCGACGCAGCTCGGCGACGTGCTGAAGGCGAAGCTGAACGCGCTGCAGGCGGACGTGCCGCAGATCGCCGACGTGCGCGGCCCGGGCGCGATGATCGCGGTCGAATTCCTGAAGCCGGGTTCGGGCGAGCCGGATGCCGAGTTCACGAAGCGCGTGCAGGCGCGTGCGCTCGAACGCGGGCTGCTGCTGCTCGTGTGCGGCGTGTACTCGAACGTCGTGCGCTTCCTGTTCCCGCTGACGATCCCGCAAGCCGTGTTCGACGAAGCGCTCGCGATCCTCGAGGAAGTGCTGAAGGAAACGGTCGGCGTGCCGGCCTGAGTGCCCGTCCCCGACTGAATGCGCCGCCGCCGTCGTGAAGACGGCGGCGGTCGTTTGCATCCGTCCTTTTCGAAGCAGGTGATTCATATGAGCACTGTTCAGGAAACCCTGGCACTGAAAGATCCGTCGCTGTTCCGCCAGCAGGCGTACGTCAACGGCGAATGGCAACCCGCCACGAACGGCGAGACGTTCGAGGTCCGCAACCCGGCGACGGGCGGCCTGCTCGGCACCGTGCCGGCGATGGGCGCGGCGGAAACGCGTCACGCGATCGACGCCGCGAATGCCGCATGGCCGGCGTGGCGCAAGAAGACCGCGAAGGAACGCGCGGTCATCCTGCGCAAGTGGCACGACCTGATGATGGAGAACGCCGACGACCTCGCGCTGATCCTCACCACCGAGCAGGGCAAGTCGCTGGCCGAAGCAAAGGGCGAGATCGGCTACGCGGCGTCGTTCCTCGAGTGGTTCGCGGAAGAAGGCAAGCGCGTGTACGGCGACACGATCCCGACGCCGGCGAGCGACAAGCGCATCGTCGTGACGAAGGAAGCGATCGGCGTGTGCGCGGCGATCACGCCGTGGAACTTTCCGGCGGCGATGATCACCCGCAAGGTCGGCCCGGCGCTCGCGGCAGGCTGCCCGATCGTCGTGAAGCCGGCCGAGGCGACGCCGTTCTCCGCGCTTGCGATGGCCGTGCTGGCCGAGCGTGCGGGCGTGCCGGCCGGCGTGTTCAGCGTCGTCACGGGCGACCCGAAGGCGATCGGCGGCGAACTGACGTCGAACCCGATCGTGCGCAAGCTGTCGTTCACGGGCTCGACGCCGGTCGGCCGCCTGTTGATGGCGCAGTGCGCGGCGACGGTCAAGAAAGTGTCGCTGGAGCTCGGCGGCAACGCGCCGTTCATCGTGTTCGACGACGCCGATCTCGATGCGGCCGTGCAGGGCGCGATCGCGTCGAAGTACCGCAACAGCGGCCAGACGTGCGTGTGCACGAACCGCTTCTACGTGCATGAAGCCGTGTACGACCAGTTCGCGCAGAAGCTCGCGGCGGCCGTCGGCCAGTTGAAGGTCGGCCGCGGCACGGAGCCTGGCGTCACGCAAGGCCCGCTGATCAACGAAGCAGCCGTGCTGAAGGTCGAGGCGCATATCGAGGACGCGCTCGCGAAGGGCGCGACCGTCGTGACGGGCGGCAAGCGCCACGCGCTCGGCCACGGCTTCTTCGAGCCGACGGTGCTGACCGGCGTCACGCCGGCGATGAAGGTCGCGAAGGAAGAGACGTTCGGGCCGCTCGCGCCGCTGTTCAAGTTCGGCAGCGACGACGAAGTGATCCGCCTCGCGAACGACACCGAGTTCGGCCTCGCCGCATACTTCTACAGCCGCGACATCGGCCGCGTGTGGAAGGTCGCCGAAGCGCTCGAATACGGGATGGTCGGCGTGAACACGGGCCTCATCTCGAACGAAGTCGCGCCGTTCGGCGGCGTGAAGCAGTCGGGCCTCGGTCGCGAAGGCTCGCACTACGGCATCGACGACTACGTCGTGATCAAGTACCTCTGCCTGGCCGTCTGACGGTTCGGGGCCTGGCGCGCGAGCGGCAGGCCCTGGCCGCCCGGCCGGAACCGGGCGGTCGCGACGCGGGCCGGTATCCCTCTCCGCCGTGCCCGCGTCACCTGCCTTCTCCGCGATCAGCGGAATACGTTCACCGCCTCCACCAGCCGCGTCGCCTGCTGCTTCAGGCTTTCCGACGCCGCCGTGCTCTGCTCGACGAGCGCCGCGTTCTGCTGCGTGATGTTGTCCAGATGCACGACCGCCTGGTCGACCTGGGCGACGCCCGTGCTCTGTTCGGCCGTCGACGAGCTGATCTCCGCGATCAGATCGGACACGCGCTTCACCTGCGTGACGATGTCCTCCATCGTCTTGCCCGCGCCATCGACGATCCGCGCGCCCGACTCGACACGCTCGACGCTCGCGCCGATCAGCGTCTTGATCTCCTTCGCCGCGTTCGCGCTGCGCTGCGCGAGCGCGCGTACCTCGCCGGCCACCACCGCGAAGCCGCGCCCCTGATCACCCGCACGCGCGGCCTCGACCGCCGCATTCAGCGCGAGGATGTTGGTCTGGAACGCGATGCCGTCGATCACGCCGATGATGTCGGCAATCTTGCGCGAACTCTCGGTGATGTCGTTCATCGTCGCGACGACCTCGCTCACCGCCTGCCCGCCGCGCCCGGCTGCCTCGCTCGCGGAAACGGACAGCTGATTCGCCTGCAGCGCCGTCTCCGCATTGCTCGACACGGTCGCCGTCATCTCGGCCATCGATGCAGCCGTCTGCTGCACGCTCGTCGAAGCCTGCTCGGTGCGCGCGCTGAGGTCGTTGTTGCCTTGCGCGATCTCGTTGCTCGCGCGCTGCACGTTCAGCACCTGTTCGCTGACGTCGTCGACGAGCCAGCGGAACATCAGCCCGAGCTGGTTGATCGTGCGCAGCGTCATGCCGATCTCGTCGACGCGATTCATCCGCACGCCGTTGCGGCTCTCGCCGGTCGCCACGCGCAACGCCTCGTCGCGCAACTGCCGAAGCGGCCGCACGATCTGCGCGTCGAGCCACAGCCCGGCCGCCGCCGTCACGCCGATCGCCGCACCGGCGAACGCCGCGAACGCGCCGCCGCTCAACCCGGCCGCCCAGCCGGTGCCGACGACCGCAGGCACCAGCACACACAGCGTCGACACCAGCCGCGCCCGCACCGACATCGTCTGGAACACCGACGCGACGCGCAGCGCGCCGGTGCGCAAGATCAACCCCTTGTGGAACCGGCGGCTGCCGGCCTTGCCTTCGCGGAAATCGCGATACAGCGCCTCGGCAGCCGAGATCTCGTCGCGCGTCGCCTTCGTGCGCACCGACATGTAGCCCTTCGGCTGCCCGTTGCGCATCACCGGAATCGCGTTCGCGCGCACCCAGTAATGGTCGCCGTTCTTGCGGCGGTTCTTCACGAGCGCGGTCCACGGCTCGCCGCCCTTGAGCGTCGCCCACATGTCGGCGAACGCCTCCTTCGGCATGTCCGGATGCCGCACCACGTTGTGCGGCTGGCCTTCGATCTCCTCGGGAGAAAAGCCGCTGACCTGGATGAATGCCGCGTTCGCGTAAGTGATGTGGCTGTCGACATCGGTCGTCGACATCAGCGTCGCATCATCGGCAAATTCGAATTCGCGTTGCGTGACGGGCTGGTTGTTGCGCATGGTGTGGAGCTCCGGGTGGCGGATCTTGCGTCCGTTCGTCGATTGATTCGAGACCCCGCGCATCGCGATCGATTCGCATGCGTGTGAGTCGGGCTCCTGCACTTTCGGCACATTCGGCGAAAACATTATGCCGTATTCGGGTAAATATGCATTAGATATGCATCAACTTGTTTTTACCGAATGATTTGTTTATGGATAAAACGAAGTGCGTTGCCGGGCAACGATCTGGACGCGATTCGCCCGGCCAATGGATGCCGCGATTTCGGCTCGATTCATTCGCCCCCTCCTGAAATCGGGGAGACGAATATTTCACGTTCGACGTCATTCCATTGAATTCGCCAATCCGAATAAGCACGGTGCGCGACATCCGGCATCGTCGATCGATTCCGCACGCCGCACGCCCTTTCGCGCGATCATCTGAACACGTTCACCGCATCCACGAGGCGCGTCGCCTGCTGCTTCAGGCTTTCCGACGCCGCCGTGCTCTGTTCGACGAGCGCCGCGTTCTGCTGCGTGATGTTGTCCAGATGCACGACCGCCTGGTCGACCTGCGCGACACCGGTGCTTTGCTCGGCCGTCGACGAGCTGATCTCCGCGATCAGATCGGACACGCGCTTCACCTGCGTGACGATGTCCTCCATCGTCCGGCCTGCCTCGTCCACGCGCCGCGCGCCCGACTCGACGCGCTCGACGCTCGCGCCGATCAGCGTCTTGATCTCCTTCGCCGCGTTCGCGCTGCGCTGCGCGAGCGCGCGCACCTCGCCGGCCACCACCGCGAAACCACGACCCTGTTCGCCCGCGCGCGCGGCCTCGACCGCCGCATTCAGCGCGAGGATGTTGGTCTGGAACGCGATGCCGTCGATCACGCCGATGATGTCGGCAATCTTGCGCGAGCTCTCGGTGATCTCGCTCATCGTCGCGACGACCTCGCTCACCGCCTGCCCGCCCCGCCCGGCTGCCTCGCTCGCGGAAACGGACAACTGGTTCGCCTGCAGCGCCGTCTCCGCGTTGCTCGACACGGTGGCCGTCATTTCGGCCATCGACGCGGCGGTCTGCTGCACGCTGGACGCGGCCTGCTCGGTGCGCGCGCTGAGGTCGTTGTTGCCTTGCGCGATCTCGTTGCTCGCGCGTTGCACGTTGTGTACCTGCTCGCTGACGTCGTCGACGAGCCAGCGGAACATCAGGCCGAGCTGGTTGATCGTGCGCAGCGTCATGCCGATCTCGTCGACGCGATTCATCCGCACGCCGCGCCGGCTCTCACCGGTCGCGACGTTCAGCGCCTGCTCGTGCAGCCGCTTCAGCGGTTGCACGATCTGCGCATCGAGCCACCAGCCGGCGGCGGCCGCCACGCCGACCGTCACACCGGCAAACGCCGCGAGCCCATTGCCGCCCAGCCCGCAGGCCCAGCCCGCGCCGACGACCGCCGGCGCCAGCACGCACCATGTCGAATGAACGCGCGCACGCACCGACATCGTCTGCGGCAGCGATGCGATTCGCAGCAGCCCGGTGCGGATGACGAGCCCCTTGTGGAACCGGCGCTGGCCGGTCTTGCCTTCGCGAAACGCGCGATACAGCGCGTCCGCGGCCCGGGTCTCGTCGTGCGGCGCCTTCGTGCGCACCGACATGTAGCCTTGCGGCGCGCCGTTGCGCATCACCGGAATCGCGTTCGCACGCACCCAGTAATGGTCGCCGTTCTTGCGGCGGTTCTTCACGAGCGCGGTCCACGGTTCGCCGCGCCCGAGCGTCTCCCACATGTCGGCGAACGCCTCCTTCGGCATGTCCGGGTGCCGCACCACGTTGTGCGGCTGGCCGACGAGTTCCTCGTTCGAGAACCCGCTCACCTGCGCGAACGTCGTGTTCGCGTAGGTGATGACGCTGTCGGCATCGGTCGTCGACATCAGTGTGACGTCGTCGGGAAAATCGAATTCCTGTTGAGTAATGGGCTGGTTGTTGCGCATGCAAGGCTCCGAAAGGCGGCTCTGTCGTCCGCGCCGCGCTGAAATCGCGCTCAGTAGCCGAAAAACGGTTGATCGCTTTACGACACTCTCGTCCTTTGTCGGCAATGCACCGGGAAACCTTAATCCTGTCGCGCATCCTGCATGCAATTCGGCCATTACCATGATTTCGATCAAATATTCCGGCGATAATCGCGGCACGTGTTTATCGACTTGTCACAACGCGCCACCCGACGTGCCGATGTCGGCATCCGTTGCGCGCGGCGAAACGATTTGAATTATCCTGCTCCATTCCACCGGAATTCGAATTCGATGAAAAAGGCATTGCACGAACTGAATCGGTTGTCCTGGAATAAGGCGACGGTTGCGCATAACAGCCATAAAGGCGATCAGGCTGCATTTTTCCGCAATGGCGGCTCGACGCTGTTTCCGGAAGAACGCGAACTGCTCGGCGATCTGGCGGGTCTGCGGCTCTTGCACCTGCAATGCAACGCGGGGCAGGACACGCTGAGCCTCGTGCGCGCAGGCGCGGACGCAACCGGCATCGACATCTCCGACGAGGCGATCGACTTCGCGCGGCGACTGTCGGCCGACTCGGGCCTGCCGGCGCGGTTCGAGCGCGCCGACGTACTCGACTGGATGCCCGAAGCCGCCGCGCGCGGCGAGCGCTTCGATCGCGTGTTCACGTCGTACGGCGCGATCTACTGGCTGTCTGACCTGACCGCATGGGCGCACGGGATCGCCTCGCTGCTCGCGCCGGGCGGCCGCTTCGCGATGGTCGAGTTCCATCCGTTCTCGCTGTATTTCGACGAACACTGGCAGCCGCACTACGACTACTTCAAGGACGACGCGACCGAGGAGCCCGCAGGCGTCGGCGATTACGTCGCGGTGTCCGGCACGGGGCTCGGCACGCAGCACGACCACCCGGGCATCGTCGATTTCGCGAACCCGCATCCGAGCTACGAGTTCATGTGGGGCATCGGCGAGGTAGCGAATGCACTGATATCGGCCGGTCTCGCGATCGATCGCCTGACCGAATATCCATACGCGAACGGCTGGAAGGGCTTCGACGGCATGCGCGAGTTGGACGGCCGCCGGATGGTGCCGCCCGAAGGCATGCCGCGCCTGCCGTTGATGTACGCGATCGCCGCGCACCGGGTGGCCGCATGACCGGCCGCACCGCCGCCGCGCGCGACGCGCTGTCGGCCCGCCTGCTGGCCCGCGACGACGTGCCGCTCGTGTGGACCATCGACCGGCGTGAAATCATCGAACACCTGTACGTGCTGCGCGACGGCGCGCTGCATCTCGTGCCCGAGTTCTACGACGTGGCCGGCTGGCCCGACGGCGAAGCCGATCACTACACGCCGATCCTGCTCGACTGTCACGACCGCGGCGGCTGGTTTCTCGGCCGGTTCGACGGCACGCGGCTCGTCGCGGCCGTCGTCGTCGACAGCCGGCCGCTCGGCCCGCGGCGCGACATGCTGCAGTTGAAGTTCCTGCACGTGAGCCGCGATTGGCGCGGTTGCGGGCTCGGCGAACAGCTCTATCGCGCGGCGCGGGCGCAGGCACGCACGATGGGCGCCGAGCGTCTGTACGTGTCGGCCACGCCGTCGCAGCGCACGATCGACTTCTACCTGCGGCTCGGCTTCACGGTCAGCGCGGCGCCCGATCCCGAACTTTACGCACTCGAGCCCGAAGACATTCACCTCGAAGGGCCGACGGCGTGACCGCGCGGCATGCGGATGAAGCGTGGAATTTTGCGCTCCGCCACTGCCGTCATCAGTTACCGTCAGCACGTCACGGAGCGCGACATTGAACGACGACCCGCCACCGCCCGCCACGCCGAAGATCCTCGTCAGCATGTGCGTGGTCGGCCATCCGGTCCGTTACAACGGCTCGGCGAAGACCGCCGCGCACGAGGCGCTCGAACGGTGGCAACGCGAAGGGCGTCTCGTGGCCGTCTGCCCGGAACTGGCGGGCGGCCTCGGCGTGCCGCGTCCGCCCGCCGAGATCGCCGGCGGCGCATCGGGGCAGCAGGTGCTGTCGGGTCGCGCACGCATCGTCGACGTGGGCGGCACCGACGTGACGGCCCCGTTCGTGGCCGGCGCTCAGACCGCGCTGGCCCTCGCGCAGGCACACGGCTGCCGCTTCGCGATCCTCGCCGACGGCAGTCCCTCGTGCGGCAGCACGTTCATTTACGACGGAAGTTTCGAGAGCCGGCGGCACGCGGGTGCCGGCGTCACGGCGGCGCTGCTGCGCGCGCATGGCATCGAGGTGTTCGCGGACACCGAGATCGACGCGCTCGACGCACGCCTCAGGCAACTGTCGCCGGCCGGTTAACGACGATGGGCGGCACGAGACACCTCGTGCCGCCCATCGTGGCGGAAACGGCGCGGCGATCAAGCGGCGCGTATCCGGCCGCTTCCCCCCCATCTCGCCGGTCAGACGCGTTCGATCGCGATCGCGATGCCCTGGCCGACGCCGATGCACATCGTGCACAGCGCAAAGCGGCCGTTCGTGCGATGCAACTGGTACATCGCGGTCGTCACGAGACGCGCACCCGATGCGCCGAGCGGATGACCGAGCGCGATCGCACCGCCGTTCGGGTTCACGCGCGGATCGTCGTCGGCGACGCCGAGCATGCGCAGCACCGCGAGACCTTGCGACGCGAACGCTTCGTTCAGCTCGATCACGTCGAACTGGTCGATCGTCATCCCGAGCCGCGCGAGCAGCTTCTGCGTGGCCGGCGCGGGGCCGATGCCCATCACGCGCGGCGCGACGCCGGCCGTCGCGATCCCCAGCACGCGGGCGCGCGGCGTCAGGCCGAAGCGCTTCGCGGTGGCCTCGTTCGCCAGCAGCAGCGCGGCGGCGCCGTCGTTCACGCCCGACGCGTTGCCGGCCGTGACCGAGCCGTCCGGGCGCACGACGCCCTTCAATTTCGCGAGCGCTTCGAGCGACGTTTCGCGCGGATGCTCATCACGCGACACGACCACCGGATCGCCCTTTTTCTGCGCAATCGTGACCGGCACGATTTCCTCGGCGAGCGTGCCGTCCTGCTGCGCCCGCGCGGCCTTCTGCTGGCTGCGCAGCGCGAACAGATCCTGATCCGCGCGGCTGATGTTGTAGTCGACCGCGACGTTCTCGGCTGTTTCCGGCATCGAATCGACGCCATACAACTGCTTCATCAGCGGATTGACGAAGCGCCAGCCGATCGTCGTATCGAAGATATCGGCCTGGCGCGCGAACGCGCTCGCGGCCTTGCCCATCACGAACGGCGCGCGCGTCATGCTCTCGACGCCGCCCGCCACCATCAGCGCGGCTTCGCCCGACTTGATCGCGCGCGCGGCCACGCCGACCGCATCCATTCCGGAGCCGCACAGGCGGTTGATCGTCGAACCGGGCACGCCTTCCGGCAGGCCCGCCAGCAGCGTCGACATGCGCGCGACGTTGCGGTTGTCCTCGCCGGCCTGGTTCGCGCAGCCGTAGATCACGTCGTCGATCGCCGTCCAGTCGACGTCGCGGTTGCGCTCGACGAGCGCCTTGAGCGGCACCGCGCCCAGATCGTCGGCGCGCACGCCGGACAGTGCACCGCCGTAACGCCCGATCGGCGTACGGATCGCATCACACAGAAAAGCTTCGGTCATCAGTGTCTCCGGTCCCGTGAAAGGCTGGGAAATGAACGGGGCGCCCCCTTGCATTGCCCGCCGGGATGCGCTTAAATGTTCTATATACGAACATAAGATCGTGTATCGAACGTTCAACGCATCATAGGGAGTGCAGGGACGACCTGTCAAGGGCGCGGTCCGCCGTGCGGTTGGCGTGTCGGGCCCCATGCGCTATCTTCTCGGCTGCACGACATTCCAGGCGCTCATGACAACCGACGATATTCAAACGAAACCCGGCGACTCCTACGTGCAGTCGTTCGCGCGCGGCCTCGCGGTGATCCGCGCATTCGACGCGGCGCGCCCGGAGCAGACGCTCACCGAGGTCGCGTCGGCCACCGGCCTCACGCGCGCAGGCGCGCGCCGGATCCTGCTCACGCTGCAGACGCTCGGCTACGTCGAGGCCGACGGCCGGCTGTTCCGGCTCACGCCGAAGATTCTCGAGCTCGGCTTCGCGTACCTGACGTCGATGCCGTTCTGGAATCTCGCCGATCCGGTGATGGAGCAGTTGTCCGCGCAAATCCACGAAAGCTGCTCGGCCGCGGTGCTCGACCGCACCGAGATCGTCTACGTGCTGCGCGTACCGACCCGCAAGATCATGACGATCAACCTGTCGATCGGCAGCCGGCTGCCCGCGTACTGCACGTCGATGGGCCGCGTGCTGCTGTCGGCGCTCGACGACGCGGCGCTCGACGAAACGCTCGCGCAAAGCGGCATCCGTGCGCATACGCCGCGCACGATCACCGACATCGGCGAACTCAAGGCGACGATCGCGCAGGTGCGCCAGCAAGGCTGGGCCGTGGTCGACCAGGAACTCGAGGTGGGCTTGATGTCGATCTCCGCGCCGATCCGCAACCGGCGCGGGCAGGTGATCGCCGCGATGAACATCAGCGGCAACGCGCAGCGGCATACCGCGAAGCAGATGGTGAAGGAGTTTCTCGGGCCGCTGCAGCAGGCCGCGCAGACGGTATCGGAGCTGGTCGCACGGCGCGGGTAAGCGGTCACTTCGCGCGCCGGATCGGCAACATGGCCATTCGCGCATGGCGTGAAGCACGCGGATCGAGCCGATAGTGCGGATACCGCGGATAAAAAGACGGGCGGCATGCGCCGCCCGCTCAACTCTCTGACTCTGTTTGCAACGTCCTTCTCACGGAACACGGAGCGCGCTCCGCATCGCCAAATTTAGGGGTGCGGCAACGTCCGGTCAATTTGACGAGAACGAAATTGCACGGCGCCTCTCGGACGCCGTGCAGGCCCGGCACCGCTCACGCGCCCAGCAGCATCCCCGTTCGCACCGGCACCGTGCCGGTCACGCGGCCGAGCGGCGCGCCGGCCGTCACGAAACGGATCGCGCGCCGCATGTAGAACACGCCATCGGTCGCGCTCGAGATCGTCGTGACCGCATCCGTCAGCGGATCGACGATGTCGAACAGCGGATCGCCCGCACGGATCGTCGCGCCGATCGCCGCACGGTGCACGAGGATCCCGCTCACCGGCGCGTAAAACTGCTCGCTGCCCGCAAGCGGCGTGGCCGGCGCGGCCAGCGGCGGCAGCGGTGCGCGTTCGCCGCGCACCGCGCCGCACCACACGAGATAGTCGACGAGCGCGTCGGCGTCGCGTTGCGCGTATTCGTACGTCACGTCGCGCTGGCCGCGGCACTCGACGGTCACGGCCACGGTGCCGGCCGCCATCGGCGTGCCGTCCGGCAAATGCGCGCGCAACCGCGACCACAGCAGGTGATGCGCATCGTCGAACGCATGGCCGCCCGAATCCTCGGCGAGCAGCGACACCTCCGCACCGAGATAACGCGCGAGCGGCTCGACGTCCGGCCACGCGGTCTCGCTCGTGTACACGTGCATCACCGCTTCGAGCGAGCAATGCAGGTCGATCACGACGTCGGCGTCGTGCGACAGCTTCAGCAGCGCAAGCTGCAGCGCATCGAATTCGGTGCGCGGCGCGATGTCGTCGAGCGCCGCGCCGACGCATTCGCGCACGATCGCGCGATTGCGCGCGCCGTCGTCGCCCAGCCGGTCGCGCGCGCGCGCGGCGATTTCCGCGAGCGGCAGAAAGCCGCGGTTGAAGTTGCGGCCGCTCGCGAGGTCGAAACGACCGATGAACTGCCCGAGCAGATGATGATTGAGGCCGACCGGGTTCGACACCGGCACCAGCACGATGTCGGCCGCGAGCCGGCCTGCGGCGTCGAGCTGCGCGAGACGCTGCTTCAGCACGACCGCCGCGAGCATCGCCGGCGTCTCGTCCGCGTGCAGCGCGGCCTGCAGGTAGATCTTGCGGCCGCTGTCGGCCGGCCCGAAATGAAAGCTCGTCAGCGTGCGCTGCGTGCCGATCGACGGCGACAGGAGCGGCGTGGTGCGAATCTGCATCGATGGTCTCGAACGGATGAAAACGGGGAATCGGGACAACGGGCCTGCACGGCGCTCAGTCGCCGTACGGGTTGAAATCGAAGTACTGCTTCGCGATCCGGTCGTACGTACCGTCCTTCAGCATCGCTGCGATCGCGCCGTCGATCGACGCCTTCAGCGCGGTATCCGACTGCCGCATGCCGATGCCGACGCCGCGATCGCCCATGTCGAGCGGCGCGCCGACGAACGCGAAGCCCTTGCCGCGCGGCTGGCGCAGGAACCCGTAGTCGGCTTCCACGGCGCCGAGCAGCGCCGCGTCGAGGCGGCCATTCACGAGATCGGCGAACACGTCGTCCTGGCTCTTGTACGGCACCACGCCGACACCGGCCGGCGCCCAGTGCGCGAGCGCCCACGATTCGAACTGCGTGCCCGACTGCACGCCGACGCGCTTGCCGGCCAGCGACGCCGCCGTGCCGTCGAGCCCGCTGCCGGGGCGCGCGACGAGCCGCGACTTGAAGCGGAACAGCTTCGACGAGAACAGGATCTGTTTCTCGCGCTTCGCGGTGATCGCCATCGACGACAGGATCGCGTCGATCTTGCGCGCCTGCAACGCGGGAATCATCCCGGAGAATTCGAGCTCGACCCACTGGCAGCGCAACTGCGCGCGGCGGCAGATCTCGTTGCCGAGATCGACGTCGAAGCCTTTCAGGCTGCCGTCGGGCGCTTTCGCATCCATCGGCGGATAGGTCGGGTCGATGCCGAGCCGCACCACGTGCGCGTCGAGCGCACACGCGGACGTGGTCGCCAGGCCAATGCACAGGGAAACGAGCGGGACGAGGAGACGTTTCATGGTCGACGATGGGCAGGTAGCGGGACGAACGGCATGCGCCGGACTGCCTGCGATCGTAGGGGCCGCCGGCTGCCGCCGGAACCATCGGCTGACTTATCATGATCGGTATTTCCGATCACCGGCCTCGCAGCTTCCCATGGCGTTCACGCTGTCCCAACTCCGCATCTTCCAGGCCGTCGTCGAGCACGGCAGCCTGCGCGCGGCCGCACGCGCGCTCAATCTCGCGCAAAGCGGCGTCTCGCAGCAACTGCAGGGCCTCGAGGCGACGCTCGGCGCGACGCTGTTCACGCGCACCAATCGCGGGATCGTGCCGACGGCCGTCGGCCAGCGGCTGCTCGCGCGCTCCGGTTCGATCCTCGGCGAATGCGACCAGGTCGAGCGGGAAATCCGTCAGTTGAGCGGCGCCTACGAAGGCACCGTCACGCTCGGCCTCGTGACCGAGCCGCTGATCGACGCGTTCGCGCCCGTGCTGACCGCGTTCCGCGCGCGCTTCGACAAGGTGGACGTGCACCTGCGCACCGGCACGTCGCGGATGATGATCGGCTGGCTGCGCGAAAGCGCGGTCGATTTCGCGATCGCGCTGGTCGCGAAGCAGACCGACACGACCGATCTCGCGGTCACGCCGTTGCGCACGTCGGCGCCGGTGGTCGTCTGCCGCAACGGGCACCCGGCGATGCATGCGCGATCGCTCGCCGAGCTGGCCGCCTACGGATGGGTGTCCACGCGCTCGCCGAACCTGAGCGCCGACCCGGTCGTCAACCGGCTGCTCGCGTACTTCGACGCACACGGCCAGCCGCCACCGAAGATTCTCGCGACTGTCGAAGGGATGTTCGAGACGCTGCAGATCGTCACGCAGACCGATTCCCTCGCGCTCGAAACCGAAGCGATCACGCGGCACGGGCCGTTCGCCGGCGCACTCGTGAAGGTGCCGGTGCGCGAACGGGCCGAAGCGCAGGACGTCTGCCTGCTGCAGCGCGCGGCCGTACCGCTGACGCCGGCCGCGCAGGAACTCGCGACGATGCTCGCGTCGTATCTGAGGGTGGTGCGCGGGCGGTAAGCGCGCACGGCCGCGCGCGCCACCCGCATCGCGCATCACGCGTCGAGCGTCAGTCCAGCGATTCGCGCGCGGTCTCGCGCAGCATCGCGACCGCGATCAGCGACAGCACCACGCATGCGGCCACGTAGCCCGCCGGCGCGAGCTTGCTGCCGGTCGTCTTCACGAGCCAGGTCGCGATCAGCTGCGCGGTGCCGCCGAAGATCGTCACCGCGAGCGCATACGCGATCGAGATGCCCGTCGCCCGCACGTGGCGCGGCAGCGACTCGCACATCAGCGCCATTTCCGATGCGGAGCCGAGCGAATAGAACAGCAGCATCAGCGCGGTCAGCGGCAAGATCACCGACAGCGTCGGATGATGGTTCATCAGCCAGAATGCCGGAAACAGCAGCGCGACCAGCACGCCGCGGCCGACGAAGATCGGCAGGCGCCGGCTGCCGAGCTTGTCCGACAGCCAGCCGAACAGCGGGCACGTGACCAGCATCACGCAGCCCGACGCGACCCCGACGAACATCGACAGCTTCATCGGCAGGCCGAGCGTGTGGATCGCGTAGGTCGGCATGTAGAACGTCAGGATGTAGGTCGACACCGTGCCGCCCATCACCGTGAGCATCAGCAGCAGCACCGTGCGCGCGTGCTTCGAGAACAGCTCGCGCAGCACGCCGCGCTCGATGCCGTGATGGCGGTCGCCGGGCGCGTCGTCCGCGAGCCGGCGACGCAAAAACATCCCGACCGGCGCAATCAGCACGCCGACGAGGAACGGCAGCCGCCAGCCCCAGCCTTCCAGTGCGTCCTTCGTCATCGTGTTCGACAGCAGCGCCGCGAACCCCGAGCCCATCAGCGCGGCGCCGCCTTGCGTCGCGAGCTGCCAGCTCGCGCGGAACGCGCGGCGCGACGTGCCGCCCTGTTCGAGCAGCGTCGACGTCGCCGCGCCGAATTCGCCGCCTTGCGAGAAGCCCTGCAGCAACCGCGCGAACACCACGAGCAGCGGCGCGGCCACGCCCACCTGCGCATAGGTCGGCGCGATCGCGATCAGGCCGGTGCCGAGCGCCATCAGCATGATCGTCAGGTTCAGCGCGGCCTTGCGCCCCTTGCGGTCGGCGTAGACGCCGAGCACGACGCTACCGAGCGGCCGCGTGAAGAAGCCGGCGGCGAACGTCGCGACCGACAGCAGCAGCGACGTGGTCGGGTCGCTCGACGGGAAGAACAGCTTGCCGATCAGCACCGCGAAGAAACCGTACACGGTGAAATCGAAGAATTCGAGCCAATTGCCGATCACGGCCGCGGCGATCGCGCCGCGCCGCGTGACGGCAGGCGCGCCGGGCGCGCCGGCTTCGGCGGCGCCCGGCGACGCGGGGTGCAGCGCGAGATGGTCTTTCTGCATCGCTCTCCTCTCCTCTGAATGCGGCCGGAAGCGCCGGCCGCGCGCCGCCGTTGCGATCACTGCCCGAGGTAACGCTCGACGAGGCGCGTCCAGAACGCCGCGCCGATCGGCAGATTGCGATCGTTGAAGTCGTATTTCGGGTTGTGCACCATGCAGCCGTCCTCGCCTTCGCCGTTGCCGAGCCGCACGAACGAGCCCGGCCGCTGCTGCAGCATGAACGCGAAATCCTCGCTGCCCATCAGCAGGTCGGCCTGCTCGACCACGTGCGCATCGCCGACGAGTTCGCGCGCGACCTGCGCGGCGAAATCCGTTTCGGCATCCGTATTGACGACGACCGGATAGCCTTCGATGTACTCGACGTTCGCGGTCGCGCCGTAGCTCGCGGCCTGCGTTTCGGCCAGCTCGATGATGCGGCGCTTGAGCAGCGCGCGCACGTCGGGGCTGAACGAACGCACGCTGAGTTCGAGGCGCGCGCCGTTCGGAATCACGTTGTTCGCGGTGCCCGCGTGCATCGAGCCGACCGTGACCACCGCCGGCTGCGACGGGTCGACGTTGCGCGCGACGATCGTCTGCAGCGCCATCACGATGCTCGCCGCGACGACCACCGGGTCGACGGTCAGATGCGGGCGCGCCGCGTGGCCGCCGACGCCTTCGATCGTGACGATCGCCTTGTCGCCGGCCGACATGAACGGGCCGCGTCGCGTGAGGAACACGCCGGGCGCCGCGCCCGGATGGTTGTGCATGCCGAACACGGCGTCGCACGGGAAACGCTCGAACAGGCCGTCGTCGATCATCTTCTTCGCGCCGCTGTCGACGCCATGCTCTTCCGCCGGCTGGAAATACAGGTGCACGGTGCCCGAGAAGTTGCGCGTCTTCGCGAGATGCTGTGCGGCGCCGAGCAGCATCGTCGTGTGGCCGTCGTGGCCGCACGCGTGCATCTTGCCGTGCGTGCCACTCGCATACGGCAAGCCGGTCGCCTCGACGATCGGCAACGCATCCATGTCGGCGCGAATGCCGATGCTGCGTGCGCCGTCGCCCACCCGCAGCGTGCCGACGACGCCGGTCTTGCCGACCCCGCGCGTCACCTGCCAGCCCCATTGCGCGAGCTTGTCCGCGACGAGCGCGGCCGTGTCGTGCTCTTCGTACGCGAGTTCGGGATGGTGATGGATGTGGTGACGGATCTCGCGCAGCCCGCCTGCGGCGGGCATCAGATCCTCGACTTCGGTGAATCGGGTAGCGGTGGTCATCAAGAGGCTCCTGCCGTTCGTCTGCGCACGCCGGGGATGCGTGCGGGAAAGCGAGCCACTATAGCGAGCCGATATCCGCGCAATAAGATGCGGAATTTTTCACCGCGATAAGGTTTATTAATCAGGGTTAATACGGGGCGTCGGTCCGGTGCGTGAACTTCGATTAGATGCGGGTACGACTTTCGATCAGATGTGGACGGGACCGCCTAGAGCATCGCGGGAACGCCCGTGGCATAAGGCATATCCGTATCTAACCGAAAGTAGCTTCTGGAGCCCTCTCACGAGGGCCCGTACATTGTCGCGAACATGTCAATGGCAAACCCCGGAGCGCCCGACCGCAGGCATTTCGCAAGAAAGCGAAGCACCTCGAGCCAAGGCGACGCCACCCTCTCGTGCGCGACTTGCTTCGGCGAGTGACAGGAAGCGGGCGCTGCGTCGACGGCCGCGGCGACTGCTTGGGCGATGGGCGTACACGCGCCCGCCCTCGACCGGCCGCCGAGCGCCCCGCCGCAACGGCGGCGCGGCACACCCACCGCCGACGCCACGCCCCTCGCAACTACTCGACCTGCTTCAACGCTTGCAGCCCGTCGGGCAACTTCGCATCCGGAAACTGCGTGGACAACGAGGCATCGCGCCACCGCGCCGCCTCTTCCGCACGCTGCCGCTCCGCCTGCTCGCAGACGAACAGCGCATCGCCGCCGAGCAGCAAGCGCATCGGCACGTCGTCGCGACGCGACAGCTCGACGATCAGCGCCGCGATCCGGGCGGGATCGCCGACCTCATGCCCGCCATACGCGCCGAGCAGGTCGAGAATCTTTCCGACCGACGGCCGATAGTCCGGCAGCAGATCGTCGATCCCGCGCTTCGCCTGTGCGGCCCATTCGGTACGCATCCCGCCCGGCTCCAGCGTGCACACGCGCACGCCGAGCGGCGCGACTTCCTTCGCGAGCACGTCGCTGAACCCGCCGACGGCCCACTTCGCGGCCTGGTACGCGGACAATCCCGGCGTCGACGTCCGCCCGCCGACCGACGACACCTGGAAGATGTGCCCCGCGCGCTGCGCACGCATCGTCGGCAACACCGCCCGCGTCAGGTTGATCACGCCGAACAGGTTCGTTTCGATCTGGTCGCGGAAGACGTCGGCGCCCATCTGCTCGAACGGCGCCGTGTGGCCGTAGCCCGCGTTGTTCACCAGCACGTCGATGCGCCCGAACGCGGCGCGTGCCGCCGCGACGGCCCGCGCGGCCGCCGCTTCGTCGGTGACGTCGAGTTCGACCGGCAGCAGCCGGTCGCCATGACGCTCGGCCAGATCGGCCAGTCGCGCCGGATCGCGCGCGCCGGCCACCAGCCGGTCGCCGGCTGCCAGCACCGCTTCCGAAATCGCTCGGCCCAAGCCGCGTGCGGCCCCCGTTACCAACCAGACTTTCGACATTTTCCGCTCCTTGATCGTGATGAAACGACTAAAATGAATGATTACTCACTCATTAATATGAACGACGTAGCAGCCCTTGCGACCCTGCAACGCCCTGCCTGCATCGCTCTACCTGCAACGCCCTGCCGGTCGTGGCGGCACGCGCCGCCACGACGGCGACTTTCGACTCACACCGCGTGCAATACGGCCCACAACGCGCGAAACCCCGCTTCCCGGTAGGCATCGGCCCGCGCCGGGTCGCGTGCGATCGACTCCATCGCGGTTGCCGCGATCGACGTAAACAACGCCGAGCAGAACGCATGCGCTTCGTCGCGGTTCAGCGCGCCCGACGCGGCGACCTGCTCGCGCAGCAGCGTGCCGATCGCGCCGAAGCCTTCCGCGCCGGCCGCGCGATGCGCGTCGTCGATGCGCCCGCTCACGCCGAGCTGCTGCAGCGCGCGCCGGCCGTCCGGATTCGCGACGCCCCACGACACATAGCCGTTCCACGCATGCCGCACGGCCTGCTCGGCCGGCGCACGCTCCGGAAACCCGGCCATCATCGCTTCGCGCAAGCCGGCCTTCAAGCTCAGATACAGCGCGTTCAGCAACGCATCCTTGGTCTCGAAGTACGTGAACACCGTGCCTTCCGCCACGCCGGCGAGCCGCGCGATGCGTGCGGTCGTCGCGGCCGCGCCGTCCTCGGCGAGCGCGCGCGCGGCCGCGGCGAGGATGGCTTCGTGCTTGTCGGGACTGCGCGGTCGGGCCACGTTCGATTCCTTTAATGAGTGAGCGCTCAATCATAATTGAGCGGCGAGGCGCAATGCAAGCCCTGTTACATCCTGGGGAACGCATACGCAATCCATCAAAACGGTGCACTATTAGCGTTTTGCCGTACCGGCACCGGCCATCCGGCGCCCGATGCCCTCGACGTTCGTTTCACGTTCACCGTTCCAAACCGCGAACCTCCCATGACGAATCAGCCTTCCCAGACCGCGGCCGACCGGCCCGTCGACATGATCATCTTCGGCGGCGGCGGCGACCTCGCCGCCCGCAAGCTGTTGCCCGCGCTGTACATGGCGCACCTGCACTGCAATCTTCCGCCCGAGACGCGCATCATCGCCGTCGGCCGCCGCGACTGGGGCATCGACGGCTACCGCAAGTTCATGGACGAGCAGTCGCGCCCGTTCATCGACGAGAAAGCGTTCGACGCCGACGCGTGGAGCCGCTTCCTCGACCTGTTCAAGTACGTGCTGATCGACGTGAACGCGCCGGACGACTACCAGCGGCTCGCCGAAGCGGCGCGCGGCGACGCGATCCGCGTGTTCTACCTGTCGACGTCGCCGGAGCTGTTCACGACGATCTGCGACAACCTGTCGGCCGCGCACCTCGTCGACGCGCACTCGCGCGTCGTCCTCGAAAAGCCGCTGGGCCACGATCTCGCGTCCGCGAAGGCGATCAACGACGCGGTCGGCAAGCACTTCGAGGAATCGCAGATCTACCGGATCGATCACTATCTCGGCAAGGAAACCGTGCAGAACCTGATGGTGCTGCGCTTCGGCAACCCGATCTTCGGGCCGCTGTGGCAGGCGCCGAGCATCCGCAGCGTGCAGATCACGGTCGCGGAAACGGTCGGCGTCGGCAGTCGCGCGGGCTTCTACGACCACACCGGCGCGCTGCGCGACATGGTGCAGAACCACCTGCTGCAACTGCTGTGCATCGTCGCGATGGAGCCGCCCGTGTCGCTCGACCCGGACGCGGTGCGCGACGAGAAGCTGAAGGTGCTGCGCTCGCTGCGACCGATGTCGCTGTCGGACGTCGCGCGCGACACGGTGCGCGGCCAGTACACGGCCGGTGCGGTCGACGGTCAGCCGGTCAAGGGCTATCTCGAGGAAGACAACGTGCCGGCGGACAGCCGCGCGGAAACCTTCGTCGCGCTGCGCGCGTACATCAACAACTGGCGCTGGGCGAACGTGCCGTTCTTCCTGCGCACCGGCAAGCGGCTGCAGCGCCGCCAGTCGGAAATCGTGATCGAGTTCGCGGACATGCCGTTCTCGATCATCCCGACCGGCCCGCGCCACTACAGCAACCGCCTCGTGATCCAGCTCCAGCCGGAAGAGTCGATCCAGTTGCAGATGCTCGCGAAGGAGCCGGGCAGCGGGATGAACATGGTGCCGGTGAGCCTGAACCTCGACCTGCAGCAGGCGATTCCGGAGCGGCGCGCGGAAGCGTACGAACGGCTGCTGATCGACGTGATCCGCGGCCGCCTCACGCACTTCATGCGCCGCGACGAGCTCGAAGCGGCGTGGTCGTGGGTCGAGCCGATCCTCGACGGCTGGAAGCAGCTCGGCGACCGGCCGCGCCTGTACACGGCCGGCACGTTCGGGCCTGCCGCCTCGTCGGCGCTGCTCGCGCGCGACGGGATGTCGTGGGCCGAAGAGGCGTAATCGCCGCCCGACGGCGTGCCGCCGCGCGGCACGCCCGTTCCCGACCGGCCGCGCCGCCGGCGCCGCGTCGCTACGGCGACAGCAGCCACGTGGCCTTGCGTCGCGCCGGCGCATCGCGCCCGCTGCCGGCGCCGAGCATCTCGATCAGGTAATCGACGAACGACGCGATCCGCGACGAGATCGCGGTGTTCCGGTAATACACCGCGTTGATCGGCTGCTCGACCTCGAGCGTCTGCCGCGCGAGCACCTGCACGAGCCGCCCGGCCTCGCGATCCTGCGCGGTCACGAAATCCGACAGGCACACGACACCCGTGCCCTCCAGCGCGAGCTGCCGCAGCGTCTCGCCGCTCGACGACCACACGTCGGGCTCGATGCGGCAAGGCTCGCCGTCCGTGCCGAGGATCGGCCATACGTTCAGCGATTCGGGCTGCGTGAAGCCGAGCAGCGTGTGCTTGCGGAGATCCTCGACCTTGCGCGGCTGGCCGTGCGCTTCGATGTAGGCGGGGCTCGCGAGCATGCGCACCCGGCTGTTGCCGATGCGCCGGCTGTGCAGCGTCGAATCCTTCAGCCGGCCGATCCGGATCGCGACGTCGGTGCGCCGCTCCAGCAGATCGATGATGCCCTCGTTGCTGTTCAGTTCCAGTTCGACCTTCGGAAAACGCTCGCGGTAGCCGCGCACGAGCGGCACGATCACGTGCAGCATGAACGGCGTCGCGGCGTCGACGCGCAATCGCCCGGACGGCATCTCGCGCCGCGCGAGCATCTGCTCTTCCGCGTTCTCGACCGATTCGACGATCGCGCGCGCATCCTGCAGGAATGCGCGCCCTTCCTCGGTCAGCTCGAGCCGGCGCGTGGTCCGGCGCAGCAGCGTGGTCTTCAGCTTCTCCTCGAGCCGCGCGAGCGTGCGGCTCGTCGCCGACACGGTAAGGTCGAGGTGCTGGGCGGCGGCGGTGATCGAACCGGTGTCGACCACGGCGATAAAGGCCTGGAGTTCGTCGAGGGTGGTCTTCATTGTTGATTTGAAATCAAAACAATTTGGTTTATAGACCAGTTTTTAAGCAAAAGTAAAGCCGGCACACTGCGATCCATTCCTACCGAAACCCGGATCCCGTCATGCCACTCGCGTTGCTTGCGTTGACCATCAGCGCCTTTGCCATCGGCACCACCGAATTCGTGATCGTCGGGCTGATCCCGACGATCGGTGCGGACCTCGGCGTCAGCCTGCCGTCCGCCGGCCTGCTCGTCAGCCTGTACGCGCTGAGCGTCGCGATCGGCGCGCCGCTGCTCACCGCGCTCACCGGCCGCGTGCCGCGCAAGGCGCTGCTCGCCGGGCTGATGGCGCTCTTCACCGTCGGCAACCTCGTCGCGTGGCAGGCGCCCGGCTACGAATCGCTGATCGTCGCGCGCGTGCTCACGGGCCTCGCGCACGGCGTGTTCTTCTCGGTCGGCTCGATCATCGCGACGACGCTCGTGCCGAAGGACAAGGCCGCGAGCGCGATCGCGACGATGTTCAGCGGCATGACCGTCGCGTTCGTCGCCGGCATTCCGCTCGGCACGTTCATCGGCCAGCACTTCGGCTGGCGTGCGACGTTCCTGATCGTCGCGCTGTTCGGCCTCGTCGCGTTCGTCGGCGCGGTCGCATTCGTGCCGCGCGGGCTGCCGCAGTCGCCGCCGGCGCCGCTCGCCCGCCAGTTGCGCGTGCTGGCCCAGCCGCGCCTGCTGCTCGTCTATGCGATGACGGCCGTCGGTTACGGCGGTTCGCTGATCGCGTTCACCTATATGGCGCCGCTGCTCGAACGGATCGCCGGCTTCACGCCGTCGCAGGTCAGCCTCGTGCTCGTCGGCTACGGCGTATCGGTCGCGATCGGCAACGTGTGGGGCGGCAAGCTCGCGGACGCCGTCGGCCCCGTGAAGGCACTCAAGCGGATCTTCCTGCTGCTCGCGATCGTGCTGCTCGCGCTGACCTTCACGATCCACGCGAAATGGCTTGCAGTCCTGACGATGCTCGCGTGGGGCGCCGTGGCGTTCGGCAACGTGCCGGGGCTGCAGGTGTACGTCGTCAAGCAGGCGCGCCACTTCGCGCCGGACGCCACCGACGTCGCATCGGGCTTCAACATCGCCGCCTTCAACCTCGGCGTGGCCGGCGGCTCGTCGCTCGGCGGCCTGGTCGTCGCGAACGTCGGCCTCGGCCACACGCCGTGGATCGCCGCCGTCGTCACGCTCGGCGCATTCGCGCTCACCGCGCTGAGCGGCCGTCTCGACCGCCGCCACGGTCTGCCCGAGCGCACGGCCGGACCCGTCGAACTCGCCCATTGAACTCACCTTTTTCAGGAGCCACCAGCATGAACGCACCGACCCCACGCCCGCCGTTCGCCGGCAAGACTTTCGAAGTCCGTTACGACGGCCTCACCGCGCTCAACGCATACGACGAAGACGGTCGCCACATGCGCTACGAGATCACCGAAGGCCCTTACGCGGGCGCGAAGGGCGAAGTCGAATACACGTGGCAGCGCGTCGCCGGCGAGACCTACGCGATCTCGTGGCAGGAAGCCGATCGCGCCACCGTCGTGCATATCGACGATTTCGCCGCCGGCACGTCGCGCTCGTTCTTCACCGCGTCGTCGCTCGATTTCTACCGGCTCGACGGCAGCCTGCGCGCGGTCTGAACGGAGGCGTCCATCATGCTCACGTCGCTCGACAAGCTCGCCGACGGCGGCTTCAGCATCGGCATCGGCATCGAACTGCCGCTCGACAACGACTGGACCCCGGCCGGCAACGCGAAACGCCAGCATGACGGCCGCCACCCCGGTGTGCCCGACCTGGAAATCCACGCGGAACTCGCGCAACTGGCCGACACGCTCGGCTTTCGCGCGCTCTGGGTGCGCGACGTGCCGGTGTACGACCCGTCGTTCGGCGACGCCGCGCAGGTGTTCGAGACGTTCTCGTATCTCGGCTACCTCGCCGGGATCACGCGCGACATCCTGCTCGGCACCGCGGCCGTCGTGCTGCCGCTGCGCGAACCGCTGCTCACGCTGAAATCGGCCGCGACGATCCAGGAATTGAGCGGCGGCCGCCTGCTGCTCGGCGTCGCAAGCGGCGACCGGCCGGTCGAGTATCCGCTGTTCGGCCGCGACTTCGCCACGCGCGGTGCGACCTTTCGCGACCACGTCGCGCTGCTGCGCGACGGCGCGCGCGGGCATCTGCCGCACGGCCTGGACGTGCTTCCCGCAGCCCGTTCGCCGGTGCCGCTGCTCGTCGCGGGCCTCGCGCAGCAGACGCCCGCGTGGATCGGCGAGCACATGGACGGCTGCCTCGCGTATCCGGGCACGCCGGCCGATCATCTGCAGCGCGCCGCGAGCTGGCGTGCGGTGGCCGGCGGCAAGCCGTACGTGAGCTTCATCCATCTCGACCTCGCGGAAGATCCGCACGAACCGCTGCAGCGGCACCGCTTCGGCGCCCGCGCGGGACGCGTCGCGCTGACGGAGGAACTCGCGGCGATGCGCGACGCGGGCGTGCAGCACATCGGCCTGCATTTCCGCCGCAACCGGCGGCCGCTCGACGAAACGATGGCCGAGATCGCGGCGGACGTGCTGCCCGCATTCCATCCGGCAACGAATCCGCAGACGCGCGCCGCATAAGGCCGACGAACGCATTCCCATTGGCGAAGCGCCGACCAATATTTGATTTTTAATCAAATATTTTTGATCTCTAAAGGCGTTTATTTCATGAGTCTCAAGCGCCAGAATGATTCCGATACCGCAATCGTTCCCCCTCTTTCAGGAGCACAGATGAGCAAGATTCCCGCATTCGGCCTCGGTACGTTCCGCCTGCAAGGCCAAGTGGTCATCGACTCGGTGCGCAACGGCCTCGAAGTCGGCTACCGCGCGATCGACACCGCGCAGATCTACGGCAACGAAGCCGAAGTCGGCGAAGCGATCGCCGCGTCCGGCGTGCGCCGCGAAGACCTGTTCCTCACGACGAAGATCTGGGTCGACAACTACGCACCGGACAAGCTGGCGGCCAGCCTCGAGGAAAGCCTGCGCAAGCTGCGCACCGACCATGTCGACCTGACACTGATCCATTGGCCGGCGCCGGGCAACGGCGTGTCGATCGACACGTTCATGACCGCGCTGGCCGACGCGAAGGCGAAGGGCCTCACGCGCCAAATCGGCATCTCGAACTTCAACATCGAACTGACGAAGGAAGCGATCGCGGCCGTCGGCAGGGACGCGATCGCGACGAACCAGATCGAGCTCAGCCCGTACCTGCAGAATCGCAAGCTGGTCGAGTTCCTGAACGCCGAAGGCATCCACGTGACGTCGTACATGACGCTCGCGTACGGCAAGGTGCTCGGCGACCCGGTGCTCGGCGCGATCGCGCGGCGTCACGACGCGACGCCGGCGCAAGTCGCACTCGCATGGGCGCTGCAGCTCGGCTACTCGGTGATTCCGTCGTCGACCAAGCGCGAGCACCTCGCGAGCAACCTGCTCGCGCAGACGCTGCGCCTGACCGACGAAGACATGACGCAGATCGCCGCGCTCGAACGCAACGGTCGCGAAGTCGACCCGGCCGGCCTCGCGCCGAAGTGGGACTGAGCGCGCCGCGCCCTCATCCGACACGACCCGTCGCGGCCCGCCGGCCGCGGCACCGACAGGACACCACCATGACCCAGGACCCGCTTTTCCAACCGCTGCGGCTCGGCGCGCTGACGCTGCCGAACCGCATCGTGATGCCGCCGATGACGCGCTCGCGCGCGAGCCAGCCCGGCGACGAAGCCAACGAACTGATGGCCGCGTATTACGCGCAGCGCGCGAGCGCGGGCCTGATCGTCAGCGAAGGCACCTACATCGCGCCGCTCGGCAAGGGCTACGCGTGGACGCCCGGCATCCACACACCGTCGCAGATCGCCGGCTGGCGCAAGGTGACGGACGCCGTGCACGCCGCGCACGGCCGCATCTTCGCGCAGCTGTGGCACGTCGGCCGGCTGAGCCACACGAGCCTGCTCGGCGGCGCGCAACCGGTGTCGTCGTCGCCGCTCCAGGCGAAGGGCGTGAACGTGTTCATCGCCGGCGAAGACGGCAGCACCCCGGGCTTCGTGCAGGCATCCGAGCCGCGCGCGCTGTCGATCGACGAGATCCGCGAGACCGTCGATCAATACCGCGCCGCCGCCCGCCACGCGATCGAAGCCGGCTTCGACGGCGTCGAGCTGCACGGCGCGAACGGCTACCTCGTGAACCAGTTCATCGACTCGAACGCGAACACGCGCACCGACGCGTACGGCGGCTCGCTGGACAACCGGCTGCGCTTCCTGCGCGAAGTCGCGCAGGCGCTGATCGAAGGCGCCGGCGACGCGTCGCGCGTCGGCATCCGCCTCGCACCGTTGACCACGCTGAACGGCTGCGTCGACGACGATCCGGAAACGACCTACGTCGCCGCCGCGAAGCTGCTCGGCGAGCTCGGCGTCGGCTACCTGCACATCGCGGAAGCCGACTGGGACGACGCGCCGCTGATGCCGGTCGCCTTCAAGCAGCAATTGCGCGCGGCGTTCCCGGGCGTGCTGATCTACGCTGGCGCGTACACCGCCGAGCGTGCACGCGAAGCGATCGCCGCCGGCTGGGCGGACCTCGTCGCGTTCGGCCGTCCGTTCGTCGCGAACCCCGACTTGCCCGAGCGCCTGCGCACCGGCGCGCCGCTCGCGCCGCATGACCGCAACACGCTGTTCGGCGGTGGCGCCCGCGGGCTGACCGACTACCCGACGCTCGCGCAAGCCGCGGCCTGAACGCTTCGGTCGTGCGTGCCCGGCCGGGCGCTGTATGCCGGCTCCGCACCGGTCGACATTGGCCCGGTCGCGATCCACCGATCGCTGCCCCGCTGCCTCGGCAATCGCGGCGACTATCGCCGCGATTGCCATTTCCTCATTGCGGCCGGTGCAATCGGCGTCTAACGTTGACGGAATCGCCTTCGTACGACCATTCGACCTGAAAGGACGCCTCGCCATGCCCAGTTGCTCCCCGACCCGCGACATGCTGCTGGCCATGACGGCCGGTCTTGCCTTGGCGGCCGTCGCCGCACCGGCGTACGCCGGCGATCCGGCCGGCCTCACTCCCCCCGATCCCGTGACGACGGTGCTGTCCACCACCGCGACCGGCGTGCAGATCTATGCATGCGAATACGATGCCGAACACCGGCTTGCATGGTCCTTCGTGCGGCCGGAGGCGATGTTGTTCGATGAAGGCGGCGCGCTCGTCGTGCGGCACGGCGCGGGGCCGTCGTGGGAAGCGCTCGACGGTAGCCGCGTGACCGGCAAGAAGCGCGCGGAAGCGCCGAGCGCCAGCCCGGCCAGCATTGCGCAACTGTTGCTCGCGACGACGCCGCCCGCGACGGGCACGCTCGCCGGCGTGCGTTTCGTGCAGCGGCTCGATACGTCGGGCGGCATGCCGCCGGTCGCAACGTGCGCAACCGAGCATGCGGTCGGCCGCTTCCCGTACTTCGCGCGATACGTGTTCCTGAAGTGACGCGCGCGGCACCGTCGGCGTCGGGCGTCGTCGCGGCAATCCGCCAGTTACTCGGTGTTCCTGTCTTTCAGGCACGCATGGTTGCGCGCGGCGGCGAATCCCGTCGCCCGCCGCAGTTCGCACCGACCTTCCCGGCCACGCCGAAGGCTATTTGTAATATTCAATGCATCGCCCCCTTCCATCCCGCCCGCCGACCCTGCATTCAAATAGTCCCCTTAACGGATTCGAACTAGGCGTATACACGTGTGTCGGCGCGACGAAGCCCCGTTGCACGCCGATATAAGCGCTGCGACATGCGCTGCATGCTCGTCCCCCGATGGGACGTGATCGGTTGCTCGCCTAACCTTCGCTACGGCAAAGCACACGTGACGGGGTCGACCACACCACGCGTCGTCCGACGCGACACCCTCGCGATCGTTTCGATTCGCCCGTCACGACGCGCATCGCGCGTCATTCGTCGCCACGACGTTGCCGAACAATCCCAACAGATACGAGACACCCTGACGACGGTCCGCCACGGACCGTTTCAGCATGCTGATAAAGGAGCAAGCTCATGAGCGATACCCCGGTGCAGCCGACGGTCGGCGTCGGCGCGGAAGAAACTGACTTTGGCGCCCAGGGAGTCATCGACCGGTACTTCGGCATTTCGTCGCGCGGCAGCACGCAGCGTCGCGAGATCATTGCCGGCGTGACCACCTTCCTCGCGATGGTCTATTCCGTGTTCGTCGTGCCCGGCATGTTCGGCAAGGCAGGGTTCGACACGAGCGCCGTGTTCGTCGCGGTCTGTCTCACCACCGCGTTCGGCTCGCTGCTGATGGGCCTGTGGGCGAAGCTGCCGATCGCGATCGGCTGCGCGATCTCCCTGACCGCGTTCACCGCGTTCGGCCTCGTGCTCGGCAAGGGGCTGCCTCCGACGGTCGCGCTCGGCGCCGTGTTCCTGATGGGCCTCGTGTTTACCGGCATCTCGGTCACCGGCGTGCGGTCGTGGATCCTGCGCAACCTGCCCGCGGGTGTCGCGCACGGCACGGGGATCGGCATCGGCCTGTTCCTGCTGCTGATCGCATCGAACGACGTCGGCCTCGTGATCAAGAACCCGGGCGCCGGCCTGCCGGTCTCGCTCGGCCAGATCACCGCGTTCCCGGTCATCATGTCGGTCGTCGGCCTCGCCGCGATCTTCGGCCTCGAAAAGCGTCGCGTGCCGGGCGGCATCCTGCTCGTCGTGATCGCGATCTCGGTATTCGGCCTGATCTTCGATCCGGGCGTGAAATACCGCGGCATCTTCGCGCTGCCGTCGCTCAGCGCGCCGGGCCACGCATCGCTGATCGGCGCGATGGACATCAAGGGCGCGCTGTCGATGGCCGTACTGCCGAGCGTGCTCGCGCTGGTGATGACCGCCGTGTTCGACGCGACCGGCACCATCCGCGCGGTCGCCGGGCAGGCCGGCCAGCTCGACGAAAACGGCCGCATCGTCAACGGCGGCCGCGCACTGACCGCCGATTCGATCAGCTCGATCTTCTCCGGCCTGCTCGGCGGCGCGCCGGCGGCGGCCTACATCGAGTCGAGCGTCGGCGTGGCCGCCGGCGCGAAGACGGGCCTCGCGGCGGCCGTGGTCGGCCTGCTGTTCCTCGTCGTAATGTTCTTCTCGCCGCTCGCGGGACTCGTGCCGTCGTACGCCACCGCACCGGCGCTGATGTACGTCGGCCTGTTGATGCTCGGCAGCGTGAGCAAGCTGCACATGGACGACATGGTCGACGCGATGTCGGGCCTCGTGTGCGCGGTGTTCATCGTGCTGACCGCGAACATCGTGACGGGCATCATGCTCGGCTTCTCGACGCTCGTGATCGGCCGCATCGCCAGCGGCGAATTCCGCAAGCTCAACGTCGGCACCGTGCTCATCGCGGCCGTGCTCGTCACGTTCTATCTCGGCGGCTGGGCGATCTGAGCGCGGCACCTGCGCGACGTCGCCTGCACGAGGGCGACGCGCATCGAGACGAGATCGTCTCCTCCACCATCGTCGTCGATGGTCTCCAGGCCTGGGAACGCGAGTTTCCAGGCTTTTTTTGTCCGTGCGACGCCGCGTGACGCGCTTCGCGACAACGGCGCGATACCCGTTCGCGCCCGGCGCCACGCTCGCGGCGTCGCGCCGTCAGAACGGCTTGATCACGGCCAGCCCGACGACGAGCGCGATCGCGACGATCGCCGCGCCCGCCGCTTGCCCGAGCCACGGCGTCGGCATGACGACGAGATCGTCGCGCTCCATGCGCCGCAGCGTGCCGGCCAGGATCCCGTGCAGCACCGACAGCGCCGCGACGAGCGCAAGCTTCGCCGACAGCCACGCGGCGCCGAACCAGTGACCGTTCAGCGCGAGCGCGATGCCGGCGATCCAGACGAGCGCGAGCGCGGGCGCCGTCACCGTGCGATCCCAGCGGCGCACCGCGCGATGCACGGCGAGGTTCGCAATGCGGACCCCGACGGACGACAACAGCAACCCGCCGACGAACGTGACGACGGCGACCAGATGCACGGCCTTCAGCACCAGGTAGATCATCGTGCGTGCCGCCTGCGCGCGATCCAGCCGGCACTCGCCAGCCCCGCGAACGGCACGACGGCCGACAGCACGAGCCGCGCGACTTCGCCCTTGCTCCACAGCCCGCTCGACGCGGTGCCGACCACCGCCCATCCATACATGACGAACGCGACGCCGTGAACCGGGCCCATGATCGATACCGCGACCGGATAGCCGGCCAGATGCTTGAGCGGCACGGCCACGCACACCAGCACGACGAGCGTGGTCGCTTCCAGCAGCGACAGGTATTGCAGGTTCCGCAACGCGTTGCGATCGTCTTGTTTCATCGGCAGGCTCCAGGTGGGTCCGCCGCGATTGTCGCGTGTGGTGCGGGGTCGAGCCATTGGCTAGAATGACATCTTTCAACGGATTCTGGCCACGGCCGCACACGCCATGCACACGGTCGCCGTTCTTGCGTTGCCCGATGTCGTCCCGTTCGATCTGGGCGTTGCATGCGACACGTTCGCGCGCGTGCGGGCGCCCGACGTCGCGCCCGCGTACCGCGTGCGCGTGTGCAGCGAGCAGCCGCGCGTCGGCGGCGACCTCTTCGAGCTGCGCCCGCCGTTTCGTCTCGACGCGCTGGCCGACGCCGACACGATCATGGTGCCCGGCACGTCGGCGCCGCTCGCGCCCACGTCGCGCCGCGTGCTCGACGCGCTGCGCGCGGCGGCCGCGCGCGGATGCCGGATCGCGTCGATCTGCAGCGGCGCGTTCGTGCTCGCGGAAGCGGGGCTGCTCGACGGCCTGCGCGCGACGACGCACTGGCTCGCAGCCGCCGAACTCGCGCGCCGCTATCCGACCGTCGACGTCGACCCGAACGTGCTGTTCGTCGACAACGGCCAGATCCTGACGTCGGCCGGTGCGGCCGCCGGCCTCGATCTGTGCCTGCACATGATCCAGGCCGACTATGGCGCGGCGGTCGCCGTCGATGCCGCCCGCAGCGCGGTGGCGCCGCGCGTGCGCGAGGGCGGGCAGGCGCAGTTCATCGCGCCCGAATGGCCGACCGGCGGCGACGGCCTGCACGACCTGATGGACTGGCTGCAGGCCAACCTGCGCAAGCCGCTGACGCTCGACGCGATCGCGCGCAAGGCGTCGACGAGCGTGCGCACGCTGACGCGGCGCTTCCGGGAGCAGACGGGCACGTCGCCGGGGCAATGGCTGCAGACCGCGCGCGTCCGGCATGCGCAGCAGTTGCTGGAGGTGACCGAGCTGTCGATCGAACATGTGGCGACGGAAGCCGGGTTCGGTTCGGTCACCGCGTTTCGCGAACGCTTCGCGCGCATCGTCGGCACCTCGCCGCAGCGTTACCGACAGGCGTTCCGCGCGCGCGCCGATGCGTGACGCGCATCGGGATCGCCCCGCCGCAGCATGAATCCGTCGCCCGCCGCCGCCCCTTTCGCGCCCACCGGACTCCCTCCATGACCCGCATCCGCAACCCCTTGAACATCGCGCAGCTCCAGGCGTTCGTCTCCGCCGCGCACCACAAGAGCCTGCGCGCCGCCGCCCGCGAGCTCGGCGTCACGCAGCCGGCGATCACGCACACGATCCGCGAGCTCGAAACCGCGCTCAACGCGGAGCTGCTCGCTCGCAGCGTGCGCGGCGTCGAGCTGACCGCCTGCGGCGAGGCGCTGCTGCCGCGCGCCGAGCAATTGCTCGGCGACATCCGCCGCACGGTCGAGGCGGTCGAGCAGGTGAAAGGCGAAATGTCGGGCCGCGTCGCGGTCGGCACGATGCCGTCGATCGCGCTGACCGCGTTGCCGCGCGCGGTGACGGCATTCCGCGAGTCGATGCCGAACGTCAGCCTGCATCTGGAGGAAGTGACGGTGCCCGACGCGCTCGCGCAGTTGCGCAACGGCACGCTCGACATCGCTGCGATGCACCATGTGCCCGCGCTCGACCGCGATTTCACGCAATTGCCGCTGCTGTCGACCGAATTCACGATCGTGATGCGCGACGGTCACCCGCTCGCGCATGCGCGCCGGTTAGAGGAACTGCTCGACGCCGAATGGATCGTCACCGTCGGCGCCGAGCAGTTTCCGCACAGCGTGATGGTCGGGATGTTCGAGGCGCACGGGCTGCCGCTGCCGAAACGTTTGCTGCGCTCGCCGATGTCGTTCGCGGTGACGCTGGGGCTCGTCGCACGCTCGGACGTGATCGGCTGCTTCACGCGCCCGCTCGCCGCGATGGTCGCGCCGCTCGGCATCCGCACGGCCGAACTCGACGAAAGCATGCCGCGCTTCGACCTGTCGATCATCGCGCGGCGCGACCTGCTGCCCACGCCGGCCGTCTCGCACTTCGTCACGTGCCTGCAGCGCGCGGTCAACGAAACGCTCGGCTGAATCGTTCCTGTGTGTGAAACGGCGACGCGTCCGACGCGCCGCCGCCGGGCCCGGTATCGGGGCTTGTCCTAGGCGCCCTGCCGGTATTTTGTCTTGATAATCTTGCGCACGTCGCGCGCCCCCATCGGGCGGGCGAAACGGACTGTCCGACGCGAAGCCGCGGCGGGCCGAAGGCTTACGGCGCGGCACAACCGCGCACCCATCGAACAAAACGAGGAGTCACCGAGTGAAAAAGATTCTTGCGGCTGTGACCGTGGCCCTGCTCGCCGTATCGGCCGGCAGCGCGTACGCGAAAGACTGGACGACCGTGCGGTTCGGCGTCGACGCAAGCTACCCGCCTTTCGAATCGAAAGGCGCCGACGGCAAGGTGGTCGGCTTCGACGTCGATCTGGGCAACGAAATCTGCCGCCGCATGAACGCGAAGTGCGTGTGGATCGAAAACGACTTCGACGGGATGATCCCGGCGTTGAAGGCCCGCAAGTTCGACGGCGTGCTGTCGTCGATGTCGATGACGCCGGCGCGTCAGGAACAGATCGCGTTCTCGGCGAAGCTGTTCAACACGCCGACGCGCCTCGTCACGAAGAAGGGCGCCGGCCTGATGCCGACGGCCGAATCGCTGAAGGGCAAGTCGGTCGGCGTCGAGCAGGGCACGATCCAGGAAACCTACGCGAAGACGTACTGGGCGTCGAAGGGCGTGAACGTCGTGCCTTACCAGAACCAGGACCAGGTCTACGCCGACCTGATCTCCGGCCGTCTGGACGGCGCGCTGCAGGACGCGGTGCAAGCCGAGATCGGCTTCCTGAAGACGCCGCGCGGCGCGAACTTCGACTTCGCCGGCAAGGATCTCGACGATCCGAAGACGCTCGGCAACGGCGCCGGTATCGGCCTGCGCAAGGAAGACACCGACCTGAAGGCGAAGATCGACGGCGCGATCGCCGGCATGCGCAAGGACGGCACGTACGACAAGATCGCGAAGAAGTACTTCGATTTCGACGTCTACGGCAAGTAATCCGGCCGACGCACGCGCGATTCGGCGCGACGGGAACGGGCTCCGCGAGGAGCCCGTTTTTTTTGCGCGCGGCGCCGGCGACGTTATTTTTTCCGCGTCAACCCGATGATTCGCAAAGGAAAACCGCGCGTTCTGGCGCCGGTTTGATGGCGGCGAGAAAGGCAACGTACAATCGATCTTCCACGCACACGGATCATTCGCGGCTGCGCCGCACTCCCCTCATCATGCAAACGCAGACCCATCCGCTGATTTCCCCCGCCGTCGGTACCGAACGCCAGATCACCAGCTTCCATTACGGCCCGCGCGGCGGCAAGAAGGTCTATATCCAGTCGTCGCTGCACGCGGACGAGCTGCCCGGCATGCTGGTCGCCACGCTGCTGCGCCGCAAGATCGCCGCGCTCGAAGCAGCCGGCAAGCTGCGCGGCGAAATCGTCGTCGTGCCCGTGCCCAATCCGATCGGCCTGTCGCAGCACGTGTTCGGCGATCACCTCGGCCGCTTCGAGCTCGGCTCGATGCAGAACTTCAACCGCAATTTCTACGATCTCGCGGCGCTCGTGCTGCCGCGTGTCGAAGAGCGCCTCACGAACGACGCGCAGCGCAATCTGGCCGTCGTGCGCACGGCGATGCGCGAAGCGCTCGACGAGCAGAAGCCGCGCACCGAGCTCGACTCGCAGCGCCTCGCGCTGCAGAAGCTGTCGTTCGACGCCGATATCGTGCTCGACCTGCACTGCGACAGCGACGCGGTGATGCATCTCTACACGAATCCCGATCTGTGGCCGGACGTCGAGCCGCTGGCGCGCTATCTCGATGCCAAGGCGTCGCTGCTCGCGCTGAATTCGGTCGGCAACCCGTTCGACGAAATCCACAGTTTCTGCTGGTCGGATCTGCGCAGCCGCTTCGGCGACCGCTTCCCGATCCCGAACGGCGCGATTTCGGTCACCGTGGAACTGCGCAGCGAACGCGACGTGTCGTACGAGTTCGCCGAAAAGGATGCGCAGGCGATCGTCGAATACCTGACCGAGCGCGGCATCGTCGAAGGCACGCCGGCGCCGCTGCCGCCGCTCGCGCACCCGGCCACGCCGCTCGCGGGCACCGATCCGCTCGTCGCGCCCGTGTCGGGCGTGATCGTGTTCCGCACGCCGGTCGGCGCGATGATCGAGGCAGGCCAGGCCGTGGCCGACATCGTCGATCCGCTGACCGATCGCGTCGTCACGCTGAAGAGCAGCGTGTCGGGCGTGCTGTACGCGCGCCAGGTCGTGCGCTTCGCGACGGCCGGCATGGAAGTCGCGCGCATCGCGGGCGCGACCGCGATCCGCACCGGCTCGCTGCTGTCCGCCTGAGCCCGGGCGCGCGACCCGCGCGCCAGGCCATCCCGCACTGTGCATGCAATCGCATGCACCAACGCAATCGCCCGCTTGCGCGGGCGATTCGCTTTCCGGAGCACGCGTCGGCGGCCGGCGATCGCCCGCTGGCGGCCGCGCGCGAACGCCGTTCAGAACGCCGGCACGATCGCGCCGCCGAACTTCTGGTCGATGAACTTGCGCACGTCGTCCGACTCGTAGGCCGCGACGAGCTTCTTCACCCACGGCTTGTCCTTGTCCTGCGCGCGCACCGCGATCAGGTTCGCGTACGGCCCGCGCAGATCCTCGATCGCGATCGCATCCTTCACCGGCGTGAGCCCGGCCTTGACCGCGTAGTCGGTGTTGATCGACGCGGCATCGACGTCGGGCAGCGCGCGCGGCAGTTGCGCGGCGTCGAGCTCGACGATCTTGATCTTCTTCGGGTTCTCGGCGACGTCGAGCGGCGTCGCGTTCACGCCGTTCGTGCCGGCGCCGGCCTTCAGCTTGATCACCCCGTACTTCTGCAGCAGCAAGAGCGCGCGGTTGCCGTTCGACGGGTCGTTCTGGATCCCGACCTTCGCGCCGACCGGCAAATCCTTCAGCGACTTGAGCTTCTTCGAATAGAAGCCCATCGGCGCGGTATAGGTGAGCCCGACGTTGACGATCTTGTAGCCGCGCTGCTTGATCTGGCTGTCGAGGAACGGCTGGTGCTGGAAGCCGTTCGCATCGAGATCGCCGGAATCGAGCGCCGCGTTCGGCTGCACGTAGTCGTTGAATTCGATGACCTTGATCGCGAGCCCTTCGCGCGCGGCGACCTTCGTCACTTCGGTCCAGATCTGCGCATCGGGGCCGCTCATCGTGCCGACTTTCAGCGTTTGCGGGTCGGCGTGCGCGCCGGGGGCGGCGAATGCCAGCGCGGCGGCGAGTGCGCCGAGGCCGGTCAGGATCGAACGTCGCATGGTGTCCTCTTGTCCCGTGTCGTTGTTGAAGCGCGCATCGTGGCACGGGGCCGGAACGGCACCAACCAAGCTTATTTCATGTGCATATTCCCGACCGTCATCGAATCTCAGGCGGAATCGGTATAACTCCCTGCTGTACAACCGGGCAAAATCCAGTGTCGCATCGGCACCACACATTCTTCATATGACAGTCGCTGTCATATTCATTACGTGGCCCGCCGATAAAGTTGCGCCGGTCCGTGAAAGCGCCCATAGAGTGCGCCGGAACCGCAACTGGACACGCCATTCATTCGCTCGGAGAATCCTTTGAACAAGAAACTGTTGACCCTCGCCGCCCTGGCAGCAACGGCCGGCACGGCACACGCACAAAGCAGCGTGACTCTGTACGGCGTCATCGATGCCGGCATCAGCTACGTGAACCACAGCAAGACCGCCAACGGCGGCACGGGCAAGCTGTTCAAGTACGACGACGGCGTGGCCCAGGGCAGCCGTTGGGGCCTGCGCGGCACCGAAGACCTCGGTGGCGGCCTGAAGGCGATCTTCGTGCTCGAAAACGGCTTCAACAGCGGCAACGGCACGATCGGCCAGGGTGGCGCGATCTTCGGTCGTCAGGCTTACGTCGGCCTGAGCCAGTCGCAATACGGCACGGTCACGTTCGGCCGCCAGTACTCGTTCTCGACCGACATCCTCGGCTCGAACTACTCGACGGGCGGCAACACGGTCGCGGGTAACTACGCGTACCACGTGAACGACATCGACCAGCTCACGTCGAGCCGCATCAACAACGCCGTGAAGTTCCAGAGCGCGAACTACTCGGGCTTCACGTTCGGCGCGTTGTACGGCTTCTCGAACTCGACCGACTTCGCAGGCGCACCGGCAACGACGACGGGCACGACGACGACGGCAGGCTCGTCGCGCGCATACAGCTTCGGCCTGAACTACGCGAACGGCCCGTTCGCGCTCGGCGCCGCCTACACGGACATCCGCTTCCCGAGCCAGTCGACGCCGGCCTTCTCGACGACGATCGCGAACCTGAGCACCGGCAACGTCCGCGACCTGCGCACGTACGGCGTGGGTGGCCGCTACGTCTGGGGCCCGGCGACGGCATGGCTGCTGTGGACGCGTACGCAGTTCTCGACCGTGTCGGGCGCGGGCGGCACGTTCTACAACGCATATGAAGCAGGCGCGAAGTACGCGTTCACGCCGGCACTGTCGGGCGGCCTCGGCTACACGTACACGAACGCCACGCAGAACGGCAACTCGTGGCACTGGAACCAGGTCAACGGTATCGCCGACTACGCACTCAGCAAGCGTACGGACGTGTACGGCCTGGTCGTATACCAGCAGGCTTCGGGCAAGGGCGTGCAAGCGCAGATCGGCTCGAGCACGAGCTACTTCAATACGTCGGGCACGGGTTCGAAGAACCAGATCGCCGCACGTATCGGTATCCGTCACAAGTTCTAAAAGCATCCGCTCGACTGTCCGCGTCACGCGGACCGCGACGGCAAGCAGCGCCCCGCTCCACGCGGGGCGCTTTTTTATGGGCTTTTAAGTTTCGCTTAATTCTGGGCTGAGAGGATGCTCTCACCCCCCCTGTTGGCCGCCTGAGCATCGGCGGCTTTTTTTTTGAGACACCCCTACGGCACCGCCATCAACTGCCCACAAGACAGGATCGGAGGCCACGATGATCGAAGATACCGTTTTCAGCCATCTGCACGCGATTCTGACGTGCCAACACTCGCTGCCGGTCCAGAGTTGCCGCGTGTCGGTGGAAATGCAGCGCCCCTGGGGCCGTCCGTATCGCCTCGTCGAGTGGACGATGCATCTCGACGCGCCCGCGCGGCGCCAGATCGTGCCGGCCGAATCGACCGACGAAGAAATCGCCGAGGTCGTCGCGTCGCACGTGCCCGGCCGGCTTTACGGCGACGGCCGACTGCAGTTCTGAACGCGTCTGCGCGCCACCCGTCTTCCGGCTGGCGGCCGCGCCGCACGCATCGTGCGGCAGTCGGTCTCGTTTGACGCGGCAACGAAACCTGCTACGCTGCGCGTTTTCGTCCACGCAACACACGATGGAAAACGCATTCAACGAGCGCGGCGTCATGGTCACGCGCAACGGCCTGTCGGCCGCGGGGCAGGTATTCGCACTGCGTGACATTCGCCACGTCGACGTCGTCAAGATTCCGAAGAACCGGCTCGTGCCGTCGCTGATCTCGCTGATCGGCGCGGCCATCGCCGTCGCCGGCGGCATCGGCGCGTCGAGCGCCGCGCTGGTGGTCGGCGCGATGCTCGTCGTCGTCGGCTATCTTGCGTGGGTCACGCAGGACATCACGTATCGCCTGATGGTCGAGATGCCCGACGGCAAGCGCGAAGCGCTGTCGAGCGTCGACGCCGAGTTCGTCGAACGCGTCGCGCAGGTCGTGCGCGATGCACAGGCCGCGACGGCGGCCGGCTGATTCCATTCGCGTCGCGGCGCGCTTCGGTTCGCGATCCGCGGATGCGCGCGGCGCGTATCGGCTCGCAAGGCACCTCGTCGTTTCGGGCCGAGGCATCTTCGTCGAATCGGCTTCCCGCGTCATCGTCTCGCGTGCCGCGCGTGCGCGGCGACTGCCGACCGCCTAGTATGGAAAGAGCGGCCCGCCGCCGCATCGTCCGAGGAGGCCAGCATGAACGCCCAATCGCTGTCCGGCATGCTCCGCGCACAGGAACTGCTGATCGTGTCGATGATCCGCGCGCTTCCCCTTGACGAACGCCGTGCGCTCGTCGATCTCTACACCGAACAGATCGCGTTCGCCGAGCAAGCCGGTATCGAAGGCCACGGCGATCGCGCGACCCACGATGCGTTCATCGCGCATGCGCGCAACCTGCTGATTCGCATCGAAGCGCTCGCTTAAAACCCCATTTCCCCGGAATTTCCGTCCCGGCTCGCACGAGCCGCGCATGCGAGCACTCACTCGCGTGGGTCGCTTCGCGTCCTTGTATCGATAATAATTCTCATTTACACTGGCAAAATTGTCAGTTGCCTTTCAAATCGCCGTTTGCCGCATGCCGCGCGCAAACGGGCCAGCCAGGTGAACGCGTCACCCAGCCAGCCTTCGGGCTTGTTACCGTCAATGGGAGACCACCTGTGCATTGCTATACGCTGGCGCGGCGGCCGATCTGTGCCGCGCTGTTCGGCGCGTTCGGCCTGTCCGCCGCCACGGCTCACGCCGATTCGTCGCCGCAAGGCGCCACCCCGCCTGCCGCCGTCCTGACCGCCGCCGCGTCCACGCGCGGCGATGCGGCGCTGCTCGACCCCGTCACCGTCACGGCCACCCGCACCGCCACCGCGGCGAGCCGCACGGCGGCGTCCGTGTCGGTGATCACCGACGAGGATCTCGAAGCGCAGCAGGCCACCAACATCAAGGACGCGCTGCGCTACGAGCCCGGCATCACGGTGCGCCGCACCGCGTACCGGCCCGGCAGCGCCGCGCTCGGCGGCGGCCGCGACGGCGATTCGAGCATCAACATCCGCGGCCTCGAGGGCAATCGCGTGCTGCTGATGGAAGACGGCATCCGCCTGCCGAACGCGTTCTCGTTCGGGCCGCTCGAAGCCGGGCGCGGCGACTACGCCGATCTCGACACGCTCAAGCGCATCGAGATCCTGCGCGGGCCGGCGTCGGCGCTCTACGGCAGCGACGGCCTGACCGGCGCGGTGAACTTCATCACGAAGGATCCGCGCGACCTGCTGTCGATCTACGGCAAACCCCATTACTTCTCGTTCCGGCCAAGCTACGACTCGGCCGACCGCAGCATCGGCGCGACCATGTCGGCCGCGGGCGGCAACGATCGCATCCAGGGGATGATCATCGCCGACGGCCGGCGCGGCCACGAGGTCGACACGCGCGGCGGCAACAACTCGGCGAGCACGCTGCGCACGACGTCGAACCCGCAGGACGTCTATTCGGAGTCGCTGCTCGGCAAGCTCGTGCTGACGCCGACCGCGCGCGACACGGTCAAGCTCACCGCCGAAACGGTGCAGCGGCGCGTGAGCACGGATGTGCTCTCCGCGATCAATGCGCCGGCGACGCTCGGCCTCACGACTCGCGACCGGCTCGAGCGCAACCGCTTCAGCGTCGACTACGACTTCCGCGACGACGCATTCCGCTGGTTCCAGACCGCGCACGTGCAGTTCTACTACCAGGACGCGAAGCAGGACCAGTACGCGTTCGAGACGCGTGGCGCGCCGCTGAAATCGCGCTCGCGCGACAACCAGTACAAGGAACGCACGTTCGGCGGCGCCGCGTTCGCCGAAAGCGGCTTCGCGACCGGCCCGCTCGCGCACAAGCTGCTGTACGGCGTGGACGGCAGCCTGTCGCGCGTGACGAACATGCGCGACGGCACGGTGCCGGGCGTCGGCGAAGCGTTCCCGAACAAGGCGTTCCCCGACACCGACTACACGCTGTTCGGCGCGTTCGTGCAGGACCAGATCGGCTACGGCCGCCTGCTCGTCACGCCGGGCCTGCGCTTCGACACGTACCGGCTGAGCCCGACCGAAAACGATCCGCTGTTCACCGGCAAGGCCGTGTCGACGAGCGCGAACGAACTGTCGCCGCGCGTCGCCGTGCTCTACGAGATCACGCCCGCGGTCATTCCGTACGTGCAGTACGCGCACGGTTTCCGCGCGCCGACGCCCGACCAGGTGAACAGCAGCTTCTCGAATCCGGTGTACGGCTACACGTCGATCGGCAATCCGAATCTGAAGCCCGAAACCAGCGACACGTTCGAAGCCGGCCTGCGCGGCAAGGCCGGCACCGGCTACGGCGTCGTGCGCTACAGCGCGGCCGCGTTCACCGGCCGCTACCGCAACTTCATCTCGCGCACGACGATCGCCGGCAGCGGCCGCCCGGTCGACCCGTTCGTGTTCCAGTACGTGAACTTCGCCGACGCGCGCATCCACGGCCTCGAAGGCCGCGCCGAATGGGTGATGCCGAACGGCATCACGCTGAAGACGGCGATGGCGTTCACGAAAGGCTCGACGCAGAACGACGGCGCGGCCAGCCAGCCGCTCAACACCGTGAACCCGTTCTCGGCCGTGTTCGGCGTGCGGTACGAGCCGGGCGAACGCTGGTTCGTGCAGACCGACCTGCTGTTCCAGGCCGCCAAACGCGACAAGGACGTCGACAAGTCCGACTGTTCGAACAAGGCGTGCTTCACGCCGCCGTCGTCGTTCGTCGTCGACCTGCGCGGCGGCTACCGCTTCAACAAGCACGTGAGCGCGACGATCGGCATCCGCAACCTGTTCGACCGCAAGTACTGGAACTGGTCGGACGTGCGCGGCATCGCGGCCGATTCGCAGGTGCTCGATGCGTATTCGTCGCCCGGCCGCACGGTCGCCGTCAGCATGAAAGTGGATTTCTGATGCGCGGTGCCCGCGCTGCCACCCCAACCGTTACTTGAAGGAGTCCGACATGATGCCATCCGCCCTTCCCGGTCAATCGGCCACGCCGGCCCGCGCGGCCGCCGCGCTGCGCGACGCGTTCATCAAGCTCAAGACCGAGCGCCAACTGCGCAACCGCGACGTCGCGCAGGCGCTCGGCGTCAGCGAAGCCGAGGCGCTCGCCGCGTTCGTCGGCGAGCACGTCGTGCGGCTCGACGCGCGCTTTCCGACGATGTTCGAGGAAATGCCGCGCCTCGGCCGCGTGATGGCGCTCACGCGCAACGACACGGCCGTCCACGAAAAAGACGGCGAGTACGCGCAGATGAGCCACGACGGCCCCGTCGGCCTCGCGCTCGGCGACATCGACCTGCGCATCTTCTATCGTCACTGGGTATCGGCGTTCGCGGTGCGCGACGAAACCGCGCACGGCCCGCTGAAGAGCCTGCAGTTCTTCGATGCGCAGGGTCATGCGATCCACAAGGTCTACCTGCGCGCGCACAGCGATCATGCCGCATACGACGCGTTCGTCGAACGCTGGCGCGCGCCGTCGCAGGAGCCGGGCCTCGAGGTCGCGCCCGCCGCGCCGAAAACGCCCGAGCGCGCGGACACCGAGATCGACGTCGCAGGCTTTCGCGCCGCGTGGGACGCGATGACCGACACGCATCAGTTCTTCGGCATCACGCAGCGCTTCGGCGTGAGCCGCATGCAGGCGCTGCGCCTCGCCGATCCGCACTACGCGTATCCGGTCGAAACCGCGCATGCGTTGCGCCACGTACTCGAACAGGCGGCGAAGAGCGGCCAGCCGATCATGGTGTTCGTCGGCAACGCGGGGATGATCCAGATCCATACGGGCCCCGTCGCGAACGTGCGCGAGGTCGGCGCGTGGATCAACGTGCTCGATCCGGGATTCAACCTGCACGTGCGCGAAGACCTGATCGCCGCGGCGTGGGTCGTGAAGAAGCCGACGAGCGACGGCATCGTCACGTCGCTCGAGCTGTTCGACCGACAGGGCGACCACGTCGCGCTGCTGTTCGGCGAGCGCAAGCCCGGCAAGGCCGAGCGCGACGACTGGCGCGCGCTCGTCGCGACGCTGCCGGCGGCCGCACGCGGAGCCGCGCGGTGAGCGCGCGGCCGTTCGATCCGCGCCGCCGGTCGCTGCTGGCCGGCGCAGCGGCCGGCGCGCTCGCGGCCGCGCTGCCCGGCGGCGTGCTCGCCCAGGCCGCGCCGGCCGCCCCGACGCGCGTGATCGTGATCGGCGGTGCGCTCGCGGAGACCGCGTTCGCGCTCGGCGGCGCCGAGACGCCGCGTTATCGGCTCGTCGGCGCCGACACGACCTGCACGTATCCCGACGCCGCGAAGCGCCTGCCGAAGGTCGGCTACCAGCGCGCGCTGTCGGCCGAAGGGCTGCTGTCGCTGCGGCCCGATCTCGTGCTGGCATCGGCGGAAGCCGGCCCGCCGACGGCGATCGCGCAAGTGAAAGGCGCCGGCGTCACGGTGACGACGTTCGACGAGCGCCACGACGTCGAATCGGTACGCGCAAAGATCGCCGGCGTCGCGCAAGCGCTCGACGTGCGCGACGCCGGCGCCGCGCTGCTGCGGCGTTTCGATCGCGACTGGCAGGCCGCGCGCGACGCGGTCGCCGCGCGCGTGCCCGGCGGCGCGCAGCCGCCACGCGTGCTGTTCGTGCTGAACCATACCGGCACCCAGGCGCTCGTCGCCGGCCAGCGCACCGCCGCCGACGCGATGATCCGCTACGCGGGCGCGCGCAACGCGATGCAGGGCTTCGATCACTACAAGCCGCTGACGACCGAGGCGCTCGCGGCGGCCGCACCCGACGTCGTGCTGATCTCCGACGAAGGGCTGGCGGCCGTCGGCGGTCACGCCGCGCTGCTCGCGACACCCGGCTTCGGCGCGACGCCGGCCGGCCGCGCGCGGCGCGTCGTGTCGCTCGACGCGCTGTTCCTGCTCGGCTTCGGCCCGCGCCTGCCGCTCGCCGTCACGACCCTGCATCGACGCCTGTCGGATGCGCTCGCCTGATTCCGGATCGACCCGATGCCCGCTCACGTTTCGTCCTTCAACGCGTCATCGTCCGCCTCGCGCACCGGCGCCGCGCGCGTCGGCACGTCACGCCGCTTCGCGCCGTTCGTCCTGGCCGCGCTCGCCGTTCTGGTGGGCGCGATGTCCGTCGTCGCGCTGTGCGTCGGCGCGTACCGCATTCCGCTGGCGCAAGCCTGGGCCGCACTGAGCGGCGACGCGGCTGCGCAACAGGCGCGCGCCGTGCTGTTCGACATCCGCGCGCCGCGCGTCGCGCTCGCGCTGCTGGTCGGCGGCGGCTTCGGCGCGACCGGCGCCGCGATGCAGGCGCTGTTCCGCAATCCGCTCGCCGATCCGGGGCTCGTCGGCGTGTCGAGCGGCGCCGCGCTCGGCGCGACCACGCTGATCGTGCTCGGCCCCGCACTCTTCGCCGCCCACGCGAGCGCGGCCGCGCTGCCGGTCGCCGCGTTCGCGGGCGGCCTCGCGGTCGCAGCGCTCGTCTACCGGCTGGCCGCATCGCGCGGCCGGCTTGCGCTACCGCTGCTGCTGCTCGCCGGCATCGCGATCAATGCGCTGGCCGGCGCGGCGATCGGGCTGCTCACGTTCGTCGCCGACGATGCACAGCTGCGTTCGCTGACCTTCTGGAGCCTCGGCAGCCTCGGCGGCGCGCAATGGTCGACGCTGGCGGCCGTCGCGCCGTGCGTCGCGATAGGCTGCATGCTGCTCGTGCGCGACCGCGACGCGCTGAACGCGCTGCAGCTCGGCGAAACCGAAGCGCTGCATCTCGGCGTGCCCGTGCAGCAACTGAAGCGGCGCGTGCTCGTCGCGGTCGCGCTCGCGGTCGGCGCGCTCGTGTCGTGTGCGGGCATCATCGGCTTCATCGGGCTCGTCGCGCCGCATTGCGTGCGCCTCGCGTGCGGCCCCGACCAGCGCATCGTGCTGCCCGGCGCCGCGTTGCTCGGCGCGTTGCTGACGCTCGCGGCCGATCTCGCCGCGCGCACCGTCGCCGCGCCCGCCGACATTCCGCTCGGCGTGCTGACCGCGCTGCTCGGCGCGCCGTTCTTCCTCGTGCTGCTGTGGAAGAACCGCGGCGCGCTCGGCGGGTGATCCCTTCTTCGAGACGACCATGCTGACCGCCCACCACCTCAACGTCGCCCGCCGGCACGGCACGATCCTGCGCGACCTGTCGCTGTCGATCGAACCCGGCCGCGTGACGGCGCTGCTCGGCCGCAACGGCGCGGGCAAGAGCACGCTGCTGAAAGCCTTCGCCGGCGAGCTGACCGGCAGCATCGCGCCGAACGGCGTGCGCGTGACGGGCGACGTCACGCTGAACGGCGAATCGCTCGCGCGCATCGACGCGCGGCGGCTCGCGTGCCTGCGCGCGGTGCTGCCGCAGGCCGCGCAGCCGGCCTTCCCGTTCAGCGTCGACGAAATCGTGCTGCTCGGCCGCTATCCGCATACGCGGCGCGGCGGTACGCGGCACGTGATCGCACACCGCGATCGCGACATCGCGTGGCGCGCGCTCGAACGCGCGGGCGCCGATGCGCTCGTCGGCCGCGACGTCACGACGCTGTCGGGCGGCGAACTCGCGCGCGTGCAGTTCGCACGCGTCCTCGCGCAGCTGTGGCCGGACCACGACGCGACGGAACCCGGCCCGCGCTACCTGCTGCTCGACGAGCCGACCGCCGCGCTCGATCTCCCGCACCAGCACCGCCTGCTCGATACCGTGCGCGCCGTCGCGCGCGAATGGCAGCTCGGCGTGCTCGCGATCGTCCACGATCCGAACCTCGCCGCGCGACATGCGGATGCGATCGCGATGCTCGTCGACGGCACGATCGTCGCGCATGGCGCACCGCGCGACGTGATGACGCCTGCCCATATCGCGCGGTGCTATGGCTTCGCGGTGAAGATGGTGGAAACCGGCGACGGGACGCCGCCGGTGATGGTGCCCGCGTAGCGCGGGCGCGTATCGCATGATCGTTGCGTCGCTCGATGCGGTTCGTTGCCCTCGTTGACGGCCGTCGCGAAGACCCGCCTTGCTCAATGCTCGACGTCCGCCGCGCCGAAGCTTCGCATCTTCCAGCCGAGCCGCACGGCGAGCATCCGCATCGAGAAGCCGGCCGCCAGCGCGACGAGCGTTGCGCATCCAGCGTCGATGCCGACATGCTGCATCCCGACATACAGCGCGCCCGTGACGAACGCGACGCTCGCATACAGTTCCTCGCGCAGGATCAGCGGCATCTCGTTGCACAGCAGGTCGCGCAGCATCCCACCACACACGCCGGTGATCGCGCCGGCCAGCACCACGATGATCGGCGCCGTGCCGGTCGACGCGCCGATGTCGCAGCCGATGATCGTGAACGCCGCGAGGCCGATCGCATCGACGGTGACGAACAGCGTCTTCATGCGCGCGACGTGCCGCGCCGCCCACGACGCGACGGTCGCCGCGACGAGCGTGATCACCAGGTATTCGGGATGCGCGATCCAGCCGAGCGGATAGTGGCCGAGCAGCACGTCGCGCACGGTGCCGCCGCCGAGCGCCGTCACCGCGCCGACGAGCGCGAGCCCGAAGCGGTCCATCCCGCGGCGCATGCCCATCAGCGCCCCCGACATCGCTTCCGCGACGATCGCAATCAGATAGAGCGTATGCATGGCGTGGGTCAGTCGTCGGTCCGGAACAGGTCGAGCACGCGTTCGCGCTCGGCCGCATCGACGGCGGCGGGCATCGGTGCGTCGCGCTTGCCGTGGTCGGCCGGCGCATCCGGTGCATCGACGGCCGCCGCGCCGCCGCATGCAAAGCGGCTGCGGATATACGCCGGCACGTCGGCCGTGCACGTGCCGCGCGTGTATTCGGCGTAGACGAAATCGCCGTCGACGAGCGCGACGTCCTGCGGCGGCGTCGCGGCGACCGGCGTGCGCCCGTCGACGGCCGTCTTCATGTAGTCGAGCCAGACCGGCAGCGCCAGCGTCGCGCCGGTCGCCCGCCCCATCGGGCGCGGCGTGTCGTAGCCGAGCCACGCGACCGCGACGATGCCCGACGAGTAGCCGGCGAACCATACGTCCTTCGATCCGTTCGACGTGCCCGTCTTGCCCGCCGTGTCGTCACGCCGCAGCGCGAGCGCGCCGCGCGCGGTACCGGCCCGCACGACGTCGCGCAGCATGCTGTCCATCACGAACGCATTGCGCGCCGATACGACCCGCTCGCCCGCCGGCACGGTCGCCTCGTACATCGCGCCGCCGTGGCGCTGCTTCACCGACAGGATCAGGCGCGGCTCCATCCGCGTTCCGCCGTTCGCGAACACGCCGTATGCGCTCGCGAGTTCGAGCGGCGTCACGGCGCCCGCGCCGAGCGCGAGCGGCAGCGACGCCGGATTGCGCTGCGCGTCGAAGCCGAAACGCACCGCGTGCTGCTGCACGTAGCGCGCGTCGGCCGCCTGCATCAGGCTGACCGCGACCAGGTTCTTCGAGCGCACGAGCCCGCGCCGCACCGGGATGAAGCCTTCGTAGCGATTGCCGAAATTACGCGGACGCCACGGCCGCGCGCCGGTTTCCGCGTGCGTGAGCGTGCGCTGCGTATCGTCGACGAGCACGCCGGGGAAGTAGCCCTTCTCCAGCGCCGCCGAATAGACGAACGGCTTGAAGCTCGACCCCGGCTGGCGATACGCCTGCAGCGCATGGTCGAACACGTTGCGGTCGAAATCCGCGCCGCCGACCAGCGCGAGCATGTCGCCGGTGGCCGCATCGAGCGACACGAGCGCGCCTTCGAGCCCGTTGCGCATGTCGCGCTTCGCGCGCGGCTGCCGGCTCAGCGTGCGCTGGAGCGCGGCTTCGGCCGCGCGCTGGTCGCGCATCGAGATCGTCGTCGTCACGTCGAGGCCCAGCGTGTACGCGTCGTCGTGAAACCGCTCGACCATCATGCGGCGCGCGCGCTCGGCGACGTACGGCGCCGCGACGATCCCCGGCGGCGGCGTGGTCGCCAGCACGATCGGCGCGTCGACGGCCGTGCGATACGCCGCATCGTCGAGCTGGCCGAGCGCATGCATCCGGCCGAGCACGTAGTTGCGCCGCGCGGTCGCGCGCGCCGGGTTGACGACCGGGTTGAACGCGGACGGCGCCTTCGGCAACCCGGCGAGCACGGCCGCCTCGCCCGCGCTCAGCGCGTCGAGCGGCTTGCCGAAGTACACGTGCGCGGCAGCCGCGAAGCCGTACGCGCGCTCGCCCAGATAGATCTCGTTCATGTACAGCTCGAGCAGCTTGTCCTTGCGGTATTCGCGTTCGAGCTTGGCCGCCATCAGAATCTCGGCGAGCTTGCGGCTCAGCACCTTGTCGCGCGTCAGGTAGAAGTTGCGCGCGACCTGCATCGTGATCGTGCTGCCGCCCTGCCCCGGCTGCCCGGTGACGACGTTCGCGAACGTCGCCCGCGCGAGGCCGCCGACATCGACCGGGCCGTGTTCGTAGAACTTCGCGTCCTCGGCCGCGAGCAGCGCATGCCGCATCAGCGGCGGGATGCGTTCGAGCGGCACGAACTCGCGCCGCTCGACGCCGTATTCGGCCAGCAGGTCGCCGTCGCGCGAGAAGATCCGCAGCGGCAGCGCGGGACGATAGACGGCCAGGTGTTCGACGGACGGCAACTGCGTCCAGATGCGGTCGATCGTCCAGGCGCCGATGCCGGCGCACGCGAGCGTCAGGCCGAGCAACGCGCCCGCGAGCGTGCGCCATACGCGGCGGCGGCGCGGCGGTGCGGAGGGCGGCGCGGGCGGCGGCAGGTTGGCGGTGGGGTCGGTCATGTCGGGCTCCTTCTTCAATGCCGCGACGGCCGGCGCGCGAGCGGCGCCGATCGGTCGCGAAAGGCGCGCATTGTCGAAGGGATGACGTGAAACCGGAACATTCTTTAGCGAAAGTTTGGCTGGCTAAATTTTATTTAGGAAAGGGCGGCGGGTCGGTTCGCGGCGCGCGTGCGGGCCTGCGGCACGCGGTCACGGCGGACCGCGCGGCGCGCGAGCCGGTTCGCCTGTACCATCGCGTGATGTTCGATCGATATCTCGACCTGTGGGGCCTCGTCCCCGACGGCGGCCCGATCCTGACCGCGAGCGGCGGCCTGTTGCCGGTCGTCTGGCGCGCGCGGCCCGCGATGCTGAAAGTCGCCACATGCGACGAAGAGCGCCGCGGCAATGCGCTGATGGCGTGGTGGAATGGGCAAGGCGCCGCGCAGGTGTGGCGGCACGACGGCGACGCGATCCTGCTCGAACGCGCGCAGCCGGCGCCATCGCTAGCCGCATTGTCGGCAGCAGGCCACGACGACGACACGATGCGCATCGCCTGCGACGTCGTGGCGCGGCTGCACGCACATCGTGCGCCGCAGGTGCCTGCGGTCGTGCCGCTGCATGACTGGTTCTACGCGCTGCTGTCGAGCGATGCGGACCACGATGCGCTGCGTTGTTCGGCGGCGGTCGCTCGCCAGTTGCTGGCGAGACCATCCGTCGACGAAGTCGTGCTGCACGGCGACATTCATCACGACAACATTCTTCATTTCGGCGATCGCGGCTGGCGCGCGATCGACCCGAAAGGGCTGCGCGGCGAGCGCACGTTCGACTACGCGAACCTGTTCTGCAATCCCGCTCACGACATCGCGGTCGATCCCGTGCGTTTCGAGCGGCGCATCGTGCTCGTGGCCGACGCCGCACGACTCGACCGGCGCCGGCTGCTGCAGTGGATACTCGCGTGGTCGGGGCTGTCGGCCGTGTGGTTGATCGAAGACGAGCTGCCGCCCGATACGCGGCTGCAGATCGCCGCGCTGGCTGCGGCCGCGCTCGACCGGTAGCCCCACACCGCGCGCATCGCCCATGAAAAAAGCCCACCGGCTCACACCGGCGGGCTTTCGTGTCCGACTTTGCGCGGCGCTTCAGCGCGCCGGGTTCAGCGTCAGGTTCATGTGACGGTTCACGTCCTTGTACAGCAGGTAACGGAACCGCCCAGGCCCGCCCGAATAGCATGCCTGCGGGCAGAACGCGCGCAGCCACATGAAGTCGCCGGCTTCCACCTCGACCCAGTCCTGGTTCAGGCGATAAACGGCCTTGCCTTCCAGCACGTACAGGCCGTGCTCCATCACGTGCGTTTCGGCGAACGGAATCACGCCGCCCGGCTCGAACGTCACGATGTTCACGTGCATGTCGTGACGCATGTCGCTCATGTCGACGAAGCGCGTCGTCACCCATGCGCCGTTGGTGCCCGGCATCGGGATCGGCTCGACGTCCTGCTCGTTCGTCACGAACGCTTCGGGCAGTGGAATGCCGTCGACGGCCTGGTAATGCTTGCGGATCCAGTGGAAACGCACCGCCGCATCGCTGACGTTGTGCAGCGTCCAGTCCGCGCCCGGCGGAATGAACGCGTAGCCGCCCGGCTTCAGCGTGTGCTGCCTGCCTTGCAGCGTCAGCTCGGCTTCGCCTTCGACGACGAACAGCACGGCTTCGGCGTTCTTGTCCTGCTCGGGCTTGTCGCTGCCGCCGCCCGGATTCACTTCGACGATGTACTGCGAGAAGGTTTCCGCGAAACCCGACAGCGGGCGGGCGATCACCCACAGGCGCGTGTGGGTCCAGAACGGCAGCCAGCTCGTGACGATGTCGCGCATCACACCCTTCGGGATCACCGCGTACGCCTCGGTGAACATCGCGCGATCGGTCAGCAGATCCGTTTGCGGCGGGTGGCCGCCGTGCGGCGCGTAATACGTTGTCTTAGACATATTGCATCCAGGCAATGGGTTGGTCCGGCCCCGGGCGCAAACGGCGTCGGGCGGTCCGCATGCGCGTGGGGCACGCAAGCGACGGCGGGACATCGTTGCCGGGGTGGCTTGAAAGCGCATGCGCCTTCGATCGGTCGGCCAGGCTTCGCGTCGGGTCCGTCCGGTTCGGCGGACGCGGCGGCCCGAGTCGTCGGGCCGGCGCCGGGCCGCCGCGCTCGCGATCATGCGGCGAGGCGCGGACGACGGCACGGTTCGGTGCCGTACGCGAGCATCGCCGACGATAGCGAAGTCGATCCCGATCGACCAATTAAATGTTGCGATGACATCCATTCGATTTGCCACTACCCGCCGGCGCCCGTGATGCGCGGTCGGGAGGCGTCGAGGGACGGGCCGACTATCGGGGAAATCCTGACGGTCGCGACGTTCGCGGAATGCGTCGATACACGGCAATGCGGCGCGCAAGCGACGGTCTCGGTGCATTTCGTGACGCGGATCGAAGTCGGTTGCTACGTGCGGGGCAGCGGATCGCTGCGACAGGATCGCGGGAGACGATCAGGTCAAGTCAGGTTGGAACGAGTCGACGTGTCGAAGGAAAAACAGATGTCGTTCGGCCGATCCTGTGCGGATGCGTTCGGACGCGGCAGACGATGTCGTCGAGAAACGGGCAAAACGGCGGGAGGAGAATGGCCGGCCCGTCGATCGGGCACACGGCAGCGGCTGATGCAGCCGGAGGAGAATCGCCGGTCCGGCCGGCGAAGCGGCCCGGCAGGACGCCGGGCTGAAGTTCGCGTCGGGATGCCGACGCCGTCGGCGCGCCGGTGCGCGGCTCGCGCACCGTGCCGCGCCAGCGGCGATCAGTCCCAGTCGCGGTGGTGACGATGCTTGCGGTGACGGTAGCCGCGGTCGCCGTGATCGCGATCGTACGAACTGCGCGACATGTTGCCGCCGAGTGCCGCGCCGGCGCCGCCGCCGACTGCCGCGCCCAGCAGGCCGCCCGTACGGCCGCCCATCGCGTTGCCTGCGGCGGTACCTGCGCCGCCGCCAAGGGCGCCACCGATGATCGCGCCGGTGCGCTCGCGACGGTTCGACGTCACCGCGCCGCCGGCGCCGCCGCCGATCGCGCCGCCGATGACGGAGCCGGTGCTGCCGCCGACCGCGCCGCCGACCGCTGCGCCGGCAACCCCGCCGAGCGCGCCGCCGAGCGCGTTGTTCAAGTCACCGGCCACTGCCGGCAGTGCGGTCGCGCCGGTCAGCACGGCGACGACGAGAGCGGGGGCGATTTTCTTCCACATTCCCGTATTCTTCCTTGTTCGCAATTCTGGTTATCGAGGTCCGCTCGGTACGACGATCTGAATCGATCGACGTCGGGCCAGGCATTGTGCCGAACCGCGGACCAATTCATTTCAATGAGCTTGCGGCGAAGAATAGCACCGGTCCCGCATTCCTGCCGTAGACATTCTGGTAACAAGTTGTTTACGAATCGCGCATACCGCACGCGTACCGGAAATCGCTCGAAATCCTTGCTGGTATTGACTTGTGCGAGGGTCCGGCCCCGCTCAGGGATAGACCGCTCATGCACGCGAACGCACGTTCGAGACACACGTGGCAACACATCTGCACATGCGGTAAGCGGCCTCCGAACGACGGGCCGCGAAAAGATGGCGGGGTCAGTACACGCCGGGCAGCAAGCGCCACGTCCGCGCGCAGTACGCGTCGTATTCGGCGCCGAATTGCGAACGCAGCAATGCCTCCTCCGAGCGGATCCGCGCAACGAGCGGCACCAGCATCAGCACGACCAGCAGCACGCCGACACCCGAACGGAACACCAGCGCCCAGCCGAGCGAATTGACGAGCAGACCGAGATAGCTCGGATTGCGGATGCGGCTGTAGATGCCGCCCGTCACGAGCGTATGGCCCGGCTGGATCGCGACGAGCCCGCTGAAGCGCTTGCCGAGCACGAACACGGGCCAGATGCGCAGCACGCCGCCCGCGATGTACAGCACGACGCCGATCCAGCGCACGGTGTCGCCGCCGAAGGTCCAGACGTCGAGCCGGTCGGTCAGCGCGGGCAAGTACGCAAGCAGGAAGCCGCTCGCCGCGAACGCCGCGAGCACCCAGCGATTGTCGCGGTTCTCGCGCTCGCCGCTGCTCAGGTTGCCTTCGGTGAACAGTGCGGCGACGGCCATCGCGAGCGTCGCGACGACGACGACAATCAACGACGGATGCGAGAAGAACGCGGCGAACCCGCCGCTGCCGAGGACGGCGAGCCCGAGATAGACGAGCGTGGAGACGCTCGACAGGACGACGACCTTGGGAGTAACGGTCATGATGACGGCCTCGCGGGGGCGTGCTTTCCCGTGAAGTATAGGAATTGCACACACCCGGTGCCGTGCGCCGCCTTCATGCGGCGCGCGCGTTCGCGCGCATCGTCGAGCCGCGGGCGGCCGACCGGGCCGATATGGCCGAGGCGGGCGCCCTACAGCGGATCAGCGGATGCGGAAGTGGCCGCCGATTCCGACGCTGACGGGCGGCGCGTAGTACGCGGGCGCATAGCCGTAGCCGTAACCGTAGTAAGCCGGCGCGGGCGCGTAACCGTACGGCGGCGCGACGTAGCAGCCGGACAGGCCGGCGATCAAGGCAAGCGTGATGAGAAGTCTGGACATGACTCGGTTCCCCGCGCAAAAAACGAACGGCACCGCGCGAAGGCCGTGCCGCCGCGACGGGCGGCGGCCGGCACGAAGGGGCGATCCGCCCTTCCTGTCGCTCGATGAAACAATGCGCGGAGTCTAGCGCCGGGCCTGGCCGGCCGAGTTTCCCGGGCGGTTACACGTGTTACCTGGTGTGACCGCTGAAACACGCTCGGGCGGCACGGCGGTCGGTGGACGGCGGCTGCACCGAGTACGTCGGGCCGTTACACGAAGCGGGCGCGAATGCGCTGCGCGAGCGCTTCGAGCGTCGCTGCGTCGGCGACGTCGCGCGCATGCATCCGCAGCTCCGCGCCTTCCCAGCGCGGAATCACGTGGAAATGCACGTGCGGGACCGTCTGGCCGGCTGCCGCGCCGTTGAACTGGCCGATGAACACGCCGTCCGGATCGAGCGCCGCGCGCACCGCCGCCGCGACGCGCTGCGTCATGCGGATGCCGGCCGCGGCCGCATCGCCGGACAGCTCGAAGATCTGCGCGGCCGGCTCCTTCGGGATCACGAGCACGTGACCGTCGGCCTGCGGCATCAGGTCCATGATCGCGAGCGTCGCGTCGTCTTCGGCGACCTTCACGCACGGCAGTTCGCCGCGCAGGATCCTGGCGAACGGGTTGTTGTTGTCGTAGGACATGGCGTTTTCCGATCTCGGTTGGACAGTGGGACTGAGAGAGCAATGCGGACGATTATCGGCCGATGGCCGGCCCGATATCAACTCGCCCCGACGCGCGACGCCGGCCGACCTGTCGGGTACGCGGCAGCGCGAATGCATGCGGCCGTCATCGCGCGTCACGCGGCTGCGATTGCAACGCCTCGCCCGAACCTGCGACACTGCCGCATCGTTGCCGGCCGGCACGCCACCGAGGATGCTCGCGCATGACGATCCCCCTCAAGAAAGTGATTCTGCGCGCTGTCGCGTTCATGCTCGTTGCCGCGCTCGGCTACACGGGCTACATGCTGTCCCGGCTTGCGCCGATCGCGACCGGCTATGCGGCCAAGGCGCTGTGCTCGGGCGTATTCGTGTCGGGCCGCCCGGCCGCGTCCGTGATCGACGTCGACATCATGGCCGGCGTCCATCCGCTGCTGAAACTGGTGCGCCCGTCGATCGACCCCGACCGTCATCGCGCGGTGGCGACCTTCGCCGGCTTCGCCGAACGCGAAGCCGACTTCCGGCCGGGACTCGGCTGCACGCTCGCGCTCGTGCCCGCGACCGGTGCGGCGGCGGCCACCTTGCCCGTCGCGTTGCCGCCCCTCCCCGATCCGCCACCCGAGCCGCCCGAGCCGGCCACGCCGGCCACGCCGCCCGCCGGCATCGACGCCCACAAGCTGCAAACCGCGCTCGACCGCGCATTCGACGAACCCGATCCGGCGCGGCCGCGGCGCACGCGCGCGGTGGTCGTGCTGTGGCGCGGCCAGGCGATCGCCGAACGCTATGCGCCCGGCTTCACGGCCGACACGCCGCTGCCCGGCTGGTCGATGACGAAGACCGTGACGGCCGCGCTGGTCGGCACGCTGGTCGCGCGGCACAAGCTGTCGCCGGACGCGTCGGCGCTGCTGCCCGAATGGCGCGGCAGCGGCGATCCGCGCGCGGCCATCACGCTCGACGAGCTGCTGCGGATGACGAGCGGCCTGCAGTTCAACGAGGACTACGACGACCCGCTGTCCGATGTCGCGGTGATGCTGTTCACGCAGCCCGATACCGCGCGGTTCGCATCGGCGAAGCCGCTTGTCGCGACGCCCGGCGCGCAGTGGTCCTACTCGAGCGGCACGAGCGCGATCGTCGCGCGCGTGATGCGCGAAGCACTGGGCGGCAGCGACGCCGACTACCTCGCGTTTCCGCGCCGTGCGCTGTTCGCGCCGCTCGGGATGCACAGCGCGGTATTCGAGCCCGACGCGTCGGGCACGCTCGTCAGCGCGTCGTACATGTATGCGAGCGCACGCGACTGGGCGCGCTTCGGGCAATTTCTGCTGCAGGACGGCGTGTGGAACGGGCAGCGACTGCTGCCGGAAGGCTGGGTGCGCTACCTGACGCGCGCGACGCCGCAGTCGTCGCGACAGGAATTCGGCGCGCAGCTGTGGGTCAAGGTGCCGGAGCCGTTCAACGATCGCGATCCGCACGCGCGGGCGATGCCGGCCGACGCGTTTCATGCGGTCGGCCATGAAGGCCAGTTCGTGAGCGTGGTACCGAGCCGTCAGTTGGTGGTCGTACGGCTCGGGCTGTCGCGGCCGGAAGCCGCGTGGAATCACGAGGCGTTTCTCGCGCGCGTGCTCGACGCGGTGCCGGCGCCCGGGGCGTGACGGCTGGCCGTTGCCCGCCGGACGCGAGAAAGCGGCGGCAGTGACGCCGCCGCTTCACGCGCTATCTGCGCTGCATTACGGATTCGCGCTGCCCGCGTACTGCTTGAAACCCTCGCGCGTCGCGAGGCGTTCGATATAGCGCGACACCGCAGGCAATTCCGGATGTTCGAACGGCGTGCCGAACCAGCGATTCACCGACAGGCCGATCGGAATGTCCGCGAGCGTGAAGGTATTGCCCGCCACGTACGCGCCGGTCTTTTCGAGCTGCGCATTCAGCACCTGCATGTGCTTCGTCCAGCCCGCGATCGACTGCGCGATGCCGTCCGGATCCTGATGGTCGGGCGATTTGCGCACGAGGCCGAGGAATGCGCCGACCCACGAGCGGTTCAGATCCGAGCCCTGCCAGTCGATCCACTGGTCGACCCGCGCACGCGCCTGCGGCTCGGCCGGATACAGCGCATCGCCGCCGTAGCGGTTCGCGAGATAGCGGATGATCGTGTTCGATTCCCAGAGCACGAAATCGTCATCCTTGATGACGGGTACGAGCGCGTTCGGATTCAGCGCGAGATAGGCCGGATCGTGGGTCGTGCGGAAGCCCGCGCCCCAGTCTTCCTGTTCGAACGGCAGGTTCAGTTCGGTGCACAGCCACAGCACCTTGCGGACGTTGATGGACGGAATCTTGCCGAGGACGTGCAGCATGCAGTCTCCTTGTGAGGTCGGATGCGGCGCATTCGGCGCGCACGACACGCACCGAACGCGTTCATGCGGAATTTATACACGACCTCGCGGGAAACGGCAGGCCGCGGGCGCGAAATCGGCGTGCGGCCGATTCGTCAGGTCGCGCAGCGCGTGCTCGGCCGTCGGGAAACGGAACATGAATCCGTCCTGATGCAGCCGTGCCGGCACCACGCGCTGCCCGTCCAGCAGCAGCTCGGCCATCTCGCCCATCGCGGCGCGCAACGGCGCGGCCGGCACGTGCAGGAATGCCGGGCGGCGCAGTACCTTCGTCACGATCCGCACGAACGCGCGCTGGGTCAGCGGCGCCGGTGCGACCGCGTTGTAGACGCCGCGCATGCCCGCGTTGGACATCGCTCGCGCGACGATCCGCAACACGTCGTCGCGGTGAATCCAGCTCATCACCTGCGCGCCGTCGCCGAATCGGCCGCCCAGCCCGAAGTAATGCGGCATCAGCATCGGGCGCAACGCGCCGCCCGGGCCGAACACGATGCCCAGCCGCAGCACCACCGCGCGCACGCGGTGGCGCTCGAGCGGTTGCACGGACTGCTCCCACTGCCGGCACAGCTCGGACATGAAGCCGGTGCCGGTGCTGCTGCCTTCGTCGAGCCGTTCGCCGCCCGGCCGCACGCCGTAGTAGCCGATCGCCGACGCCTGGATCCACGTACGCGGCTTGACCTCGGCGGTTTCCACCCAGCGCATCAGCGCCTGCGTGACGCCGACGCGGCTGGCGAGCAGCACTGCCCGCCGGCGCTTGCTCCAGCGTGCGCCCAGCACCGGCGCACCGGCGAGATTGACGACCGTGTCGAAGCGCTCGTGCGGCTGCAACTGGTCGACGGACGTCACGCTGCGCACGCGGCCGTGAAACAGGTAAGCCGCGCGCAACGGATCGTGCGCCAGCAACGTGACCGTATGCCCTGCTTCGAGCAACCGGTTGACGAGCGTTTCGCCGATGAAGCCGGTCCCGCCGGTGACGAGCACGTTGCCCGGCCGCTGCCCCGCGAACGGGTTGGCGGCCGGCGCGCGTGGCGCGATACGGCACGCGGCGATCCCGTCGCGCACGCCCGACACCGTCACGCCGACGGCGAACAGGCCGAGCAGCCAGCCGCGCCAGCCGAGGTCGATCGCGTGCAGCGCGGTGGGCGCGTGCGCCCACACGGCGAGCTGCATCGCGATCATGCCGAACAGCGCGCCGCCGTTGACGGCCAGCAGCGTATGCAGCACGCGCTCGGTCGCCGGCAGCTTGCGGCTCTGGTCCTCGACGACGAAATCCCACAGCGTCAGCACCACTTCGACGAGCACGACCGCCGCGAGCACCGCGACCCACGCGCCGTGAAACGCGACGTTCGCGATCGACGCGAACACGAGGCCGTACAGCACTGACCGCACCGCGTGAATCGCCAGTTCGAGCCGCGCGCGCGGGCTGTGCGGCAGATCCTGCGTGAGTTCGTGGTGGTAAAGCGTATCGAATGCGCCCATCACGCCCTGCACGATCAGCAAGTCGAGCGCCCAGTCGAAAGCAGGCAGCATGTTCATGCGGTATCCCTCCTCCACAACCAGACCAGCGGCGGCACCATCGCGACGAGTGCGGCCACGTCGATCGCCACGTGCCCCCACACCTGCGCCTGCCACGACAACAGCATGTCCTGCGGCGCCCAGATCAACAGGCCGGCCAGCAGCCAGCCCCACACTTCCCGCTTCCGCAACCGGTTGCCGAGATGGACGAGCGCGAGCATCCAGACTGCGGCGCACTGCACCGTCGCGCCAAGCAGCGACATCCACCAGATTTGCTGGGCGCGCGCGGCGTCGGGCGCCGCGGTCGACCGGAAATGCCACTCGATGCCCCGGTGATACGCGTCGAGCCACGATGCGCCGGCAATCCACGGAATGGCCGCGCCAACGAGCAGGTGCGCGATCGCGGCTGCGTACATCCAGCGCACGACGGTGCGGCGCGGGATGTCGCGCGGCGGGCGATTCGCTGCCGTGCTTTCGGCGTTCCGGCCGAGGCTGCACGCGCCGCCTTCACGGCAGGCTTCCGCGCGATACCCGAGCCAGTGCGATACCGCATACCGGTTGCGGGCCAGGCGGCGATACAGCGGCGCGAACACGGCACGCATCGCCGGCACGCGAAGCAGCGAGGCGAACCAGCGACGCCCAACCAGCGCATGGGCGGCCGCGATCCCGTCGATGCCGGTCAGCATGCGTCCGTCGGGCAGGCGCGCATGCAGTTCGCGATTCAGCGCGGGCAGGTCGACGCCCAGCGGCCCCGGATCGAAACCCGGCTCGGCGATGTCGACGAACGCCAGCCGATGTCGCGCGTCGCGCTCGCCAAGACGCCGGATTTCCGCGACGCATAACGGGCATCGCCCGTCGAAGTAGAGAACCAATTCACTTGCATCCATGCTTTGCACTCCTTCTTGTTATCGCTGGCATCAGGAACCGGTCGATCGACTGCTTTCCCGCGCACGCCGCCGCTCCCGCGCGACGGCGACCGGCTCACATCGGCTTGACGACCATCAGGAAGTAAATGGTCAGCATCGCGAAGAACGCCGGATAACCGAGCCGTTCCCAGCGCTTCGCATAGCGCCAGTAGCGCTCGGGCAACGCGGCGTCGCCGTTCGCGTGCGCGAGCTTCGCCATCGATGCAAGTTCGATCTGCAGCCACACGACCGGCAACCAGCACGCGCCGGCGAGCGCATACAGCACGATCGACGCGAGCAGCCACGGCGTATGCCACGGCCAGCCGGCCGTGTGCGCGAGCCACAGCCCGGACGCCGGCTGGAAGATCACGGCCGGTGTCGTGAACCACCAGTCCGCGCGCACCACGAGCCGCGATATGGCCGCGATCGCGGGCACCGACCGCGTGCGGTTCGCGAAGAACAGATAGAACGCGGTGCCGAAACCCGTGCCGACCAGCAGCACCGAAGACAGGATATGAAGCGCCTTGACGACGAGATAGGTATTCATGCGTGTTCTTCTTCTGAATAGAGGATCAACAGGATGGCGAGAATCGGCACGTTCTTGAGCACGGGGCCGAACGGTTCGGCCAGCAGGCCTGGCATCGTGACCGCGATGACCGCCGAGTACGCGACGATCAGCGCGGCTTGCGCGGCCCACAGGCGCCGCGACGGCGCGACGACGGTCGCGATGCCGAACGCGAAATCCAGCGCGCTGGCCGCGTAAAGCGCGATCAACGCGGGCAGGCCCGTCAGGTGCGCAAGCGCCAGCAGCGCGAGGCTCGCGTGCAGCGGATGGATGAAGGCGCTCGCGATCGCCGTCCAGATCCATACGATCGCGAGCGCGCCCAACAGCAACGGGCGCCGCCACATCGCGAGCGCGTCGCGGCGCAATGCGCCAGCGTCCGCGCCGATGAAGCTGCCGAGGCCGCGCGGCGGCCGGCCCAGCACGGCGGTGGCGGCCGCCGGATCGCCGGTGTTGCCGCCGCGCAGCATCGTCCACGTATCGCGCGTCAGCATCGCCCCCGGCAGCGTGCCCAACAGGGCGGCCGCCGCGCCGACCAGCGGACCCGGCAGCGTCACGCGGGCCGCCGGCGGAAACCCGAGCGCGGCGCGGTAGCAGGCCAGCATCTCGCGGTATTCGACCTCGTCGCCGCCGACCACGTCGATCACGCGGCTGCCCGCCGCCCGCGAATCGCCCGTGTGCTCGACGAGCCGCACCACGACTTCGGCGAGATCGTCGACGTGCACCGGGCGCAGCCGCTGACGGCCGCCCTCTGGCAGTCCATGCACGGGCAGGCTCGCGAGCATCCGGAACAACCGCGCGGACGCGCCGGCCGCCCCGTAGACGAGCGCGGGGCGCACGATGCGGAAGTCGATCGGCAGCGTCTGCAGGAAGCGGTCGGCCGCGTGCTTGCTCGCGAAGTACCGCGTGTCGCCGCGCTCGACGCCGAGCGCCGAGATCTGGATCACACGCCCCACGCCGGCAAGGCAGCATGCGGTAAAGAGCGCGCACGGCGCGGCGCGATGCACGGCGTCGAGCGTCGCGCCGCGTCGATCGGCCAGCATGCCGACCGCGTTGATCACCACGTCGACGCCCTTCAGCCGCGCGCGCCACGCTCGAGGATCGACGTCCCGCGCGAAGTCGATCGCGACGTCGTGCGGGCCGGCCGCGCGGCGCACGCCGCGCAGCACGCGATGCCCGCCGCCTTCGAGCCGCGCGCACAGCGCCTGCCCGATGAAACCGTTCGCGCCGCACACGAGCACGGTCATGCCGCGTGCGCCGGTGCGATCGGGCGAACAGGTCGATGGCAACGCTGCGTTCATGCTCATCCTCTATTTACAGTTATTTCTGTACAGACAGAAATAAAAACCCCGAAAAAAGCGGGCTGCGTGCCCGCTCTGCCGTGACCGCTTACTTCGACGGCTTGCGCCTGACCGTCTGGCTGATCTTCGCGCCGATGCCGAGCGCCTTCATCAGCGTATCGGGCTTGAGCCGCAGCATTTCGTCGGACCAGGTCGTGAGCGTCTCGACGAACTGCAGCGTGTCGCGAATGCGCTGTTCGGTCTCGCGGCTCTCGTTCGCGATGTCCGGATTCGTCAGGCACTCGCGCAGCACCGTGAGCGTCGGCTCGATCTCGCGTTGCCGCCGCCCTTCGACGATCAGCTTGAACAACTCCCAGATGTCGGTCGACGTCTCGAAGTGGTCGCGGCGATCGCCCAGCACGTGCACGACCTTCGCGAGCCGCCACGCCTGCAGCTCCTTCAGGCTCGTGCTGACGTTGGAGCGTGCGACGTTGAGCGTCTCGGCGATCTCGTCGGCCGCAACCGGCCGTCCGGCCAGGTAGAGCAGCGCGTGAATCTGCGAGACAGTACGGTTGACGCCCCACCGCGAGCCCATTTCGCCCCAGTGAAGAATGAATCGTTCGGCAATCGGTGTGAGTTCCATGGTGGGGAATTTAGATATTTCAGTTATTTCTGTCAAGAGAGAAATAACCGGGCGATCCGACGCCTTCCGGCCGCGCCCGCCCGCGATCGGCCGCTTCCTTTACAATGCGCGGGATTTTTCCGATTTCAGGCCGTCCCCGCCTTTCTGATAGACAGAGGTTTCCATGATCATCAAACCGCGCGTGCGTGGCTTCATCTGCGTGACGACTCATCCCGTCGGCTGCGAAGCCAACGTCAAGGAACAGATCGACTACGTGACTTCGCACGGCCCGATCGCCAATGGCCCGAAAAAGGTGCTCGTGATCGGCGCGTCGACCGGCTACGGCCTCGCCGCCCGGATCTCGGCCGCCTTCGGCTCGGGCGCGGACACGCTCGGCGTGTTCTTCGAGCGCGCCGGCAGCGAAACGAAGCCGGGCACGGCAGGCTGGTACAACAGCGCCGCGTTCGAGAAATTCGCCGCGGAAAAGGGGCTGTATGCGCGCAGCATTAACGGCGACGCCTTCTCCGACAAGGTCAAGCAGGTCACGATCGACACCATCAAGCAGGATCTCGGCAAGGTCGACCTGGTCGTCTACAGCCTCGCGGCGCCGCGCCGCACGCACCCGAAGACGGGCGAAACCATCAGCTCGACGCTCAAGCCGGTCGGCAAGGCCGTCACGTTCCGCGGCCTCGACACCGACAAGGAAGTGATCCGCGACGTGTCGCTCGAACCGGCGACGCAGGAAGAGATCGACGGCACCGTCGCGGTGATGGGCGGCGAGGACTGGCAGATGTGGATCGACGCGCTGGCCGAGGCCGGCGTGCTGGCCGACGGCGCGAAGACCACCGCGTTCACGTACCTCGGCGAGAAAATCACGCACGACATCTACTGGAACGGCTCGATCGGCGAAGCGAAGAAGGATCTCGACAAGAAGGTGCTGTCGATCCGCGACAAGCTGGCCGCGCACGGCGGCGATGCCCGCGTGTCGGTGCTGAAGGCCGTCGTCACGCAGGCCAGCTCGGCGATCCCGATGATGCCGCTGTACCTGTCGCTGCTGTTCAAGGTGATGAAGGAAACCGGCACGCACGAAGGCTGCATCGAGCAGGTGTACGGCCTCCTGAAGGACAGCCTGTACGGCGCGACGCCGCACGTCGACGAGGAAGGCCGCCTGCGCGCGGACTACAAGGAACTCGATCCGCAAGTACAGAACAAGGTCGTCGCGATGTGGGACAAGGTGACGAACGAGAACCTGTACGAGATGACCGACTTCGCCGGCTACAAGACCGAGTTCCTGCGCCTGTTCGGCTTCGAGATCGCAGGTGTCGACTACGACGCGGACGTGAACCCGGACGTGAAGATCCCGGGCATCATCGACACGACGGTCTGACGGCACGACCCGCCGCCGCGCGTGCGGCGGGCTCGCATTGCCGGCGGCGTCAACGCGGCGCCGGCTCTTCCAGATAGACGCCCGACGACAGCGCGGCCTTCACCTGCCGCGTGAATTCGTCGGTCGACACCTCCTCCGCCCCCGCTTCGATGGCGTCGTACGCCTGGCGCACGACGTCGGCCGGCGTGGCCTTCGGCACGTCGAGGCCGGCCGTCAGGTCGGTATCGATGAAGCCGGCATGCAGCCCGACCACCTGCGTATGCTGCTCGCGCAGCGAATGGCGCAGCCCGTTGGTCAGCGCCCATGCGGCCGATTTCGACACGCCGTAGCCCGACAGGATCGGCCGGTTCACCCAGCTCGCGACCGACAGGATGTTCAGGATCGCGCCGCCGCCGTGCGCCGCGAGGGTTCCCGCAAACGCCCGCGACATCGCCAGCATCCCCAACACGTTCGTCTCCAGGTGAGCGCGTAATGCGTCGACCGCACCGTCGTCCGTCAAGCTGCCGAGCCGCGCGATTCCGGCGTTGTTGATCAGCAGCGTGACGTCGCGCGCGGCATCGGCCGCCGCGGCCACCGCCGCCGGATCCGTCACGTCGAGCTTCACGGGCACGACGCCCGGCAGCGTCACGCTGGCCGGATCGCGCGCCGCCGCATAGACCTTGCGAGCCCCTCGGGCGAGCGCCTGCTTCGCAAACTCGAGCCCCAGCCCGCGGTTCGCGCCCGTGATGAAAACGACTGCACCTTCGATCTTCATGATCGTTCCTTTCGCATGATGAATCGCCTGCGCGCCGGCTCGCCACGCGCTTGAGATCCGGTGAAAAACGAGGCTGCCGTCGCGAGCCGAGCCGTTGCGCCGCCGGTGGCGAACGACGAGCCGTCCATCCGCTGCCGGCATGACCCCGCGACGTCGCAAACGTCGTCCGATTGCCATCCCTGCCCCCGACTTGGCTTTGCGTTGCCTGCCAAGTCGGCTACACTCGATGTCAATGGTGATCGCCATCGTCTTTGCGATGCATTGTGTTCGCGCCGGACGATCATGTCAATGGCGATCACCATTGTGTTTTTCAATCGATACGATCGGCAATGATCAGGGAGAGATCGATGGGCGTATCCAGACAGCAGGCTGCCGAGAACCGAAGCGCGATCGTCGCGGCCGCCGAGCGGCTGTTTCGCGTGCGCGGCGTCGATGCGGTGGGATTGACGGAGCTGATGAAGGAGGCCGGCTTCACGCAAGGCGGGTTCTACAACCACTTCAAATCGAAAGACGCGCTGGTCGCCGAAGTCATGGAAAAGGCGATGCGCGACCGCGCGGATTCGCCGAGCGCCGGCAATCTCGACGCGCAGGTGGCGGCGTATCTGTCGCCCGCGCATCGCGACAACGTCGAGGCCGGGTGCCCGCTGTCCGGCTTCGCGGGCGACGCACCGCGGCTGACCGATACGGCGCGCGCATGCTACGCGCACGGGCTCGCCGCGTATCTCGATCGACTGGAACGGATGGTGGCGACCGACGGCGCCACGCCGGAGCAGACGCGTCGCGACGCGCTTGCGGCCTTCAGCCAGATGGTCGGTGCGCTCATGCTGTCCCGCGCGATCGCCGGCAGCGATCCCGCGTTGGCCGACGAAATTCTGGACGCGGGGCGGGACGCGCTGACCGGCCGACGCGATCCCGCCACATCGGCGTAACGGCGCGCCCTTCGTCGCGGCGCCGCCGTCCTGGTCACGCTATTCGATTGCCCGCGCGGCATCCCACAGCGGCTGCGTGCCGCGCGCCGCATTCCACGCGGCGAACTGCGTGCGCCACGATTCGAACGGTTGCGCGAGCGGATGGCGCGGGTCGTCGCTGAGCGAATACGCCATCCCTTCGATCAGCCAGCGCGGCTTGGTCAAGACGGCCAGGTTGCCGAGCACTTCGGCCTGGCGATGATGGATCAACTCGTGCGCAAGAAAGTAGGTCTGCCAGCCGCGCGGCGCGATCACGATGCCGAAATCGCCGAGCGTCAGCGCCGCGCGCGTGCCGAGGCCGAACGCATCGGCGCACGCACGCGTCGAGCAGAACACGATGCGCGGTGCGGCGCGGAACACGCCGACGGCCGCCGCCGCGCGCGCGGCGCCGTCGCGGTAGAGCTGCTGCGCGGCGCCGAGCGTCGCGACATCGTCCGTGCAGATGTCGGCGCTCGGGCACGACACGCCGGGAACCAGCGCGGGCGCGACGACGCGCAGCGGTTTGACGAGCGCGTACGCGGCAATCGGCAGCGCGACGAGCAGGCCCGCGAGGGCGAAAGCGATAGGGGCGCGTTTCATCGAGGCGGCGGTTTGACGGATGCCATCACGCGAGCTGCTTGTGGAAATACGTCGTCGCGCAGAGTGCGCCGTCGGGCATCAGCGCGTAGTTCGGCACGACGCCCACGCGTTGCCAGCCGGCCCGCTCGTACAGCCGCTCGGCGTCGCCGCCCGTCACCGTGTCGAGCACGAGCACGGTCTTGCCCGCATCGCGCGCGGCCGCGTCGGCCGCCGCCATCAGCCGCGCGGCGATGCCCTGCCGGCGCGCGTGTCGCGACACGAGCATCTTCGCGACGTCCGCGCGATGCGGCTGGTTCTCGGGCTGCGCGGTCAGGAGCTGCACGGTGCCGACGATGCGGCCCGACGCATCCTCGGCGACGAGCAGGATGCGCTCGTCGTTCGCGACGCCCTCGGCCACGCGCGTCCAGAATGCGACGGCGGTCGTCCGCTCGATCGGCAGCATGAAGCTGACGGATGCGCCGCCTTCGACGCAATCGATCAGCACGTCGGCCAGCGCATCGACACAGGCCATCGCTTCGCTCGCGCCGACGCGGCGGACGGTAACAGGTTCGGTCATGCCATCCCCGGTAGTCAGATGGGCCGCATGCACGGGTGCGGCATGGGTCGGAATCGGAACGCACGCCGGCCGGGTATCGAGGCTCGCGCGACGGCGGCAGGCGTCCGGTAACGTGGCGCCCGATCGGCGCGTGTTACCACCCCATCATCGTACGCGACGGAAATTTTCGTTGCATCGGTTTCGACATCGCCTACACTTAGCCGAATGGATAACATTCAACCCGGCATCAGCGACGTGTTCCATGCCCTCGCCGATCCGACGCGCTGCGCGATCGTCAGCGCGCTCGGCCACGGCGAGCGGACCGTCTCCGCGCTGGCCGCGCCGTTCGACATGGCGCTGCCGTCGTTCATGAAGCATGTCGCGGTGCTCGAGCGCAGCGGCCTCGTGGCGACCCGGAAAACCGGCCGCTCGCGCACCTGCGCGCTGGTCGGCAGCCGGCTGACCGAGGCTGAGGCATGGCTCGCCGCGCAGCGCGCGCAGTGGGAAGCGCGATCCGATCGTCTCGTCGAATTCGTCGAACGCCGTCACCAGGAGGAGCAAGATGTCCGCAAGCCACGTCGAACCCGCTGAAGCCCACGATCTCGTCATCACGCGCACGTTGCGCGCGCCGCGCCACGCGCTCTGGCGCGCATGGACCGACCCCGAACTGCTGAAGGAATGGTGGTGTCCGAAGCCGTGGACCACCGAGGTACGCGCGTTCGACCTGCGGCCGGGCGGCGCCTTCCATACGTTCATGCGCGGCCCCGACGGCGGCACGAGCGACAACCCCGGCTGCTTCCTCGAAATCGTGCCGGAATCGCGCATCGCGTTCACGTCGATGCTCGCGGGCGGCTGGCGGCCGCAGGCGCCATGGCTGGGCTTCACGGCGATCGTCACGATGGCCGACGACGACGCGGGCAGCCGCTACGAGGCGCGCGTGATGCATCCCGACGCCGCGACGCGCGAGCGCCACGAAGCGCTCGGGTTTTTCGAGGGCTGGAACACCTGCATCACGCAGCTCGACGCGTTCGCCGCCACGTTGCGCTGAACGCCGCCTCGCGCGCGGTCATTGCATGCCGCCGCGCCCGCGCCTAGGATTCCTGAAGGAAGCACGACGACACGCCGGGCGCCGGCGTGCACCGTCGCGCGCGCTTCGCGGGAGGCGACATGTTGCACACGCACACACATTCGACCCGGGTCAGCCGGCACCTGAACGCCCCGCGCGGACGCGTCTACCGCGCGCTGCTCGACCCGCACGCGGTCGAGCAATGGAAAGTGCCCGACGGCATGACCTGCCGCGTGCACGCGTACGACACGCGCGAAGGCGGCGCGCTGCGCGTGTCGCTGAGCTACGACGCGCCGTCGGCCGGCACCGGCAAGACCACCGCGCGCACCGACACCTATCACGGCCGCTTCGTCACGCTCGTGCCGGACCGGCAGATCGTCGAGATCGATGTATTCGAAACCGACGACCCGATGCTGCGCGGCGCGATGACGATCACGATCACGCTGTCCGACGAAGCGGGCGGCACGCGCGTGGACGCGGTGCATGACGGCGTCCCGCCCGGCGTACCGGTCGCCGACAACGAGACCGGCTGGCAGATGGCGCTGGCGCGGCTCGCGGCGCTGGTGGAAGCCGGATGACGCCGCGCAAGCGCATCAGCCGAGCCGGTACACCCTCGTAGCCGTGCCGCGGAACAGCGCGTCGCGCTCGTCCGCGCCGGCCTGCGCGGTCAGTCGCTTGAACGCGTTCCAGCCGTTCACGAACGCATACGATCCCTTGTCGACCGGGAAATTGCTCTCGAACATGCAGCGCCCGGGGCCGAATGCGTCGATACAGGTCATCATCCACGGCTTCCACGCGTCGGCGAGCTGCGCCGACGACGGCGGCTTCGCGCCTTTCTCGAAATCGAACCCGTTGATGCGCATTCCGAGGCCGCCGACCTTCACGTACACGTTCGGCAATTGCGCGAGCGTGCGCATCGACGTCGACCAGCGCGCGAACACCTCCGGCCGCTTGTCCGCATAGCTGCCGATCCGCACGACACCGCCGCAATGATTGACGACGATCCGCGTGTCCGGGTTCGCTTTCGCGAGATCGAACAATTCGGGTAACTGAGGGAAAAACAGCCATGCGTCGTACGACAGCCCGAGCGGCGCGAGCTGCGCGACGCCGGCCCGGTACGCGGGATCGAGCAGCAGCCCGCGCGGCACTGCCGACAACGGATTGGCGAGCGTCGGATCGGCATCCCACGTGCTCAGGTGCCGCACGCCGCGAAACCGCCCGCGCCCGACTTCTACATGCGCTTCCAGCACGTCGCGCACGCGTTCGCCGAGCCGCAGGTCCGCATGGCCGACGATGCCTTTCGCGACGGCCACGGGGCCGTGCTGCAGCGGCTCGGTCACGCCGGCGACATAGGCCGTCTCGCCTATCGGCTTCAGTTCCGCCGGGCCTGAATCGCGATAGCGCGTCTGCGCCTGCATGTAGACGGACGCCTGGATGTTGTGGCCCGAGCGTGCGTCCTGCAGATAGTCGTCGAGCATGTAGATCCAGCCCGGCCGTTCGTAGAAGTGATGATGCGCGTCGACGATCGGCAGGTCGGGCTCGAGCGCGGGTTCGAGCGCCGACGCGAGCCAGTCGGGACGGACCGCGAGGTAGTTGCTGTGCGTCATGCGGGGAGCTCCGTCGTGGGCCGGCGTGTCGGCGAACGCGGGCAGCGCGAGCGATGCGGCGGTCGCACCGATCAACCGGCGCCGTTTGATCGAAAAGGTCATGTCATTCGCTCCGGTCGAACGCGTACAGCGACAGCGTGAGCAGTGTCGTGATCGCCAGGACGATCGCGAGGCCGAGCATCCCGGCCGTGAACGTGCCGAAGCCGTCCTTCAGGTAGCCGACGAGATAGGGGCCCGCGAAGCCGCCGAGCGCGCCGATCGAATTGATCAGCGCCAGCCCGCCGGCCGCGGCCTGGCCGGACAGGAAGCGCGACGGCAGCGTGTAGAAGATCGTGCGGCCGGCAATCGTGCCGATCAGCGCGAGCGTGATGCCGACGAGCGCCGGCCCGAGGGTCAGGAAATGCGTCGACACGCCGAGCGCCACCGCGCCGATGAGCAAGCCGATCGCCAGGTTCGCGACCGGACCGCCGCGACGGTCCACCCGCTTCGCCCACCACAGCAGCGCGACCGTTGCGAAGAAGTAAGGCACCGCGGACAGCCAGCCGGTCTGCATCGTCGACATCCCGTGTGCCTTCAGCATTTGCGGCAACCAGATGCCGATTCCGTACGAGCCCATCGTGAAGCCGAACGAAATCAGCGCGAGCACGTACACGCGCACGTCGCGCAGCGCGACGCCGAAGCGCTTCTTGCGGCCGGCCGCCGCGCCGTCGCGCTCGAACGCACGCTGCAGCGCGGCACGCTCGTCGTCCGACAGCCACGCGGCATTCGCCGGCGAATCGGACAGCAGCTTCAGCACGAGGAAGCCGAGCGCGCACGCGGGCAGCCCTTCGACGATGAACATCCATTTCCAGCCGGCGAGTCCGAGCGTGCCGTCGAGCTGCAACAGCCACGTCGACAGCGGGCCACCGATCAGCGACGACAGCGGCGTCGACACGGTGAACCACGCGAGCACGCGCGTGCGGTAGCTCGCGGGAAACCACACGGCGAGGAAGAAGATCACGCCGGGAAAGAATCCGGCTTCGCCGATGCCGAGCAGCAGCCGGATCGCGTAAAAACTCGTCGGCCCCGTCGCGAGCGCGGTCGCGGCCGCCATCAGCCCCCACGTGATCATGATCCGGGCGAGCCAGCGGCGCGCACCGAAGCGGTACAGCGCGAGATTGCTCGGCACTTCGAACACGCAGTAGCCGGCAAACATGATCCCGGCGCCCCAGCCGAACTGCGTGGCGGTCAGCCCGAGATCGCGATTCATCGTCAGCGCCGCGAAGCCCACGCTCGTGCGGTCCAGATAGTTGAAGAAATACGCGAGCGCGAGCAGCGGGATGAAGCGCCACGCGGCCTTGCGCACCGCGCGTTGCTCGATCGACGCGTCGGCCTCGCGATCGGCGGCCAGCGCCGGGGAAGCGGATGTCATGGTTGTCTCCGTGGATGCGGCGCTCCTCCCCCGCGCGGCGCGCGGCCGGGACGCCTTTGTTCGTTCGATGAATCGCGGCTGCGCTATGCGCTCGCCACTTCGTTCGCCGAAGGTGCGCCGCCCGGCCCGTCGCCGTGCGCGGCGACGTCCGTGCCGGTCGGCCCCGCGACGACGCCCGCATCGATCAGCGCACGCGCGTCGTCGGGCGTGTAGCCGAGCTCGCCGAGCAGCGCGCACGTGTCCTGGCCGAGCGCGGGCGGCGCCGAGCGCAGCCGCAGGCGCTCGCCTCCCAGCGTCAGCGGCAGCAGCGCGGTGCGCGTGTCGACCGGCTGCCCGGCGCTGCTCGCGTCGGCCGGCAGCGTCACGGCTTCGAGGCCGCCCGTGGCGAGCAGATGCGGATCGTCGAACAGGTCCTGCGGCTTCGTGATCGGCGCGTACGGCAGGCCCGTCGATTCGAAGATCGCGCCGATCTCCGCGGCCGAGTACGGCGCAAGCCGCGAACGCAGCTCGGGCAGCAGCCAGTCGCGCGCCTGCACGCGCAGGTTGTTGGTCGCGAGGCGCGGATCGTCCTTCAGCGCGGCCAGGCCGAACGCATCGCAGAACAGCGCCCACTGCGTGTCCGACACGACCGCGAGAAAAATCTGTTCGTCATCCTTGACGGAGAACACGTCGTAGACGGCCCACGCGGAAATCCGGCTCGGCATCGGCGACGCGGCCTGCCCGGTCACCGCGAACTGCATCATGTGCTGCGCGACGAGGAACACGTTGTTCTCGAACAGCGAACTCTGCACCTGCTGGCCGCGGCCGGTGCGCTCGCGCTGCGCGAGCGCGGCCATCGCGCCGATCGCGCCGAACATGCCTCCCATGATGTCGTTCACGCTCGCGCCCGCGCGCAGCGGCCGCCCTTCCGGGCCCGTCATGTAGGCGAGGCCGCCCATCATCTGCACGACCTCGTCGAGCGCGGTGCGATGCTCGTACGGCCCCGGCAGGAAACCCTTGTGCGACACGTACACGAGGCGCGGATTCAGCGACTCCAGCGCCGGATAGCCGAGACCGAGCCGGTCCATCGTGCCGCTCTTGAAGTTCTCGCTGAAGACGTCCGCGGTCGCGACGAGCCGCCGCACGATCTCCAGCCCGCGCGGATCCTTCACGTCGACCGCGAGGCTCTTCTTGTTGCGGTTGAACATCCCGAAGAAGCCCGCGCCGGAACCCCGCAGCGCCCGCGTGCCGTCGCCCGCGATCGGCTCGATCTTGATCACTTCCGCGCCGAGATCCGCGAGCAGCATGCCGCACGTCGGGCCCATCACCATGTGCGTCATCTCGATCACGCGCACGCCCGCGTACGGCAGCGCGGCGGCCGGTTGCCGATCGTTCATCGTGCGACTCCCGCCACGCAACCTTCCGGTTGCACGGCCGATGGCGCGCGGCCGTCCGCATAGCGAAAGCCCTTCGGCAACCCCGCGTCGGGCACGTGGCCGTACAGCGCGTCGGACGGCAGCGCCGCATGCAGGATCGCGCGCGCGGCGAGCAGCGCGTCGACGTCGATGCCCGTGTCGTATCCCATCGCCTCGAGCAGGAACACGAGATCCTCGGTGACGATGTTGCCGGTGGCGCCCGGCGCATACGGGCAGCCGCCCAAGCCGCCCTGGCTCGCGTCGATGGTCGTCACGCCCGCGTCGAGCGCCGCGACGACGTTCGCGAGCCCCTGCCCGCGCGTGTTGTGGAAATGCGCGCCGCCGGCCTTGTCGCCGACTTCGCGCCGCAGCCGCGTGAACAGCCGGCGCACCTGCGCGGGATTCGCGTAACCGCTGGTGTCGGACAGGCCGATCTCGTCGACCCCGCATTCGGCCATCGCGACGGCCATCGCGATCGTCTCGTCGTCGGAGACCGCTCCGGCCATCGTGCAACCGAACGCAACCGACACGCCCGCCTCGATCTGCACCGACGGAAACCGCGCGTCGCGCAGCGCGACGATCGCGCGCACCTCGTCGATCATCTGCGCGGGCGTCTTGCGGATGTTCGCGAGCGAGTGCGCTTCGGTCACCGATACCGGCAACGTCAGCTTGTGGACGCCCGCGTCGAACGCGCTTTCGGCACCGCGCAGGTTCGGCGCGAGCGCGGCGACGTGCAAACCGGGAATTGCGAGCGCGTGCGCCACGACTTCGCGTACGTCGGCCATTTGCGGCAACAGCGTGGCCGGCACGAACGACCCGACCTCGATCTCGCGCAGGCCGGCCGCGGCCAGCGCGGTGATCCAGTGCAGCTTGGCAGCCGTCGGCATCACGGTCTTGATACTCTGCAGCCCGTCGCGCGGCCCGACCTCGCTGACCAGCACCGCCGGATTTTTGGAAACCTTCATTCGACGCCTCATCGTTCTACCTGAAAGAACATAGTTCTGTTTGATAGAACTTTAAGTGTGTGTCGAACGGGCGATAAGCGGGGTATACCCGTGAAATCGCGTTTTTTTGGAACTTGTGTTCTGCCAGATGGAACGATATAGTCCGCCGACCATCATTCGAAGGAAGCAGGCCGTGTCCAGGAATCCAGCAGATCACGCTCGCGACCCAGCCGATCCGGCGACGGAAGAAGCGTCCAGCGGCGTCGCCGTGCTCGACCGCGCGTTCGCGATCCTCCGTGCGTTCGGCCCGACCGACGACCAGCTGTCGCTCGCCGAACTGTCGCGCCGCACCGGGCTGTACAAGAGCACGATCCTGCGCCTTCTCGTCGCGCTCGAGCATGGCGGCTTCATGCGCAAGCTCGACGACGGCCAGTACGCGATCGGGCACGAACCGTTGCGGCTCGCCGCGCTGTACCAGCGCTCGTTCCGCGTCGGTCCGGTGGTCGAGCCGCTACTCGAGACGCTGAGCCGCGAACTCGGGGAAACGGCATCGTTCTATGTGCGCCAGGGCGACGTGCGCTCCGTGCTCTATCGCGTCGAGCCCGCGCGGGCGGTGCGCGTATCGATCCGCGTCGGCGAGGAGTTTCCGGTCGGCCAGGGCGCATCGGGGAAGGTGCTGCTGGCCTTCACCGACACGCAGGACGCCCGCTGGAACGACGTGCGCGAACAGCTGTGGGCCGCGTCGTACGGCGAGCGCGACCCGGAGACGGCATCGGCGTCCGTGCCCGTGTTCGGCGCGGCCGGCGAATGCGTCGGCGCGCTGACGGTGTCGGGCCCGAAGTCGCGGCTCGCCGCCGCGCCGGCGATGACGGCGGCGCTCGCGATGCTGCTGCCGCTCGCGCAGAAGGCGACCGTCGCACTCGGCGGCGCGGGCGCGCGCTACGACGCGCCCGCCGTGCGCGACAGTCTCGCGCGGCTCGCATCGTCGGCGGACGCCGCCGCCCGGTCGTAGGGAGCCGGTTGCATCGGCACGCGACACGGCAGCGCGAAAGGCAGCCGCATGCGACACTGGCCGCCGATGCACGCAGCGCGCCGTTCGCAGGCAACGCACCGCGCGTGCAACCGTCAACCGGACCCGCACGAGGAGACACCGCGATGAACGCCGCGCGCACCGCCACCTGGTATTTCGATTTCGTTTCGCCGTTCGCCTACCTGCAACAGGAACGGTTCGACCGGTTGCCGCCCGCCGCCGCGTTCGAGCCGCGGCCGATCGTGCTCGGTGCGCTGCTCGCGCACTGGGGCCAGAAAGCGCCGGCGGAAATCGCGGCCAAACGCGTGTTCACCTATCGGCATGCGCAATATCGCGCGGACAAGCTCGGCATTGCGTTCCGGATGCCGCCCGCGCATCCGTTCAATCCGATCAGGCCGCTGCGCCTCGCGATCGCGATGGGCAGCTCGCCGGACGCGATCCGGCGGATCTTCCGGCATATCTGGCGCGACGGCCAGGACGTGTCGACGCCGGCAGGCTTCGCCGCGCTGTGCGAAGCGGTCGGCTTTCCGGAAGGCGTGACGGCTGTCGAGGCCCAGCCGGTCAAGGACGCGTTGCGCGCGAACACGGATCGCGCGATCGCCGACGGCGTGTTCGGCGTGCCGACCTTCGCACTCGACGGCGACCTGTTCTGGGGCGAGGACGCGACCGACATGTTCGTCGACTGCGCGACGTCGCGCGCGTGGCTCGATTCGCCCGAAGTCCGCCGCATCAGCGCGCTGCCCGAAGGGATCCGGCGCGGCTGACGGCGCCCCCCGCCGACGTCGCCCGCTTCAGCCGTCGCGCCCTTCGACGAGCGCCGGCACGGCCTCGCGCATCATCGCCGCGAACCGCACGAGCCGCGACGGGTAGAACTGCGCATGCGGATAAGTCAGGTAGACGGGCAGCGGCGCGGCCTGCCATTCGGGCGCGAGGTGCACGAGATCGCCGCGCGCGAGATCGTCGGCCAGCATCCATGACGATCCGACACATGCGCCGACGCCCAGCAGCGCCGCGCTGCGCAGCGCATACAGGTTCGCGGTCGTGATGCGCGGGCGGATCGCGATGCGCCGCGTGTCGCCGGTCGCTGCATGCGTGAGCGCGAGCTCGGTACGGTAATACGTGCGCAACGCGAGCCACGGCAGCGCGGCGAGCGCGTCCGGATCGGCCGGCACGTCGGCGCCGTTCAGTATGGACGGCGCGGCGACCACGAAGCGCGGCACCTTCGTCAGCCGGATCGCGACCACGCCCGGATCGGTCGGCTCGCCGACCTGGATCGCGCAATCGATGCCGCTGCCGACGAAATCGCGCACCTCGTCCTGCAGCAGCCACTCGACCGACACGCGCGGATAGTCGCGCAGGAACTGCGCGAGCGGCGCGACGAAACGCTGCTGCCCGAACGCGTGCGGCACCGCGACGCGCAGCAGCCCGTCCGGCTCCTCCTGCGCCCCGCGCAAATCGGCCTCGAACGCCGCCCAGCTCGCCAGCAGTTCCTTCGCCCGCTTGAAGCAACGCTCGCCGTCGACGGTCAGCCGCATCGTATGGGTCGTGCGTTGCAGCAGCCGCATGCCGAGCGAATTCTCCAGCGCCTGCAACCGCCGGCTGACGGTCGGCTGCGTCGTATGCAACTGCACGGCGGCCGCCGACAGGCTGCCGGCCTCGACTATGCGCACGAAGGTTTCCATCAGCTCGAAACGATAGCCGGCGCCGTCCACCGGCACCGTCTGAATGCGCCGAGACCCGCCAGCAGCGGGAGAGGAAGAGGATTTTTCGGTCATGCATGCAGCGTATAACAAATCTGCGCCAGCCGGTACTACCGTCGCCGGCCGCGTACCGCCACACTCGCGTCCATTCCATTCTTCAATCGAGGATGTACGCGATGTCCACCCCGACCCGTCTCGACACCACGCCCCGCGTGGCGCATGCCCCGGCCCATCCGGCCGCCCATTCGATGCCCGATCGCCGGCTCGTGCTGCTGCTCGCAGCGGCCGCCGGCCTCGGCGTCGCCCCGCTCTACTACGCACAGCCGATGCTCGGCGCGCTCGCGCCCGATCTCGGCGCATCGGCGCGAGCGATCGGCTTCGTACCGACGCTCACGCAGCTCGGCTATGCGCTCGGCATTCTGCTGCTCGCGCCGCTCGGCGACCGCTTCGACCGGCGCCGCGTGATCGTGACCAAGGCCGCCGCGCTGGTCGTCGCGCTGCTGCTGGCCGCCGTCGCGCCGTCGCTCGGGCTGCTGCTCGCGGCGAGCTTCGCGATCGGCCTCGCCGCGACGATGGCGCAGGACGTCGTGCCGGCCGCCGCGACGCTCGCACACGACGCGCATCGCGGCCGCATCGTCGGTACGGTGATGACGGGGCTGCTGCTCGGCATCCTGCTGTCGCGCGTGGTGGCCGGATTCGTCGCCGAGACGGCCGGATGGCGCGCGATGTTCGCGCTCGCGGCCGTCAGCGTCGCCGCGATCGGCGCGGTGGCCGCACGCGGGCTGCCGCGCTTCGAGCCGACCACGCGGCTGCCGTATCGCGCGCTGATCGGCTCGCTCGGCGCACTGTGGCGCGCCCATCCGGCACTGCGCCGCGCCGCCCTCGCGCAGGGGCTGCTGGCCGTCGGTTTCAGCGCGTTCTGGTCGACGCTCGCTGTGATGCTGCACGGCGCGCCGTTTCACCTCGGCAGCGCGGCCGCCGGCGCCTTCGGCCTCGCGGGCGCCGCGGGCGCGCTGGCCGCCCCGATCGCCGGGCGCCTCGCCGATCACCACGGCCCCGAGCGCGTCACGCGGATCGGTATCGGCATCGCGACGGTGTCGTTCGCGTCGATGGCCGCTGCGCCGCTGATGTCGCCGCATGCGCAGCTCGTCCTGCTCGCGCTCGCGACGATCGGCTTCGATCTCGGCGTGCAGGCCACGCTGATCGCGCACCAGGCGATCGTCTACCGGATCGATCCCGCATCGCGCAGCCGCCTCAACGCGGTGCTGTTCGTCGGCATGTTCATCGGGATGGCAGCCGGCGCCGCGATCGGCAGTTCGTTGCTCGCGCAACTGGGCTGGAACGCGGTGACCGCGCTGGCCGTCGCGACATCGCTGGCCGCGCTCGCCGTGCGGGTGTGGCGCAACTGAAGCCGGGCATCGCGTCAGGCCGGCGGGCAAGCCCACGCGGTTTGCCCGCTTTTTTTTATTTTCGATCGACGCGCGTGACGCTGCGCCGTGCGACAGATTCGCGCCGTTGCGGCACGGCAATCGCTCGTCCGGCGCAAGGACGGCGGCGGCTCGCCGAATTGTCCAGTTCACCAAAATATTTTTTCCGACGCACGTGCACGCCCGCCCGCAAACGTCGGATGAATCGCCGCTGCCGCATCGCACGGCGCTCTCCCATCCGGCCCCACCACACGGTTCCGGTGTATCAGGGGATTCCCGGTATTTTTTCGCATTTTCTTCGAAATAACGGGTGACATACTTGCCCCCCGTTGCGCTCCGTGCGAGCGCGCTTTCCGATCCAGCCGGCCGCCCGTCATGCGCTGCGCGTCCGCCCGGGTCGCACAGGACATGAACGATTTCGACACCACGATCCAGATCTTCCTCACCCACGTGACGTTCGGCCCGTTGATGAATCACGCGATCCGCGTGATCGCGGGCCTCTACACGTTCAAGGGCTTCGTGCTCATTCCCGTGCTGTGCTGGCTGTGGTTCCAGCCCGGCCCGAATCGCGAACGGCAACGCGAGCTGGTCGTCGCCACCGTCGCGAGCGGGCTCATCGCGCTGGCCGTCGGCCGCGTACTTGCGCAGGTGCTGCCGTTCCGCGTGCGGCCGATCTACAACCCCGACCTGCACCTGCACTTTCCGTCGGCCGGACTGCGCGCGGCGACGCTGCAGACATGGAGTTCGTTTCCGAGCGATCACGCGATGCTCTGGATGGCGATCGCGACCGGCATCTTCATCATCGCGCGCCGCATCGGCATCGTCGCGCTGCTGTATTCGGTCGTGTTCATCTGCCTGCCGCGCGCGTATCTCGGCTTTCACTATCCGACCGACCTGATCGCGGGCGCGGCGATCGGCATCGCGATCGCATGGCTGCTGACGCGCGACGCGGTCCGGTCGCGCTTCGCGCCGGCGGTGCTGGAGATGATCCGGCGCTTCCCCGCGCCGGCCTATACGCTCGCGTTCCTGCTGTGCTTCGAGTTGATCACGCAGTTCGACGAGTTGCTGACGCTCGCGCAGTCGGCCACGCGCACGATGTGACGAGCGCCCCCGCGATGCTGCCGCTGCTGTCGTTCCGTCGCCCCGGCGCGCGCTGCCGGCCATGCGCGGCCGCGGCACGCGGTGCGACGGCCGTGCCCGTCAGTCGCGATCGGGCGCGCCGAGCGGAAAGAACGAACGATACGGTCGTGCCTCGTCGACCGCGCGCGCGAACGACGGCCGCGCGAGCAGACGCTTGCGGTATGCGATCACGTTCGCGAACGCCGGGTCGATCCGGTGCGTCCAGTCCGCGTAGAACAGGAACGGCGCCGCGCCGCAATCGGCGAGGCTGAAGCGGTCGCCGGCCGCCCATTCGCGATCGGCCATCGTCTTGTCGAGCCACGCATACGACGTGTCGAGCATCGCGCGCGCATCGGCCACCCCACGCGCATCGCGTTCGGCTTCCGGCCGCAGCGCATCGAACACGACCTTCTGCTGCGGCGTCGCCACGTAGTTGTCGAAGAAGCGATCCATCGTCCGCACCTCGAGCGCCGCGCGCGGATCGTCGGGCAGCAGGCGCACGGGGCCCGGATGGTGCAGGCCGAGATACTCGATGATGATCGACGCCTCGATCACCGTGCGGCCCGCGTCGACGAGCACCGGGAAACGCTTCAGCGGCCACAGCGCGGCCAGTTCCTGCATCGGCTTCGGATCGTCGTGCGCGAGCACGCGATAGTCGAACGGCGTGCCGTTCTCGTACAGCGCGGTCAGCACTTTCTGGCAGTAAGACGAAAAGGGATGAGCGTAAAGCGTCGGCATCATGGACGGTCTCTCGGGTTTCGGCGCCGCGTCATGCGGCGCCACGTGATCGGATACCTTGACGACGAACGGCGCCCGGCCGTTTCGACATCGATCCGGAATTTTTTTTTCGAGGGACTGCCGGGGCCTACGAGCGGCCATCCGTCACGACACGCCCTTCGGCACGCCAGCGCAGCATCCCGCCGCCGAGATTCGCGACCGCTTCGAAGCCGGCCTTCTTCAGGATCACCGTCGCCTGCGCGGAGCGCCCGCCGGCCCGGCACACGGTCACGACCGGCCGCTCGCGCGCGATCTCGCCGGTGCGCGCGGCCAGTTCGCCGAGCGGGATCGGCATCGCGCCGGGCAGATGGCCGAGCGGGCCCGCGAATTCGTCCGGTTCGCGCACGTCGACGACCTGCACGGCCGGCAGATGATCCTCGAGCCATTGCGGATCGATTTCCCAGAAACCCGCGAACGTATAGACGAGCGGCGCCCAGTCGGCCGCCGCCCGCGCATCGGGCGCGTTCGCGGCGACGCCGCACTGGAGATTCGCCGGCACCGCGACGTCGATCTGGCGCGGATGCGCGAGCCCGAGGTTGCGCATGTAGCCGGCGAAATCGTCTTCGCTGAGATCGCCGCCGAGGCGCGGGTTGAAGCGCCGCTCCTCGCCGACGCTCGTCACCGTGAGCCCGCGATAGTCGTGCGCCGGATACAGCAGACACGCGGCCGGCAGCGTGAAGAGCCGGCCGTGCACCGCGCGATACAGCGCGCGCGGGTCGCCCTGCTGGAAGTCGGTGCGGCCGGTGCCGCGGATCAGCAGGCAATCGCCGGTGAACGCCATCGATTCGTCGTCGAGCACGAGGCTGATGCACCCGCTCGTGTGGCCGGGCGTCGCGCGCACGGTCAGGTAGCGCGAGCCGAACATGCAGCGGTCGCCGTCGTTCAGGTAGCGGTCGGCGCCCTGCGCGCCGCTCGCGGCCGAGATCGCGATCGCGCTGCCCGTGTGCTGCTTCAGGAGCCACGCGCCCGTCACGTGATCGGCATGCACGTGCGTGTCGACGGTCGCGACGAGCCGCAGCCCGAGTTCGTCGAGCAGCGCCGCGTCGCGGCGCACCTGCTCGAACACGGGATCGATCAGCAGCGCCTCGCGCGATGCGCCGTCGGCGAGCAGATACGTGTACGTCGACGATTGCGGGTCGAAAAGTTGCCGGAAGATCATGGCTCTGGGGCTCCGTCGCGGGTTCTTCAGTGGGTGTAGTCGAATCGGCATGCTGCATGGCGTCGCCGGGCGTCGGGCGTCGGGCGTCGGGCGTCGGGCGTCGGGCGTCGGCGTCGGCGTCGGCGTGACGATATCGCCACTGCGCGAGCGGCATCGGCCACCGCGGTTCGCACATTCACACAGCGTAGATCAAAATGCCCGCGCCGCCGGCAACACCCTGCGCGGCACCCGTTTCCGACGACGAATCGCGCACGGCGGGACGATACGCGGCACCGGGGCGGCCGCGCATGCTGCCTTACACTACGGCCTGTTCTCGTCCCCGATCACAGGAATGCCCCCGACATGTCGATGACGATCGATCCGAAGCAGGCCGCCGCGCTGCTGGCCGTCGCCGACACCGGCAGCTTCGAGCAGGCGGCCGTGCGCCTGCACGTGACCGCGTCCGCCGTCACGCAGCGGGTCCGCGCGCTGGAGGCGAGCCTCGGCACGCCGCTCGTGCTGCGCACGCGGCCGTGCCGCCCGACGGTGGCCGGACAGCGCGTGCTGCAGCACCTGCGCCGCGTCGCGCTGCTGCAGGCCGACCTGCAGAGCACGCTCGCGGCCGAGCGCGAATCGCCGATCTCGGTGACGATCGCCCTGAATGCCGACAGTCTCGGCACGTGGTTCCTGCCCGCGCTGACGTCCGTGCTCGCGGGCGAGCGGATCCTGTTCGAGCTGATCGTCGAGGATCAGGATCATACGTTCGCGCTGCTCGAAAGCGGGATGGCGGTCGGCTGCGTGACGACCGAGCCGAAGCCGATGCGCGGCTGCATCGCGACGCCGCTCGGCACGATGCGCTACCGGCTGCTCGCCGCCGCCGCGTTCGCCGGTCGCTGGTTCCCGCGCGGCCTGAACCGCACGAGCGCGCGCCACGCGCCCGTCGTCGCGTATTCGCGGCGCGACACGCTGCAATCGTCGTTCCTGAAGGAGAAGTTCGGCTTGCCCGAAGGTGCGTACCCGTGCCACTACGTGCCGGGCACCCATTCGCACTTCGCCGCGGTGCGGCACGGGCTCGGCTACGCGATGGTGCCGGAGCCGCTGATCGGCGCCGCGCCGCTCGACGCGCAGGGGCTCGTCGATCTCGCGCCCGCGCATCCGACCGACGTCACGCTGTACTGGCACGCGTGGACCGTGCAGTCGCCGACGATGGCGTCGCTGTCCGAGCGGGTCGTCGAAGCGGCGCGCCGGCTGCTCGCGCCGTTGTCGTGACGCGCAGGCTCGCGGGCGATCGACGTTGCCGGCGCGGGATGCGCGGCGACAGGAAAGTCAGCCGCGCCGCCTATACTTTTTCCATCGGCCTCGCGAACGTGCCGCGCGGCCGATCATCCAGGTCCGGCCGTTCCCTTTCGTGTGAGGAGAACATCATGTCCCGCCGCTATATCGATTGCCGCGAGTTTCCCAGCGCGACGCATTGCTCGGTCGCCATCTCCGCCGACTCCGACAACGAACTGCTGGAGGCCGCCGTGCAACATGCGGTTTCGGTACACCAGCACACCGACAGCGCCGAACTGCGCACGCAACTGAAATCGCTATTCCACGACGGCACACCGCCCGCCGACATGCCGCGGCAAGCGTAATCGGCTGGCACGGCAACGATCGAGCGACCGCGCGCCGCGTCACCTCTTCGTGCGTGACGTCATGTCATGCCACGCCGCGCCGGCCCGTCGCCGGCCGGCGCGTTCCGCTTCACGCGCGACGCTGCGCGAAATACGCGCCGACCGCGCCGACGAACGTGTCGATGTCCGCGCGCGACACGTCGCAATGCGTGACGAAGCGCGACGCATACAGCATCTGCGTGAGGATCCCGCGCGCCTTGAGCCACGCCTCGAGCGGCGCGCAATCGGCTTCGGGGAATTGCGCGAACACCATGTTCGTCGCATGCGACAGCACCTTCACCGCGTCGATGCGCGCGAGGCCGGCCGCGAGATGCGCGGCATTCGCGTGATCGTCCGCGAGCCGCTCGACGTTGTGATCGAGCGCATACAGGCACGCCGCCGCGAGAATGCCCGACTGCCGCATCCCGCCGCCCAGCACCTTGCGCCAGCGCTGCGCGCGCTCGATCAGCGCACGGCTGCCGACCAGCACCGAGCCGACCGGCGCACCGAGCCCTTTCGAGAAACAGATCGACACGGTGTCGAACGGCGCGCACAGCTCGGCGATCGGGCGACCCGATGCGACGGCCGCATTGCATACGCGCGCGCCGTCGAGGTGCGTGGACAGCCCGCGGCTGCGCGCGAACGCGACGGCTTCCCGCACATAGCCTTCCGGCAAGACCTGGCCGCCGATCGTGTTTTCGAGCGCGAGCAGTCGCGTGCGGGCAAAGTGATTGTCGAGCGGCTTGATCGCCGCGGCGATCTTCGCGAGCGGCAGCGTGCCGTCCGGCGCGTTCTCGATCGGCTGCGGCTGGATGCTGCCGAGCACGGCCGCGCCGCCGCCCTCGTACTTGTAGGTGTGCGCGAGCTGGCCGACGATGTACTCGTCGCCGCGCTCGCAATGCGACATCAGCGCGGCCAGGTTGCTCTGCGTGCCGCTCGGGAAGAACAGGCCGGCCTCCTTGCCGGCGCGCTCGGCCGTCACCGCCTGCAGGCGCAGCACGGTCGGGTCGTCGCCCCAGACGTCGTCGCCGGTTTCGGCGGCGGTCATTGCGGCCAGCATCGCCTGGCTCGGACGTGTCACGGTATCGCTGCGTAAATCGATCATCGCTGTGCCCTGAGTAAACGAGCCGGCATCCCTGCGTCCGGCCCTGCCGAAAACGAGACTCAGAGTGTACGCAATTCACGCAGCGCGTGCCGGTGGAGGCACGCGGTCGCGCGGATCAATATCGCGGCGGGGGCGGCTGGAAGCCCGCCGGCGGCATCGGCGGCGCGGCGCGCGGCGCCGTGCCGTAGCCGCCCCCGCCGTACCCGCCGCCACTACCGCCGCTCATGCCGCCCGGCACCGGCACACGGTTGCCGGTCGCATACATGCACTGCAGATACGCGTAGTCGTAGCGCCGCTGGACATCGTAGGCCGAGCCCTGCGCGGCGCCCGCGCCGACGACGCTGCCCGCGAGCAGCCCCGCGCCCGCGCCGACCGCCGCGCCGGTGCCGCCGTTGAATGCGGCGCCGGCCGCCGCGCCGAGCGCGGTGCCGACGGCCGCGCTGCCGACCGCGCTCGCGGTCGACGCCTGCCCGGCGCTCACGCCGCCCGATTGCTGGAACGCATACTGGCGGCAACTGCCGTCATCCGCGCGGAACTGGTCGAACGACTTGCCGGTGCCCGGCAGCGCCATCACGCTCGGGCCGGTCGGCATGTATGCGCATGCGCCGAGCAGCGCGACCAGCGCCAGCGCGGCCGGCACGCGCAGCGGTCGAAATACGGTCTTCATCGTCGCGCCTCCGTCACTGCGGCCGCGCCGGCACCGTGCGCCAGCCCGACTTGCAGGTCTTCACATACGGGTAGTAATGCTTCGACGCGTCGCAGTAGTACCAGAGGTTCGCGTCGCCGTCGTCCTGCGGCTGCCCCTTCTCGACATACTCGGGCGGCGGCGGCGGAGCGACCGGCACCGCGACGACGGGCGGCGGGTAGTAGTACGGCGCAGGTACGACAGGGGCGTAGTACGGGTAGCCGGGGCCGATATAGACCCCGACCCGGGCGGCATGCGCCACGCCGCCCGTCGCGACCGCCACCGCGGCCGCCGCGCCCAGCGCGAGCTTCAATCCATTCACGTCACGTTCTCCGGCAGGCCGGTTCGTCGATCCGAACCGGACATCCCGAACGCTACGCCGCACGCGATCCGGTATCCATTACGGGCGGGCGCGCAAATGTTGCGCGACGTTACCCATGTGACAGACGCCCGGCTCGTTCGGACGCGCGCGTTACGCGTTTAACGCTTCGAAACCGTTGGCCCTCCCGGCACACGGTTTTCGTCTGCGCAAAACCGTTCCGATGACGCGACGCGCCATATTGACGCACGTGCGTCAGACCGCCACGCCGCGGCCGTGCGCGCCGCGAACGGCCTTCTTGATACGAATCAACGATTTATCCGGAAATCGCGCGCGACGGGCTGGACATCTGCGACGAGTTGGCGCATTTCGCGGTGCAACATCGCGGCCCATACTCCAGCCAACCCCGACGCCGTCCGCCGGGGTCCGCCGGCACCCGCCGGCGGGTATCGTCAAGCCTCGGTCAACTGGTATGGACACCGCACTTTCGGCCCTCGATCTGGCCCGCCTGCAATTCGCGTTCACCGTCTCGTTTCACATCGTCTTTCCGGCGCTGAGCATCGGCCTCGCCAGCTTCATCGCCGTGCTCGAATATCGCTGGCTGAAGACCGGCAAGCAGTACTACAAGACGCTCTGCCTGTTCTGGTCGAAGATCTTCGCGGTCGCGTTCGGGATGGGCGTCGTGTCCGGCGTCGTGATGAGCTATCAGTTCGGCACCAACTGGTCCGGCTTCTCGAGCTTCGCCGGCGCCGTCACCGGCCCGCTGCTGATGTACGAGGTCATGACCGCGTTCTTCCTCGAAGCCGGCTTCCTCGGCATCATGCTGTTCGGCTGGAACCGCGTGAGTCCGCGCGCGCACTTCGGCGCGACGCTGATGGTCGCGATCGGCACGCTGATCTCGACGTTCTGGATCCTCGCATCGAACAGCTGGATGCAGACGCCGCAGGGCTTCGAGATCGTCGACGGCCGCGTCGTGCCGACCGACTGGTTCGCGATCGTCTTCAATCCGTCGTTCCCGTACCGCCTCTTCCACATGGCGATCGCCGCGTTCATCGTCGCCGCGCTCGTGGTGGCCGCGACGGGCGCGTGGCACCTGCTGAAGGGCCGCCGCGACAAGGGCGTGAAGAAGATGTTCTCGATGGCGCTGTGGCTGCTGCTGGTGCTCGCGCCGCTGCAAGCCGTGATCGGCGACCAGCACGGCATCAACACGCTGAAGCACCAGCCCGCGAAGATCGCCGCGATCGAAGGGCTGTGGGAAACCGAAAAGGGCGGCACGCCGCTGAACCTGTTCGGCATCCCCGACATGAAAGCGGAGACGACCCGCTACGCGGTCAAGGTGCCGCACCTCGGCAGCCTGATCCTCACGCATAGCTGGGACGGCGAAATCCGCGGGCTGAAGGACTTCCCGCCGGAAGACCGCCCGAACTCGACGGTCGTGTTCTGGAGCTTCCGGATCATGGTCGGCCTCGGCTTCGCGATGATCGGCCTCGCCGTGCTCGCGTGGTTCCTGCGCCGCCGCGGCCGCCTGTACGAATCGAAGTGGTTCCAGCGCTTTGCACTGGCGATGGGCCCGACCGGTTTCGTGTCGCTGCTCGCGGGCTGGGTGACGACCGAAGCCGGCCGCCAGCCGTGGGTCGTGTATGGCGTGATGCGCACCGCGCAGGCCGTGTCGCCGCTGTCGGTGCAGCAGGTCAGCCTGTCGATGATGACGTTCGTGATCGTGTACTTCCTCGTGTTCGGCACCGGCGTGTACTACATGCTGAAGCTGATGAAGGCCGGCCCCGCGCTGCCCGACGTCGAGCACGACGCGACGCACGACCTGCCGGACACGCGCCCCGATCACACCGCGCGCCGCCCGATGTCGGCCGTCGACGAGCTGATCGAGACCGTCTGAGCCCACTCCTTTCGCATACGAGAAAAACCTATGGACGTCACCGTAATCTGGGCCGCGATCATCGCATTGGGGCTCTTCATGTACGTCGTGCTCGACGGCTTCGACCTCGGCATCGGCATCGTCTTCCCGTTCTTCCCGGACGAGCGGGAACGCGACCTGATGATGAACACCGTCGCGCCCGTGTGGGACGGCAACGAGACGTGGCTCGTGCTCGGCGGCGCCGGGCTGTTCGCGGTATTCCCCGTCGTCTATTCGACGGTGCTGTCGGCGCTGTACCTGCCGCTGATCTTCATGCTGGTGTGCCTGATCTTCCGCGGCGTGTCGTTCGAGATCCGCGCGAAGGCGCGGCGCACGAAGCAGCTGTGGGATCTCGCGTTCATCGGCGGCTCGGCCGGCGCGACGCTGTTCCAGGGGATCGCGCTCGGCGCGTTCCTGCAGGGCATCGACGTGAAGGACGGCGTGTACGCCGGCGGCGCATTCGACTGGCTCACGCCGTTCAGCCTGCTGACGGGCCTCGGCCTGATCGTCACGTACGCGCTGCTCGGCTGCTGCTGGCTCGTCGCGAAGACGGAAGGCGACCTGCAGCGGCGCCTGCATCGCGTCGTGTGGCCGCTGACCGTCGTGCTGCTCGGCTTCATCGCGATCGTCAGCCTGTGGACGCCGCTGCAGGATCCGGCCATCGCGCAGCGCTGGTTCGATTCGGGGCTGTTCTGGCGCCTGCTGCCGGTGCCGTTCCTGGTGGCCGCGTGCGCGGTGTGGATGCGTCGCGCGGTACGCGACCGGCACGACATGACGCCGTTCGTGCTCGCGCTGGCGCTCGTGCTGCTCGGCTACGTCGGCCTGCTCGTCACGCTGTTCCCGTATGCGATTCCCCAGACGATGACGATCTGGGAAGCGGCGGCGCCGCGTTCGAGCCAGACCTTCACGCTGGTCGGCGCAGCGGTTATCCTGCCGATCATCATCGCCTACACGACGATGGGTTACTGGGTATTCCGAGGCAAGGTGCGCCATGAAGACCAGCATTACTACCACCACTGATTCCGTCGATCGCCCGCCTGCGGCGCCGCGGCCGCGGATGCGCGGCTGGATGTGGTTCGTCGTTCTGTGGGTGGGCGGCGTGCTCGGCGCCGTCACGCTCGGCTATGCGTTCAAGATCTTCATGAACCTCACGCTGTTTGCGGTGAAGTAGGCGAAGCGGCCGCCCCGGGTCGAACGATGGCCCGGGCGGCCGTTTTGTCGTCGGGCGCAGCTTTGGCCAGATGCATCAAGCGACGCATCGTGCATCCGCTCCCGCGGAGACGGCATCAGGCCGAACCACTCACGAATCCGCCATTCAGGCAGAAATCTATACAAATCACATCGCGGATGTGAGTAAAACATATAGATTTCTACCAAAATACAAACCGCGCCGCTGGATCGATCAACCGCACACTGCGCGTCTACCCCCGCCCGCGCAACGCCGCCTCGATCTTGCGATCGGTCTTGTACTGGCTCAGCGCATACACCGACCAGATCGCGGCCGGCAGCCAGCCGATGATCGTGAGTTGCAGGAGCAGACAAATGATCCCGGCGATCGGGCGGCCGATCGTGAAGAACTGGAACCACGGGAGCAGCAGGGCAAGCAGAAGGCGCATGAACGATCCTCTCGGTACATCGTTGAACGGGTGATGCGCGACGAATATGCCGGTGCACGCGCCCGAATTCAAGCCATGCACCGGCATCGCGGCGCCTCGATCCGCCAGGCGCCGCGTTCATCACACTTCTCTTCCGAAGCGCCCGCGTCATGCCGCGGGCGCGCCGCCGTTCCTGGCGCTCAACGCCCGATACCGAGCCCCGGCAGCACGCGCGTATTCTCGGCCACGACCGCCTGCAGCAGGCGCGGGTCGGCGCCGAGCAGCGCGAGGATCGTCGGCGCGACCTGCTTCGTGCCGACGAGATCGTTCACCGTGCGCGCACGATGCAGGCCCGGATACGACACGAGCAAGCCGAGGTGGCTGTCGTCCGGCGCGTTGCCGCCGTGCTCCTCGTCCTTCTTCGTGCTCGACGTGTAGATCACGCCCGGATTCGGCTGGACGACGATGTCCGGCGTGCGGCCGTTGGCCGGATCGCCGAAGCGGTCGGCGAGCGCCGCGCCGTACAACACGTACGCCTGCGGGCCGTCCGCGCAGATGCCCGGCGCGTTGCAGCCGAGATTCGCCTTCAGCGTCTGTACCACGGCCGTGCGCTGGCTGCGGTCGCGCAGCCAGATCAGCCCGACGTCGTCGGTCTGCACGAAGCCCGTGCCGACCAGGCCCGAACCGTCGTTCAGGTTGCCCGTCGCCGTGTTGTTCTGGCCGAAGTTGCCGTTCGGGTCGATGAAGTTGTTCGCTTCGAGCAGCTTCGTCAGCGTGTCGCCGTTCTTCACGAGCTTCGTGTGATCGGTCGGCGACTGGCCGTGCTTCGACGTGACGATCACCGCCGTCGACGAATACAGGTTGGCCTGCTTCAGCGCCGCGACGACACGGCCGATCGCGTCGTCGACGTACGTGATCGCGTTCGCGACCTGCCCGTTCGGCGTGAAGTCGGCGTCGAGATAGCCGCCGCCCTTCGCGACCGGCGCCTTCTGCGCGACGCTCAGCGTCTGGAAGTTCGCGCCGAACAGCGTCGGCACCGGCGCGCTCTTCGTGCCGGTCGAATCGCGGCCGCCGATCTGGTTGATCAGCGCCTGCACGTGCAGGTTGTCGAAGCGCGCGGTGTGCGAGTAGACGTCCGTATAGTCAGTGTTGGTCGCCGGGTCGATCGAATTGATCTCGGTGCGCATCAGATCGTCGACACCGGTGCCCGACGGGCCGTTCAGCCAGTCGTAGCCCCACGCATGCTTGTCGGCCCATGCGGTGCGCGCATTCGGCACGCCGGCCTTCACGGCCTCGAACACCGTGTTGGTCTTCACGTAGTTGTGCGGGTAGACCGGCACGCACTGGCCGTTGACCTTCGCATGCGGGATCGCCTGCGGATTGAACGCGCCGCCGCCGTCGAGGTGCACGAGCGCGCCGCCATTGAATGCATCGATGCCGGTCGTCTCGTCGAACACGACGTTCCAGCCCTGCTTGCCCGAGCACGTCGTGTCGCTCGGCGCGTACAGGTTGCGGTCGTACGACACGTCGTAGAACAGGCCGGCCGTCTTCGGCGAGCCGCCCGTCACGAGCGCGGCGAGGCCCGGGAACGAATCCGACAGGCCCGGCGTGTACGCATTCGCGTACGTCACGCCGCTCTTCGCGAGCACCGCGATGTTCGGGCACGTATTCGCACCGATGCAGCGCGCGAGATCCTGTTCGTGCAGACCGTCGATGCTCAGCAGCAGCACATGCTTCACGACGCGGCTCGTCCGCCCGTTGCTCTCGCCGTGAGCGTTGCCGTCCTGTTGCGCCGCATGCGCGCCCGCGCTGGCGAGCGCCAGCGCACCCGCCACCATCACCGCCATTTTCCGTTGCTTGATGAACCTGGAAATCATCACCCCACCTCACCGATTGATGTTGAACTACGCGACTTGCCGTCAGGCGCGCAAAATATCGCCGGATCGTGCGGCGGTCGGATGAAGCGGGGCTTTCTGTTCTCTGTCAAACGTAACCAATCGCAAATGACACGAAGCAGTCGCAATACGCGGCCTTCGCGTGCGCCGGCCCGCGCGGCCGGGTTTTTTTTCGGCTTGGCCCGCGACTATTGGCGTGTGATAAAGGGTTTTCCCTGACCCGGAGCACGACTATGTCAACCCTGGAAGCTCTCCGGTTCGTGCTGGACGATGCACGTACCCCCGAAATCATTCGCCATCACGTCGTCGACGCGCTGCAGTACGCATTGCGCAACTACGGACAGGTGTTCACCGCGAAGGAAGTCGAATGGCTGACGCAGTGGGACGACGCGCGTCTGCCGCTGGCCGCGAGGAAGGAGCTGGACAAGCGCGAACCGGCGATCGCCGGGCGCTGACGAGACCGCCGCGCCCGGCGGGTGCGGGCGCGGCGGCGGATGGCGGCGACGCTTACTGCAGCCCGAAGTCGACGCGGGTCGTCGCGCCCTTGTCCGAGATGCCCTTCGCGTCGAGCTTCGGCGCGACGACGAACATGCGGCTCGAGTCGATCTTGCCGTCGAGATACTGGCGCACGACCTGCGCGCGCTGCTGCGCGAGCGCACGCAGCGCGTTGTCGTCGGCCGGCGCGTGATCGGCGAGCGCCTGCTTCATGTCCGCATCGGGCAACGTCTTCTGCAGGCCGACGAGGTTGCGCGGCTTCTTGAAATCGGCGGCCTTGTACGCGCGCGTCAGGTACTTCGAGTATTCGGCCTTGTCGACCTTCACCGACATCGGATCGACGCTCTCGCCCTGACCGACCACGTCCTTCAGCTTCTGCTGACGCACCAACCGCTCGACGTACGCGTCGCGCAGCCCCGGCGTGTCCTGCGCCGGGTCGACGCGGCCGATCAGGTCGAGGCGGATCGACGGCTTCTCGGTCAGCATCTTCACGACGGTGTCGAGCTTCTTCTGCTGCGCGTCGGTCAACGCGTACGAACCCGGCGCGAACTCGACGTAGCCGAGATCCTCGCCGCCGCTGCCGCCGAACGCACTCGCGAGCAGCGTGAACGGCGACGTGACGGCCTTCGCGATCAGGTTCAACACCGCGTGCCAGATCAGCCCGCCGACGCTGAACTCCGGATTCGACAGCGAGCCCGACACCGGCAGGTTCACGTCGATCTGGCCGCGCGTATTCTTCAGCAGCGAGATCGCGAGCTTCACCGGCAGCTTCGTCGCCGTGTCGTTCTCGACACGATCGCCGAACGTGAGCTGATCGATGAAGATGTGGTTGTTCGCCGACAGCTGGTCGTTCGCGAGCTGGTAGTGCAGATCGACGTTGAGCTTGCCCTTCGTGATCGGGTAGCCCGCGTACTTCGCCGAATACGGCGTCAGATTGGTCAGCTCGATGTCGTGCGCGATCGCCGTGAGGTCGAGCGCCGGTTTCTCGATCAGCGGGTTCACCGAGCCCTTGATCGAGATCGGCCCGTTGCCCGCGAGGTTCGCGGCGACGTCGACCGGTGCGGACGTCGTCGAATCCGTGCCGAACGCGCCGACCGTGCCCTTGATCGCGACGAGGTTCGCCGTGTAGTTCGGCTTGATGAAGTTGTCGGTGTACGTGACGCGGCCGTTCTGCAGCACCAGTTCGCCGAAATGCATCCGCACCGGGTTCTGCGGCTGCGGCGCAGCCTTCACGACCACCGTCGCCGACGCGGCGGCCGGCACGGACGCCTGCTGCGCGGCCGCGGCCGACGCGGCCTGCGCGGCGGCCGGCGGCGTCACGCCCGGCGACAGCGGCACCGGCTCGCCCTTGCTCGCGTCGCGCGTGAGCGACTGCGCGGGGCCGGTCTCCTTCGCGACCACGTCCTTCAGGTTCAGCCGCCCCTGCGCGTCGAGCAGCACGCGGCCGTAGAAGTTCGAGAACGTCACGCGCGCGGCGTCGACGTCGGTGCCCTTCTCGTCGTAGTTCGCCTTCAGGTTCGACAGCGCGAGCGAGCGCCAGCCCGCGAACGGGTCGGAGGTCGCCTTGTCGAGCATCCGCACGTCGACCAGCGCGACGTCGCCGCGATAGGTCGCGCGCGGCGTGTCCTTCACCTGCGCGAACGTCAGGTTGCCTTGCGCGTTGAGCAGCGCGCTCGCGATCGTCGCGTTCAGCGCGCTGCCGAAGTACGGCTCGAACGCGGCCGCATCGAGACGGTTGCCGTTGATCTTCAGGCCGAGCTTCAGCGGCTGCGCGGTCACGTCGCCCGACACGTTCAGCGAGCCCTTGCGGTTCAGCGTCGCCTTCAGTTGCACGGGCAGCGGCTTCGTCAGGTCGTCGCTCACCTTCTGCACCGACAGCTCCAGCGGCTTGATCGCCAGCTTCACCGGGCGCGGCGTCGACAGGTCGGTGAAGTTCGCGGACGCGTCCTTCACGTTCAACGCATCGATCCGGTAGTGCCACGACGGCGCGGCGGCCTGGGCCTTGCGCGCGACGGTGCGCTGCGGCACCGCCGCCTGCGCGGGTTCGGCCAGCGCCGCGAGGTCGATCTTGCCGTCCTTCAGGCGCTTCACGTCGAGCGCGAGCCCGCTCGCGTCGACGCTCGCGATCTCCGCGGTGCGCGCGGCGACGTCGACCTTCGCGATCTTCGCGCTCGCGTCGGGCAGCGCGATCGCGGGCGCCTTGTCGTTCGGCGCGGCGACCTTCAGCGACTTCAGGCTGATCGTGCTGTCCGCGACTTCCGCGGCGAGCGGCGTCTTGCCCCAGTCGGTCTTCGCGTTGACGGTCGCGCCGAGCGTGCCGTCGAGCACGCGCGCGCGCGTCGCCTCGCCCAGGTACGGCTGCAGCGCCGGCAGCGCGAGCGCGGCGACCGTCAGCTTCGTGTCGGCCTGCTTCGCGGCGAGATTGAACGCGCCTTCGGCCGTCACGTCGCCGCCGCGCGACAGCGACGTCGACAGCGTGTATTTCGCGGGTGTCTTGCCCTGCAGCGAAAAACCGTCGAGCGTCGCGGCGAGCTTCGTCAGCGACATCGCGGTCGGCGTCGCCGGCACGCGGTCGTCGACGTTGATCGTGCCGCCGTCGATCGCGAAACGACGGATCGTCAGGTCGAGCGGCGGCGCTGCCTTCGCGGCGGCGCTGCCTTCGGCCTTCGCGCCACTGGCGGCGCTGGCCGCGGCGACGGTGGCGCCGGAAGCGCCGGCAACGGCGACGGCCGACGCGGCCGGCTTGCCGGCTTCGGCCTTCGGTGCGGCGGCCGGCTGCGCGACGAGCTTCTCGACGTTCAGCACGCCCTGCTTGTCGCGCGACAGGTCGACCACCGGCCGGTCGATCTGGATCTCGTCGAAGTGCATCGCGTTGCGCAGCGGCTCGAGGCCGGCCGCCGCGACGTGCACGCCGCGCGCGGCGAACAGCGGCGCCGACGCGCGGTCGGTCACCTTCGCGTCGTTCAGATCGACGGTGCCCGACACGCGCAGCGCGGGCGTCTCGCCGCTCATCACGAAATTGACCGTGAGGTCGCTGCTCAGCAGGCCGCTCGTCACGATCACCGGCAGCTTCGCCGGCGCGTACGAGATCAGCTTCGGCACGTCGAGGCGGTCGAATTTCAGCGCGATTTCCGATTCGCGCGACTGCGCGAACGGCTTGGTCTTGCCGTCGATCGAGAGCGGGCTGCCGTCGAAGCGCGCGCGCAGCTTCGGCTCGACGAAGATGTCGGTCTTCGAGGCCAGCGTCGCGATGTACGGAATGCCGAGCGTCCAGTTGTCGACGACGTGCTTTTCGTTCAGCAGGCGATCGTCGAAGTCGATCCGGCCGTCGTTGACCTGGATGTTCGACACCGAGAACTGCGCCGGCTTGCTGTCCGGTTGCGGCGACGGCGACGAGAACTTCTCGATCAGGTCGGTGAAATTGAAGCGCTGGGCGTCGTAGCGGACGATGCGAAAGCGCGGCGAATCGAGCCGGATTTCGTTGACGATCGGCGCGCCGCGGAACAACGACGACCACGACGGCCTCACGACGAGCTTGCCGATGTCGATGAAGTCGCCCTGACCGCCGCGCTCGCCGAGGTGGATGCCGTCGGCTTCGAGGTTCAGCGTGTACGGGTTCAGTGCGATGCGCTGGATCGTGGCCGGACGGTCGAGCTGCTTGCTCAGTTGCTGTTCGGCGACATGGCGGATCAGCGGCGGCGCCGCGAAGAAGCCGAGCAGTCCGAATAAAACGACGAAGATCAGCACGCCGATGCCGATACGCCGGGTCCGGCGCGAGCGTGCAACGCCGCCGAGGGCATGGAGGGTCGAGGGTACGGTTTCTTTGTCTGCGCTTGCCATGCTTGAGTGTCTCGGAAATGGATGACGGGCCGCGCCGGACAACCGGGCGGCCGCGCACGCTATCCCGAAAGTATAGGCTCAGGAAGTGACGGTACGGAGGTCGGGCGCCGCCGCCGCGCCCGCCGGTCGGACAGCGGCGGCGGTCAACCGTTCATTTCCGGACGACGACGGGCGGCATCCACGACCCGTCGCTCGCCTGCGGCTTCGGCGCGTACAGGCGCAACGCGAGCACGAAATCGGTACGCGGCGCCGGCAGCCAGTTGGCCGCATGCGTGCCGCCCGGCGACGCCGACACGACGATGTCGATCGAGCCGTCGCGGTTGCGGCGCAGCCGGTCGCGATCGCCGAGCGAACGACGCGCCGACCCGACGTCGGGCAGCGCGCCGTTGGTCGTGTACGGCGTGAGCGTCCAGAACGCGCGCACCGGCGGCAGCGCGCCCGGCGCGAAATGCAGCACGTAGCGGTTCGCGCCGTTCAGCGGATGGCCGTCGCTGTCGACGCGGGTGATCGCGAGCGTCTCGTCGTCGCGCGTGGCGGTGCCGAACTGCGTGTAGGCCGCGTACGCGCGCAGCGCGTAGTCCTGGCCGTACTTGCCGGCCGTGTCGCCGATCCAGTTCCAGCCGTTCGCGTTCAGCAGGTTCGACGGCGGCGTCGCGAGCCGCGCGCGCGCCTCGGCGATGCCGGCCGTCGCGGCCGTGAGACGGTCGCCCGTCCACAGTACCGGGTAGCCGGCCTTCACGCCGATGTCGGCGAGCGATTCCTGGGCGTGCGCGTCGTCGGCCGGCGCCGGATTGTCCTGCAGCGCCTGCGCGAAGCGCGTGAAGAACGCCTTCGGGTCGAGCGCGGCCACCTGCTCGGCCGGCGTGCCGCCGCCCACCGCCTCGGACGGCGCGCTGCCCGCATGGACCGCGACCGACGCGCCGCGCTCGGCGCCCGTGTAGACCGACAGCGGCACCACGCGGATCGCGCGCTGCAGCTTCTTCACGTTCGTCAGGTCGCGTCCGCCGCTCGTCTGCAACCGCACCTCGAGCCACGCATTGGCGGACGGCACGTCGACGCGCAGCACACCCTTCGGCAGCGTGCCCTGCCAGTCCCTGGCGGCGAAGGCAATCGTTTGCGACCGTCCGGCGCCACGGGCGCCGCGCGCTGCAACGCTCGACGACGACCACAGCACGTTCGTCCACATGTCGAGCGCGCGCGCGTCCCAGTAGCGGCCGCGCGTGTCGGGCAGCGTGACGATCACGGGTTCGGCGGCGACGTCGAGCCAGCCGGTCGAGTCGAGCGTGTCGACGCCCGGCAGCGGCGGATTGACCGCGCCGACGGGCGGCAGCGCCTGTGCGTGGCGCAGCGTGTTGAGCGGGGCCTGCCCCGGTTGCGCGCCGTCGCCGCCCGTCGCCGCTTCCTTCGCGACGTCCATCAGCACGAGCGGATACGCATAGATATAGGAGTCGGCGACTTCCGCACGCATCCAGCCGGTTTTCCGCTGGATCGCGTCCGGTTGCGACGCGCATCCCGCAAGCAACGCCGCAATGGCCAGCGACGCGCACGCGCGTCGCAGAGAAACTGATTCTCGCTGGTTTTCAATCATCGATTACTGGCCGAATATCATTCTTTTCAGTCAACGCCCTGTTCGCCTCGCGAACGGCGAAAACAAGGCACCCCAGCGTGCCCGGATGACCGTTTCGCTACGATTCGTAACGGTGGGCGCTGATGTCAGGCCGGTATCATAGCGCCTAAGGGCATCCCCCAATATGCCGAATAACGGGTAGAACGCTAGCCGAACCGTTAAAAAATCCGAAATAGTCCACGGGATTCGGCAAAAATCCGGAACTGCACCGGGAGCATCAACCCGTCAACGCCTCGCGAGCGCCAAGCCTGGCGCCTCGGCGCGCGCCGGCTGTCCGTCTGGAAGCCGGGCGATCGCCTTTTCCGCATGGTGACAATCTGTGTGCATCGACATGCGGCGCATCGTCGCCGGCGCTTGACCTTACCATCATGGGAATGTTGATACTGGCACCATTCGCGGCACGAACCGCGCCTTTGGGGAATCCGACATGACCGAACCACTTGCCTCCGCGGCGCTGCACACGATCGAACTGAGCGTCGACGGCATGCATTGCGGCGGCTGCACCGGCCGCGTGCAGCGCGCGCTGGCCGCCGTGCCGGGCGTCGTCGGCGTGGCGGTCGATCTCGACGCCCATGCGGCAACCGTCACCGCACAGGAGACGGTCGAGCCCGGTCGGCTCGTCGACGCCGTCCGCGAGGCCGGCTACCGCGCAGCGGTGCGCGAAGCGGCGGTCGACGCCGTCGAAGCCGTCGCGGCCGCGCATTCGGCGCACGCGCCCCTCCCCGCGGCGCCGGCTGCCGCCGCGACGATCGAACTCGACATCGACGGCATGACCTGCGCGTCCTGCGTGTCGCGCGTCGAGAAGGCGCTCGCGAAGGTGCCGGGCGTCACGCGCGCATCGGTCAATCTCGCGACCGAGCGCGCGACCGTCGATGCGTCGGCAGGCGTGTCCGCCGCGCAACTGGCGGATGCCGTGAGGCAGGCCGGCTATGGCGCAACGCCGACGACGTCGGACACCGCCGTCCCGGCCGCTGCCACTGCCACTGCGTTGCCCGCCGCGCCCGCCAGCATCGAACTCGACATCGATGGCATGACTTGCGCATCCTGCGTGTCGCGCGTCGAAAAGGCGCTCGCCAAGGTGCCGGGCGTCACGCGCGCATCGGTCAACCTCGCGACCGAACGCGCGACGGTCGACGCGTCGGCCGACGTCTCCGCCGCGCAGCTTGCCGAAGCGGTGAAACAGGCTGGCTATGACGCGACACCGGCTGCCGTCGCCACGCCTGCCGTCACGTCCGCTGCCGCCGACATCGAACTCGATATCGGCGGCATGACCTGCGCGTCCTGCGCCGGCCGCGTCGAAAAAGCGCTGGCCGCCGTGCCGGGCGTCGCGCGCGCGACGGTCAATCTCGCGACCGAACGCGCGTCGGTGCACGGCGCCGGCGCACTCGATCCCGCTACGTTGATCGCGGCAGTCGCCACGGCCGGCTACCGTGCGTCGCTTCCCGCCGCCTCACCCGCAGCCGAAACGACCGGCACCGACTTACGACCGGCCAGTCCCGGGCACGACCCCGACGCACGCAAGCGCCGCGAAGCGATCCGCGAACGCAACCTGGTGATCGCGGCCGCCGTGCTGAGCGCGCCGCTCGTCGCGCCGATGCTCGCCGCACCGTTCGGCATCGACCTGATGCTGCCCGGGTGGCTCCAGCTCGTGCTCGCGTCGATCGTGCAATTCGGCTTCGGCGCCCGCTTCTACCGCGCGGCCTGGCATGCGGTGAAGGCGCGCACCGGCAACATGGATCTGCTCGTCGCGCTCGGCACGTCGGCCGCGTACGGGCTGAGCCTGTGGATGCTGCTGCGCGATCCCGCGCATCCCGGCCATCTGTATTTCGAAGCGTCGGCCGTCATCGTCACGCTCGTGCGCTTCGGCAAGTGGCTCGAATCGCGCGCGAAGCGCCAAACCACCGAGGCGATCCGCGCGCTGAACGCGCTGCGCCCCGACCGCGCGCGCGTCGTCGAGCACGGCGTCGAACGCGACGTGCCGCTGTCGCAGGTGCGCGTCGGCACACGCGTCGGGATTCGGCCCGGCGAGCGCGTGCCCGTCGACGGGCGGATCGTGTCGGGTCGCTCGCACATCGACGAATCACTGATCACCGGCGAAAGCCTGCCCGTGCCGAAGGACGACGGCGACGCCGTCACGGCCGGCTCGATCAACGGCGAAGGCGCGCTCGTCGTCGAAACCACCGCGATCGGCGCGGAAACGACGCTCGCGCGCATCATCCGCCTCGTCGAATCCGCGCAGGCCGAGAAGGCGCCGATCCAGCGGCTCGTCGATCGCGTCAGCGAGGTGTTCGTGCCGGCGATCCTCGGCATCGCCGTGCTGACGCTGGTCGGCTGGCTGATCGCCGGCGCCGGGATGGAGACCGCGATCCTCAACGCGGTCGCGGTGCTCGTGATCGCGTGCCCGTGTGCGCTCGGTCTCGCGACGCCCGCCGCGATCATGGCCGGCACGGGCGTCGCAGCCCGGCACGGCGTGCTGATCAAGGACGCGCAGGCGCTCGAGCTCGCGCAGCGCACGACCGTGATCGCGTTCGACAAGACCGGCACGCTGACCGAAGGCAAACCGTCCGTGACGGCGTTCGACGCCGTCGGCGTGCCGCGCGGCGAAGCGCTCGCGCTCGCGGCGGCCGTGCAGCGCCAGAGCGATCATCCGCTCGCGCGTGCGGTGGTCGCCGCGCATGACGCGGACGTGGCCGCACGTGGCGCCGCCGCCGAGTCGGTCGTCGCAACCGACGCGCGCGCGGTGGCCGGACGCGGCGTGGAAGCGCACGTCGGCGGGCAGCGGCTCGCGCTCGGCAGCACGCGCTGGCGCGACGAACTCGACATCGCGGTACCGCCGGCGCTCGACGCCCGTGCGGCGGAACTCGAGGGCGCCGGCAACACGATCTCGTGGCTGATGCGTGCCGACGCGCCGCGCGCGGTGCTCGCACTGATCGCATTCGGCGACACCGTGAAGCCGGGCGCCCGCGACGCGATCGCGGCGTTGTCGGCGCGCGGCGTCGCGAGCGCGCTCGTGACGGGCGACAACCGCGGCAGCGCGGCGGCCGTCGCGGCGGCGCTCGGCATCGGCGAAGTGCACGCGCAGGTATTGCCCGACGACAAGGCGCGCGTCGTCGCCGAGTTGAAGCGCACGCACGGCGGGATCGTCGCGATGGTCGGCGACGGGATCAACGACGCGCCGGCGCTCGCCGCGGCGGACATCGGCATCGCGATGGCGACGGGCACGGACGTCGCGATGCACACGGCCGGCATCACGCTGATGCGCGGCGACCCGGCCCTCGTCGCCGACGCGATCGACATCTCCAAACGCACGTACCGCAAGATCCAGCAGAACCTGTTCTGGGCGTTCGTGTACAACCTAGTCGGCGTGCCGCTCGCGGCGCTCGGGTTGCTGAACCCGGTGATCGCGGGCGCGGCGATGGCGTTTTCCAGCGTCAGCGTCGTGACCAACGCGTTGCTGCTGCGGAGATGGAAAGGCCGCGCGCGTTGATGCGGCTGGCGGTGTATGCCGGATGAGCGAACAGGTCGGCGCTCGACCTTCGACCGACAGGAACAGTCGGGAAGCGTGCCGACGTTGGTCGGCTACACGGCGAGCGGAACCGGCAGCACGTCACAACGCATCGCCGCGTCGGCGGATTCAGTCCGACACGACCGGTTTGATCAACGTCGTGGTGATCGGCGCGAAGCCGCACGCGCGATACAGCGCACGCGCCGCCGCGTTGTGATTGAACACCGACAATCCGATCTCGGTGACGCCGTACCGGCGTGCCTCGGCGTCGAGCGCATCGAGCGCGCGCGTGGCCCAGCCCTGGCGACGCCGGGACGGGACGATGTCGAGGTCGTAGATGAACAGTGTGCGGTTCGGCCCTTCGGGGACGATCGCGTACCAGAGGTCGCCCACCGGATCGCCGCTGGCGCCGTCGATGAGCGTGACGAGGGTCTGGCCGGCGGTCAGCAGGCCGTCCGGCAGCAGCGTGTCGAAACAGGCGCGCGCACGATCGGCCGCGTCTTCGACAGCATTTTGCCCGGAGGAAACGAGATCGCTCGCGTAGCCGTCGATGGCTCGCGTGCGGTACGCGTGGAATTCGCCGGCCGTCATCGGCCGCATCTGCAACATGGCCCGGTCGCCGTGAACGGAATCGAACTTCCAGTGTAGCGGGACGGGCGCACCAGCGCGCAATGCGGCGGTGGAAAGCGGGCAGGCAGGGAGGTGCGACGGACGCCGCGCCGAATCAGCGAATCAGCGAATCAGCGAATCAGCGAATCAGCGAATCAGCGACGATACAGAACGATCGGCACCAGGTTCGCACGGCGCACGCGCTCGGCCTCGGCGTGACGTGCGGCGTACGAGTATTCGGCGTCGAGCGGCAGGTGCGGGGACACGAACAGGTCGTCGATTTTTTGCAGCAGGGCGAAGATGAAGCTCATGTGAGACTCCTGACAGATAGTGCTAGGGTTTTCCCTTAGATGCCACCATTCTAAGGGTTTTCCCTAAATTCTGCCAGTGGGCTGCATCGGTTTGCCGCACGCGCACGACAGCCGACCGCCGCTGCGGAACGGCGATCCTTGCTCCATCACGCTTTCAGGATAGGGTCGAAACGATCAGCGCGTGCGACGCCCCCGCTTCGCGACGGCCGCGTCGCGGTTCGCGTTGCGCTGAAGCCGGTCGACTTGCGACAGGAGCGCTTCGTGATGCTCCTCGAGCGTCATCAACGTGGCCTGCTGCGTCGACAGATCGGCCGCAAGGCGATCGATCCGTTGCTGCTTGGCGGCCACGTCCTGCTTCAGGTGCGCGATCTGCCGCGTTTGCAGCACCAGCGCGACGAGCCCCGCCAGCACGACGACGGCCAGCGCGAGCAGCAAGCGGTTGACGCGGCGCATCTCGCGATCGGCCGAGCCCGTCAAGCCGTCCACGTCGGACTGCAACGCGGCGAGCCGGTCGGTCAGCGGGCGCAGGTGCGTGTCCGGATCGAAGGCTGGCGCGGCCGGCTGCGTACGCTCCGATGATGGCCGGGTCACGAACGACGCGGCCGATGCCACGGGCTGCGCAACCGGCGACGGCCGGGTGTCGGGTTGCGGGGCAGCATCACGAGGCGGCGCGGCCTGCATAGCGATTGCTGGCTGGGCCGGCCGGCCCGGCGTCTGCACGCCGATGGGCGCGGCAGCGGCCGCCGACGGCTTCGATTCAGTCGCTTCCGGTACCGTATCGACGTGCGTCGCGACCGGCTCGGACCGCATCGGCGCCACCGCTTCGCTGGCACCGGCCGCCGCCCGACGTCTGCCGCCGAACGACGCGCGGCGCTCCTTCACGGCGTCACCGGGCGGTCGCCCTCCACGTGATTTGACGGCCGTTGCACCGGCGGTGGCGGCAAGGACCGGTGCCGCGACTTCACCGCCCGCCGCGTGCCGCTCGATCGCGGCCATCGCAGCGGCATCGACCAGGGGCGCGTCGTCGGCCTTCGTTGCGGCACCGTCAGCCGCAGGCAAACGATCGGCAATCGCGGCCTCGCCCGCACCATCAGCCGGCACGGCGCGCCCGGTTTCCGCCGGTCCGACCGCCGTCGCGCCCTCCGGCGCGCTGAACCCGTCCAGCGTTGCCTGCATTCCCGCGGCGGCATCCTCGGCAGCACCGGTCGCCGCGTCGGTTTCCTCTACGACTTCGTCACGCGACGCGACCGGCGCCCGTTCGACAGGCTCGAGCACCGGATCGCCGAACAGGTCGAGCGTCAGCGCATCGCGCGACGCATCGCCGCCCGATGCACTATCGGGGCGCGCGGTCGTCCTGGCGAACGTGTCGCCCGCAGCAGCGGCTGAACGCATGCGGGACCGGCCGGGTGAACGGTTGGAACGGGAACGTAAGCGAGGTGAAGCTTCGGTCATGTCTGCCAAATTATTGTCCGAGGACGTCCGTCAGAAACCAAGTATTCTGCAATAAATCAATAACTTGCACCATCAACTTGTCGAATTTACTCCAACGCTATCCAGCCCGAGCCAGCGACGCTTGCTGGGCAATGGGCGACGTGATGGGCCGAAAACCGATGCTAACCGACAAACGAGCCAAAACGCTCAAACCAACCGACAAACCAGTCTTTGACGGAAAGGTAACGGGGACTGCTTGCCGCTCCCCACGAAGTCGGGCTTCAAATGGACCCTACGCTTCACCCGCCCGGTGACGGGTAAGCAATGCGACGCGGGCTTGGGCGCCTACTCCGAAATCTCTATCGCTGAAGTAAATGAGAAAACGATTGCGCTACGCAAACCCATCGATAACGACGAAAATCCAGTCGACCAACGCAATCGGGATCGAGAAGCGGCCAGCATTGCCACCGCTGTCCTGACATTCGAGAAAGCCGCCCGCCGGGCTCATGAAAAACTGAAGCCGAGCTGGAAAGGCGAGAAGTATGCAACTCAATGAAGGCACGCGAAAAAGTGCCGAACGACACGACGTCGACAGGATTCCTCCGTCGCCCCAAAGCCGAAAGCAATGCGCGCGGCCGCGTTGCCGCTCACGGCTTCCTATCCAGTTTCCGGAATTGGGCCAGCGAACCCATTCGACCTGAACAATGTCCAACGGGCATTTCGCGACTAGCGAGCCTGGCGCTATCATCGCGTCGGTAAGCGCGTCGCGGTCAAGCGCGTCGGTCTCACGATGCTGCGCCCAGCGCCGGGAAATTGTGGTGCGGATCACCGACACGTCGCAGGCGTTTGTTAGCCGGCTCGCTCCGGAGGACCCGCCGCAGAATACGCGTCGTTCCCTCAAGACGGATCTTCAGTTTTGATATGCACGCTGCGCTGGACGTTCGCGCAACTTGTGCGGCGTGGGTTGGCGCGATACTGTCCGCGATTCCATTCATGAGCCTTCCAACGCACCATGACTCGCAAGCTATTCTGGGAAGATGCCTACCTCAGCACGCACCGTACCGTCGTCACTGACGTGAACGGTCCCGATGTGCGACTGGCCTCGACGATTTTCTTCGCATTCTCGGGCGGGCAGGAAGGCGACGCCGGCACGATCGGCGGCCATCCGGTCTGCGAAGCGCGCAAGGAGGCGCTCGACATCGTTTACCGGCTGTGCGCCGGCCACGCGCTCGAAGTGGGCCAGACCGTCGACATCGAGATCGACTGGGCGCGCCGCTATCGCCTGATGCGGCTGCATTTCGCAGCCGAAATGGTGCTTCAATTGATCTATCGGCAGGTGCCCGGAATCGTGCGGATCGGCGCACACATCTCCGTCGACAAGGCGCGCATCGATTTTGCGCACGACACGAGTCTCGCCGCCCTGCTGCCGTTTCTGGAACAGGAAACGGCAGCGCTCGTCCGAGCGGATCTGCCGATCGTGACCGGCTACACCGACGTCGCGCTGCAGCGCCGCTACTGGCGAGTCGACGGCTTCGCGACGATGGCTTGCGGCGGTACGCACCCCCGCACGACGGGAGAAATCGGCACGCTCGTGCTCAAGCGCAGGAATCCCGGCAAAAGCAAGGAGCGCATCGAGATCACGCTCGGCTGAGACGGAGCGCTCCATGTCAGGACGCCTCGCGCTTCGCTGCAACCGCCCCAGCGCGGTCGCGTGCATACGAATCCTGCAGGAACGACAGCGCGCGTCTGTCCCGCGCATACGCGACATTGATCCTCAGCCACGGAGACACGTTGTTGTCGACGTGGTAATAACTCCCCGGCGCGATCGTGACGCCGTGATATTCGGCGTTCGCCGCAAGCTCTGCTGAATCGTCGATACCGGGCAGCCGCGCCCACAGCAGCGAGCCGCCTTTCGGGCGCACAAACAACTCCCAGCCTGAAGCCTCGAGCTCACGCATCGTGTCGTGCATCGCCGCGTGCAGGCGTGCGCGCAAACGCTCCGTGTGCCGCCGGTGCCCGCCCCGCCGAAACCACTCGTAGACAACCGCCTCGGCAAAAGGAGAGCACCCGACCATCGTGTGAGCCTTGACGTCGGCGAGCATGTCGATCACGGCGGATGACGCGATCACGTAACCGATACGCAGTGACGACGACAGCAACTTCGACAATCCACCGACGTGGATGACACGTTCGCGTCCGCCCAGCTTTGCCAGGCGATCGCTCGGTTCGAATTCGAGATCGGCGTGAACGTCGTCCTCGACGATCCTCAGGTCGTACGTCTCGGCCAGGAACAGCAATCGCATGCAAACCCGCGGATCGATCGTGGAGCCGGTTGGATTGTGCAGCACCGTGTTGACGAAATAGAACGTGGGCCGGTGCGTCTTCACGAGCGTTTCGAGGCAGGCGAGATCCGGCCCGTTGGGCAGGCGCGGCACCCCCACGACATGCACGCCCTGCATTCGCAACAAATTGAATAGATTGAAATAGCCCGGATCGTCGACGAGCACGGTATCGCCGCGTTGTACGAAGCAGCGCACGACCAGATCGAGCCCATGACTGATGCCCGCTGTCAGCATAATCTCGGGCATCGTCGCATCGATTCCGAAACGCGCCGCCTGCTGCAACAATGCCGCTCGCAATTGCGGATTTCCGAGCGGCGTCCCGTAATCGACGAGACTGCCGCCCGCGTCTCGCACGACCTGGCGAATCGCCGCCGAGAGCCCGTCAATGTCCCGCCACGGCTCGGGGATGACACCGCTCCCGAGTTTCAGCGTGTCGCCCGGTAAATTGAACCGCTGAATCGAGCGCGATCGCTCGTCGATTTGCGCGCGGAGAACCCCGCGTTCGGCGAGATCAAGTGCGGGAATCGCGCCTTCGACGACGAAATAGCCGACGCCCGGGCGCGAGCAAACAAGACCGCGCGACACCAGTCGATCGTATGCCTCGACGACCGGAAAGAGACTGACACCCGATTGTGCGGCGAGCCGCCGAATCGACGGCAGCTTGCTGCCCGACATGAGCCGCCGCTCAGCGATCATGCGTTCGATCGTGCTCGCGATTTGTTCTGAAAGTGGTGTTCTCGCGCCATCGTCAAATTGAATTTTCATGATTCAGACTCTGTTAGGTCGCGTTGCATAACAGTTCGTCTCAGGCCCCGAATCACTGTACATGGCTTTCATCGACGATGCATTCAAAAATCAATTCGCCACCTATTCGATTCGGCCAGCACCAAGCTGAACCACGTGACAGTCACGTTCATCGACATGCGACCGATGCGTGAGTGGCGTTTACGCCGCCGGATTCCACCTGCACGAAATACGAGGCCCCCGTTCATGTCCGTACAACGATCGTCCGTCAGCAGCGCCGTCGCACAAGATCTCACCGGCAAGGCCATCTTGCTCGAAATCGGCGAGAACCTCGGCATCCTGCCGCTGCTCGTGCGCGGCGGCACGCAGCTCCGAGCCACCGATCTCGTGAATCCGAGCTGCCCGAACGCCGAACTTGCCGGCGCCTATCTGTCCGCGCTCAGTCATCTCCACCTTGTCTCCGAGTCAAACGACGGGTCCGGCGGCTTCACATACCAGGCCGCCCCGGCATTGCGGCAGGAAATCAACAACGCGGGCTACTTACTGTGGGGCCTGATGTCATGCGCGCCGCTCGTTGCGAACGCGGCGCGCTTCGCTGCCGATTACGATGTCGCCGAAAGCACGCACGTGCGCGACGGCGAACACGTCGCGCGCACATCGCGCTGGATGGGCGAAACTGATTTCTACCCTCACGCAGAGGCGGCACTCGTGGAAACCGCGCCGCGCAAGATCGTCGATCTTGGCGCAGGCACGTGCGGGCTACTGATGCGCTGCCTGCGGCGGCTGCCGGGCGCGACAGGCATAGGCATCGATCTCAGCGAAAAGGCCTGCCGCCGTGCACGCGAACTGATCGCGGCGGAAGGGCTGGACGGGCGGCTGTCGGTCGTTCACGCCCCGATTCAGAGCCTCGTCGACGATCCGACGCCGCTGCACGGCGCAGAACTGATACATGGTGGTTTCGTCTTCCACGATCTGATGCCGCAAGACGAACCGATACTGGATCGGCTGCTGAACACGTTCGTCCATCACGCACCGGCAGCGACGCTGCTGATCGTCGATGCCGTCCCGTTCGCCGACCCTGACGACGAAGGCGCGTTCTCGACTGCCTTCACGTTCCTGCACAACCATTTCATGCGCCGCAAGCTGATGACGACCGATGAATGGCGCCACAAACTCGGGCGCGCGGGTTACATGCGCGTCGACGTCAGCCCGCTCGGCATCTCCGGTGGACGCATCCTGCGCGCCCATCCGCCGCGTTAACGCAATACGCGGTCGCCCGCCAGCCCAACTCACTCACGCTCCGAGGAGCTTATCGCCATGGCAATTTCCGAACTCGTCGACGAAATCAAATCCCATCGCTGCTACAGCCATCCCATCTTCGACCATTGGGCTGCCATGCAGCCACCGAAGGAAGTGATCGGTGCGTTGTTTCATCACGTCCGCAGCTTCTGCGATGCGACGCGCCCGGGATGGAACCTGCCGGACGGCTTGCGTGAGATTGGGCTGTCGGAAGAAAGTTCGCTGCTTCAGGAAATCGTGGAGAGCGAGGAGGATCACGGTCCTGAACTCGCGACGATGGCCGGCCACATCCTGAATCGCGCTGCGGGCGATACCGTTTTTTCGGACCTCAAGGATCAGCAAGCAATCGAGGGGCAACTCAAACGCTACTCGGACCAGATCCTCGGTGCGTTGCCCGGTTACGACCGCGAAACCGGCCTGATGCCCCAGACGCGCAGGGCACGTGCCGTGTTCGATCGACGCAAGCTCACCGATTGCACGTCGATCTACCAGAGCCTCGGCACGACGCTCGCGCTCGAGATCATCTCGAATCGCCACCTGATCCCGGGCGAGAAGAAATGCCTCGTCGACTCGGGACTCTACAACGCGTCGCTCGACGAGCAGGAGATGCACTACCTGAAAGAGCATTACGGCGAAGCCGGTGCGGAAGCGTTCCACGAGCAAAACGCAATCGACGCAGTCGGTTCGGTGCTGTCGCCCGACAACGAAGCGCTCGTCCGAGCAGGTGCGCGTGAGTTTCTCGATTCGCTAGCGTCGCTTTGGGATCTGCTCGACTCCGCACTGCTCGGGGCTGGCGGTCTGCGCGCGGCAGCGTGACCCCGCCGTATCGACGACCGACGGGCTCGCTCGCAACGCGAGCTCCGTGTTCCTCATTCGACAGGATGCGTACCGTGGCCGATTCAAAAAACATCCAAGATATTCGAGTATTGTGGGCCGATATATTCGGTCGCCCGATCGGCGATGACGAAAACTTCTTCGCGATAGGCGGCGACTCTCTGAGCGCGGTCAATCTCGTGCTCGCCCTGCAAAAGCAGCATAACGTGCGGATCGAACTCGAGACCTTCTTCGCCGCCCCGACCATCGCCGGGCTCGCACGCTGCTGCGCGGAATCCGAAGCGACCGCCGGCAGCCGTGCGGCCGCGTCGGCTTGACACGTCGCCAACGCTTCATGGACCTGCTCCACGATTGCGTCACTCTGCCCGACGGCACGCGAACGCATACAACCCGCACTCGTCGCGAACCGCAGCGCCCCAATCTCGTCGTCATGCCGCCGCCCGGCGCAAGCCCCCGGCTGCTCGATTCGGCGCTCGCGACGCTCGGCGAGCGTTTCAACGTGCTGTCATGGGAGCTACGTTGCATTGCCGGATCGCCACCGCGGAATGGCCTCCCGTCCGTCGCCTGCGAAAGCGATATGCATGTCGGCGATTGCATCGGCCTACTCGACCGCTACGGTTGGCCGATGGAGGGCCTGTGCTGCATCGGCTACTGCGCAAGCGCGCCGCTCGCGATGCGTCTCGCCGTCGCTCGTCCGCGTCTGGTCACGCGACTGGCACTCGTCAGCGGTGCCTACTTCCTTCCGCCGGACGTCGCGCCGCAAACGCAGTACGAACGCGACATGCGACGGCTCGTGGCGCAGCTCGCCGCCGGCCCGGACGCCGTGCCGGAGCTGTATCGGCTTTGCATGGACAGTCAGCGCGTGCGCGACGATGCGCCCGCATTCGAGCAGGCATTGCGCTATCCGTTCCGCAGTGTGGCGGTACTGCATGGGTATGCGCTGACGCTCGCGGCATTGCAGCGCATCGACACGCGACGCCTTGCTTCCCGCATCGCGGTGCCCACCCTGGTATATGCCGCGCGGACCGACCGCGTCGCCGCGGCTGCCGCCGCGCAGACGATCGCCAACTTGCTGCCCGCCGGATGCCTGACGCTCGCCGCAGCCGGTGAGCATCACGACTTCCCGCACGCGAATCCGGCCGTGGTCGATGCCGTCGTGGATTTTCTCACCGACTGTAACGTTACGGACTGCTGTGGAGCGCCGTCATGACGCCCCTCCTCGTCTTCCCGGATATCGTCGAGCAATATGCGGCCGTGGTTGCACGGCAACCTTCGGCGATCGCGATCAGCGACGCCGAAGGCGCTCTGACCTATGCCGCGCTCGATCGCGAAACCGACGCGATCGCACAGCGGATCGCACCGTGCCTGACACCGGAAAACCGACGGTTCGGGATCTGCCTGCCGCGCGGCCGCGCGTTCATCGTCTCTGCAATTGCAACGCTCAAGGCGGGAGGCGTCTACGTGCCGCTCGACCCGACGCTGCCCGAGGCTCGGCTCAGGTTGCTCGCGGAGGCTGCCGCGCCGGCAGCGACGATCGTCGCACGCGTCCCCGTGGCCTCACGTCGCGCGCTTCCCGGCCGCACGATCGCGTTCGATACGCTGGCCGCATCGCCATGCGCGCATACCTCGCCGCCAAGGGTGTACGCCGAGGACGCCTGCATCCTGTATACGTCCGGCACGACGGGAAAACCCAAGGGTGTCGTCATTCCCCGCCAGGGCATTACGCGACTCGTCACGCCGCAGCATTATCTGGCCGTCACGTCGGACGATCGGATCCTCCATCATTCGAACCTGTCGTTTGATGCATCCACCTTCGAAATCTGGGCGCCGCTACTCAATGGCGCAACACTCGTCGTGCACACGGCCGATACCTTCGATCTGGCTGCCTTTGCGCGCGCGGTGCGCGACGAGCGGATCACCGTCCTGCTCGTCACGACAGGGCTGTTTCATCTGATCGCCGACCTGATGCCCGCATGCTTTCGAGGCGTTCGAGTCGTACTGACCGGTGGAGAATCGCTGTACGCAGGCCCGGTACGCCGCGTACTCGCCGCCTGCCCATCGACATCGGTCGTCAACGGGTATGGGCCAACCGAGAACACGGTCTACACGACGTGCCACCTGATCGAGCCCGGCGCCGTCGTAACCGATCCGATCCCCATCGGCCGACCGATTGCCGGCACCGAGATCCGGATCGTCGCCGACGATGCGTCGAGCGACACGCGTATCGGCCATTTGCTCGTCAGCGGCACGGGCCTGTCGCGCGGCTATTTCGGTCAGGACGCGCTCAACGCACACGCGTTCGAAATCGACGATACGCAACGGCCACCGAAGCGTTTCTATCGGACCGGCGATCTGGTCCGGACCGATGACGACGGACATTTGTACTTTGTCGGTCGCATCGACAATCAGGTCAAGTTGCGCGGCTTTCGCATCGAACCCGAGGAAATCGAGTCTCGCATCAACGCGGTTGCCGGAGTGACCGGTTCGGTGGTCACGCTGCACGGCACGCACGCGTCGAACCGCCATCTCGTTGCACACGTGAAGCTGGCGCCCGAGTCCGGCGCGACAGCCGTGTCGGTCAGGAACGCACTGGAACGTGCGCTGCCCACCTACATGGTCCCGTCCGCGATCGTTGCCGTCGATACGTTGCCGCTTACGCCGAACGGCAAAGTCGACAGAGCGCGGCTCGCCGCATCGTACACAGGGCCGGAAGCATCGGTCGACGATGCCGCTACCGACGCTACCGCAACCGACGCTCCCGCCCGCCTCGGCTGCGTCCTCGACAGCTGGCGCAAACATCTCGATGCACCTGGCCTCGAATGGCACGACAACGTATTCGATCGAGGCGCATCGTCGCTCACCGCCGTGAGCGTCCAGATCGATATCGATCGCACGCTGGACTGTTCGGTGCCGATGACAGCGCTCGTCGCAGCGCGCACACCGCTCGACTGGGCGGACGTTTACGCATCCCGACTGCTGGACCGCTTCCAACCCTCCACATAGGTGCTCCATGACTACCGGCAACTTCAGCCTCACCCGCGAAGAAATCCAGCAATTTGACCGCGATGGCTATCTGGGGCCCTTCACGCTGTACGAACCGGATCAGGCCAAGACACTGTATGCAGCATTGCGCGGACAATTGTTCCAGCGGCGTTTCGCACCTTATGACGCGCCGCTCGACAGCGCAATCGCGAACTACGATCGCCATCTGGATCTGGACGCGCTGAGCGCCCATGTGTGCCGCGCCGAGATCGTCGATCGGCTCGTTGGCATCCTCGGCCCGGACGTACTGTGCTGGCGCAGCGAATTCATCCCAAAGTATCCGGGTGCGGAAGGGACCGACTGGCACCAGGCAGATACATTCGGCCACGCATCCGGCGAACCGCAACTCGTGTGGCCGAAGGACGAGCCTTTCGGCGGGGCGATCAATGTATGGACCGCGTTTACCGACGTGACCGAGGCGAACGGCTGCATGCTGTTCATCCCCGGCACGCACCGGCAGATGAACTACGACGAATCGATCGGCATGCAGTTCGATCCACAACTCAACACCAACGTGGTGAAAGACGGCGTCAAGCGCGGCTTCAACGGCTACGACTATCGGGTATTGCAGAAGGACCGCGACTGGAAACCCGACGAATCGCAGGCGATCCCGATGGTGATGAATGCCGGCCAATTCGTGATATTCCGTTCGATGTTGATGCATGCGTCGAAGCCGAACGTCACCGCCGATAAGACGCGTATCGGCTACGTCGCGCGCTATGTCCCGGGCCGGGTGAAAGTCTATCCCGATACCGACTTCGTGAAGGAATTCGGCGGAGAGTACAGTCTCGACCGATTCGGCGTCGTGGAAGTTGCCGGTCGCAACCAGCAGCACGGCAATCGCGTCGCCCGCGTGAATCTCGCCGGCACGCCCTTTCCGGTCGGCCGTGCCGAGCCGGTCCCATCCTGAGCCGACGTCGCGCTCCGATCATGCAGGAGAAACGATCCATGAACGAAGCTGGTCCGCTTTGCGGCTGCGACCACATCGCGTACGCGACGCGCGACGCCGATGCGACGATTCGCCTGCTCGAGATGCTTGGGTTCAGTACGGTCGTCTACAAGCAGCCGCTCGAACGCTTCGGCGTATCGATCTCGAAAATGATGTCGCCACGCGGCGATATCGTCGAAATCGTCGAACCGGCGTCGCCGACCAGCAGCGTGAGTCGATTGCTGGCGCATGCATCGACCGTGCTCTATCACGCTGCGTTCAGGACCGGCACCTTCGGCGCGACCCGCGAGGCATTGCTCGCAGCCGGTGCGCTGTCGGTGTCGTCGCCGGCGACGATTCCGTATCCGGCGACACCGCTACACCGCAGATTCCATGCAAACCATATGTATCACGATCATCTCGGCTTGTTCGAGATCACCGGTAGCGACTAGCCTGGAGGGCACATTGAACGATTCCAGCTTCGTCAAGCTCGCGGCCGGGACGGCACCGTATCTGCGGCTCGTCTACTTTCCTCATGGCGGAGGCGGCCCATCGGCCTGTCGCGGATGGCTTGAACAGCTACCGCCGGAGATCGAATCATGGGCCTTGTGCCTCCCCGGGCGCGAGACGCGTGCACACCTGCCCAGCACCGTATCGCTCGATCCGCTCATCGACGCCCTCGTCACGGACCTGAACGCGTTGTCACCGTTGCCAAGCGTTTTCGTCGGGCACAGCCTGGGCGCGGCGCTCGCCGTTGAACTGGCCGCTGCGCTGTGCCGAACGGACGCCCATGCGCGCATGCCGCTCAAGTTGATTCTGAGCGGACGACTGCCTCCGCACGCGCGCTATCCGGTCGACATGCTGTCACTCGAAGACGATGCCTTCGTGACGGAACTGATCCGGATGGGCGGCGTGCCGGCACCGCTCGCTGCGGAGCCCCTCCATCTGGCGGCCTTCCTGCCGCGCATTCGAGCCGACTACCACCTCAACCACGCCACGATCGGTCGTAGCATCGAACCGCTCGACATCCCGATCACGGTCGTCAACGGCCGGCATGATTCGCTCGTGGACGCTGCCGAGGTCGAAGCCTGGCGCCGCTATACGCGTCGCGAATTCCGCAACGTATGGGTCGACGGCGGGCATTTTTTTCCATATCAGAACACCGCTTGCTTTCTCGCGCTGCTCCGCTCGGAGCTCGCGACCGTGTTCGATTCGATCGTATCGCCGTGATCGCTCACGTCGCGCTCGCCCTCCCGAACCCTCTCCATCCGAACCCTCATGCCACCGACCTTCGCCTCCCGTTTCAATGCCGTGCTGCCCGCTGTCGCATCGGGAGGCATCGCCGTACTCGTCGGCATCAGCAGTTCGATCGCCGTCGTCGTCAGCGCTGCGACCAGCGCGCATGCGGCGCCTGCACAGATCGTGTCGTGGCTCACCGCGCTCTGCATCGGGATGGGTGTGACGAGCATCGCGTTCTCGGTCCGGTACCGAACGCCGGTGGTCACAGCGTGGTCGACGCCTGGCGCGGTACTACTTGCGACGTCCGCCGGCCACTACGCCCCGCCTGAGCTGATCGCAGCGTTCATCGCAGCCGGCGTCCTAGTCGTGCTGACCGCCGCAACCGGCATGTTCACGCGTTTGTCCGATGCGCTGCCGGCACCGCTTGCCTCAGCGATGCTCGCAGGCATTCTGCTCAAGTTCGGCATCGGTGTATTCGCGTCGTTGCACGATGACCTCGTACTGGTCGCACCGATTCTCGTGTGCTATCTGCTGTTCAAGCGACTGCGCCCCCGCGCAGCCGTGCCGGCGTGCCTGCTTGCCGGGCTGATCGCCGCGAGCCTCGCGCCACACGGGGCATCGCACTCGATTGACGTTTCGTGGCCGGCCCTCGTGCCGATCGCACCTCGTCTCGACATTGCGGCCTGCATCGGCATCGCGATCCCGCTCTACATCGTGACCATGGCGTCGCAAAATCTTCCCGGCGTCGCGGTACTGAAGGCGGCCGGCTACGCTCCCCCGTCGGCTACGCTGGTCGGCGGAACCGGGCTCATGACCGTGATGCTCGCTCCGTTCGGGGCATTCATGATCTGCCTGTCGTCGATCACGGCAGCGATCTGCACCGGCCCCGACGCGCTGCCAGAGCCATCGCGCCGTTACCTCGCCGCCGTTGCCGCCGGTGCGTGGTATCTCGTCGTCGCACTGCTCGGCGGCGTCATCGTCACGGTGATTGCGATACTTCCGTCGTCCGTTCTCGCTGCGATCGCGGGCGTCGCGCTATTCGGCATCCTGTCGAGCTCGCTGTCGGCGGCGTTCTCGTCTGGCGATGCGCGTGAACCCGCGCTCGTCACCTTCGTCGTGGCCGCATCTGGCGTCGAGTGGTTCGGTATCGACGCCGCGTTCTGGTCGCTGCTCGCAGGCCTGATCTGTCTGCACGCGTGGAATCCCGCACGGCCGGCGATCACACCGCACACGAGTGGAACCGCGAGTCCGGACCGGTCCCGTCACAGCGCCCCAGCACGGAACAAGGAGGGGTGATGCCGGCACGACATCCTCGCACCTCGCGGACGCGACCCTCGAATTCGTATATGACGCATCTTCCATCATGTGGCTGATCCAGTTCGTCGTCATCGTCGCCGCCTGCCGACTGTGCGGCATGATTGCGGTACGCGTTGGCCAATGCGAAGTCATCGGCGAGATTGCTGCGGGCCTGCTGCTCAGCCCTTCGATACTCGGCGCATTCGCCCCCGGCCTGCACGCGGCGTTGTTCGGTGCCGGCACGGCGGCTACACTCGCCGGGTTTAGCGAGCTCGGTCTGCTCCTGCTGATGTTCGAGACCGGCATGCATCTCCAGCTACCGCACGGCCGCCCTCGCGCGATGCTGGCCCTGCCCGGCATGGTCGCACTGCTCGGCTTCGCCATGCCGTTCCTTGCGGGTATCGGCGTCGCCCTCTGGATCGCGCCACTGTCGCCGCCAGCTTCGTCCGCGATGCCTTATGCGTTGTTCTGCGGTATCGCGCTGGCTGTGTCCGCGGTGCCAGTCTTGGCGCGCATCATCCGGGATCTCGCGCTCGACAGCCATCTTGCCGCCCGAACTGCGATGACAGCGGCACTTCTGACGGACATGGCCGGATGGTCCGCACTCATCGTCGTGGCGGGCATGGCGCACGTCGGAAATGGCATCGGCTGGGCCGGCCAGCTGCTCGCGTTCTCGGGCTATGCCGTCGCCTGCGTCATCGTCGCGCGCGCTGCAGTCTTGCCGTTTGCGCGCAAGCTGTCGACGGCGCGGCAAACGCGTGCATTGCTGACACTCTCGCTGTGCTGCATCGCGTTGTCCTCATGGGCCACCGATCGTCTCGGCTTTCATGCGGCCATCGGCGCGCTGTTGCCCGGCCTGTTGCTGCGCTCGGTACCCGACCTACGCGAACACTGGCAGCGGACGATCGGCGAGTTCGGGCACCTCGCGCTCGTGCCGCTATTCTTCTCATACGCCGGTACGCAGACGTCGATTTCATTCGCGGCCGGCACTGCTTTGTGGCTACCGTTCTGTTGCTTCTTCATCGCCGGCTTCGTCGGCAAGTTCGGGGGCGCCTACCTCGGCGCTCGCTTGGGCGGACTGGCCTCCAACGATGCGGCAATCGTCGGCATATTGATGAACACGCGAGGATTGATGGAGTTGATCGTTCTGTCGGTTGGACGCCAGCTCGGCATCCTGCCCCCTTCCGTCTACGCGATGTTCGTCGTGTTCGCACTGCTGACGACCGCTATGACAGCGCCCGTCGTTCGGTTCGCGACGCGCAACCACGCACGCATCGCAACCCGCGCGTCGGGTTCGGGTGCCTGATCGCTCGGGCTCGAACCCTGAAACAATGAAAATAGTTTGGCATCACGGGAACGACAGGGGGAATCCCATAACTGGAGAAAGGGTCGTTCGATACGCGCGACGGTACTTCCGGTTTGACCCTGCCATATCGTGTTACTCGATAAATCGGTACAGGATGAGCCCAAGCCATCACCAACACATTGAGTTCATTGGCCTCATTGAAACGATTTAGCAGGTCATATCGGATGGCAGGCCCACGCGCAAAATCGATGCCGAACGGAATCGGTGACCAGCCATCGTCGCATGCCTCGTCACTGGTTCAACCGATCCAGCAGGCAGCACCGATGTGCCTATTCATCGCCGGACAGCCCGCTTCCTTTCTCGAAGCGCGTGACGCCCGGCAGCGCGCGCAGCTTGTCGCAGATCGCCTTGTATTCGAGTTCCGACACCCGCGCGAGCGCGATGCGCACCTCGTCCTGCTCGCCCGTGTCGTCGGCACGCTGCACGATGAACTGCTTCACGCGCGCACTGTCGGGGCCGAGCGCCGCGTGCAGCGAATCGAACGTCAGCGTGCCGCTCGCAACCGTCAACGCAAGCTGGCGCCGTTGACGCACCGTGAAATAGCGCCGCTCCAGCGGCTTGATGCCGGCCAGAATGATCAGGATGATGATCGTCGCCGACACCGACGCGACATAGAGCCCGCCCCCCACCGCAAGGCCGATCGCGGCGACCGACCACAGGCTCGCGGCCGTCGTCAGCCCGCGCACGATCTCGCCGCGCAGCAGGATCGAGCCCGCGCCGAGGAAGCCGATGCCCGACACGACCTGCGCGGCGATCCGCGACGGATCGAGCACGACGTGGTCGCTGGTGCCGAGCACGTCGGCGAAACCGAACGCCGACACGATCATGATCAGCGTCGAACCGACGCACACGAGCATGTGCGTGCGCAGGCCGGCCGCCCACGACAGGCGCTCGCGCTCGAAGCCGATGACGCTGCCGAGCGCCGCCGCGAGCACGAGCCGCATCACGAGTTCCAGGTTGTTGAGCATCCGATTTCTCTCCTTTTTTGGTGCCGGCCGCGCGGAATGTTTTATCCTTGGCCCCGGCCGCGCCGATTCCCGGGCCGCGCCGACACGTTTTCGATCCAAGCGCTCAACCCCGCCATGTCCGTTTCCGACTCCGCTTCCGCCCAGGCCGCCCAACTGCGCCACCATTTCGCGCACGTCGTCTTGCCGATCTGGCGGGGTTCAGGGTTCGACCCGGCATTGCACCTGCCGTTCGAGGCCGTGGATCCGGCCACCCACGCGCCGCTGCCCGTGACCCGTTATCGCGCAATGGCGTGCGCGAGGCAACTGTTCGTGTTCGCGCGGGCCGGCGACCCGGCGCACGCGGCCACGCTGTTCGACGCGCTGTGCCGGCACTTTCGCGACCCGCGTCATGGCGGCTGGATCTACAGCGTCGACGCGCAGGGCGCGCCGCTCGATACGACCAAGGATCTCTATACGCACGCGTTCGTCGTGTTCGCGTGCGCCGCATGGCATGCGGCGTCGCGCGACGCCGCCGCACGCACGGTGGCGGAAGAAACCGCCGCGCTGATCCAGGATCGCTTCGCGCCGCGCCACGGCGACGCGTTGCTCGATGCCGCGCGCCACGCCGATTTCTCGTCATCCGACAGCGGCGCGCTGCAGAATCCGCTGATGCATCTGACCGAAGCGTGGCTCGCGGCCGCCGACGCGTTCGGCGACCCGGCGTTCGACGATGCGCTCGCGCGCACCGCGCAGGCCGTCGAGCGCACGTTCGTCGATGCGGCGACCGGCTGCGTGGCCGAGTTGCCGCTCGGGGCGGCCGACAACCGTTTCGAGCCCGGCCATCAGTTCGAATGGTTCTATCTGGTCGACGCGGCCGGCGCGCGGCTCGCGCAGACCGGACTTCCCGCCGCGCTGTCGCGCGCGTTCGCGTTCGCCGAGCAATACGGCGTCGATCCGCGGACGGGCGGCGTGTGCGCGGCGCTCGACGCGCAGGGCGCATGCATCGACGGCACGCAGCGGATCTGGGCGCAGACCGAATACCTGCGCGCGCTCGCGACGCACGGCGGCACGCCGGCCTCGGCGCCGCTCGCGCGCCAGATCGAGCGGTTCGCCGCGCGCTTCCTGCATCCGCGCGGCTGGTTCGAGTGCAAGACGGCGGAGGGCCAGGTGTCGCGCGCCGACATGCCGTCGACGACGCCCTACCACCTCGCGACCGCCTACGCGGCGCTGCCGGCCGGTTCGTAGCCCGTCGCGGCGAACGACGGCGCCGCGCGGCCGCCCGGTGCGGCGCGTCCGTCGCCCAGCTCGAACACCGACACCGCCTGCATCAGGTGTGCGGTCTGGTCGTTCAGCGATGCGGCGGCGGCCGCGACTTCCTCGACCAGCGCCGCGTTCTGCTGCGTGAGCTGATCCATCTGCGTGACGGCCTGGTTGACCTGCTCGATCCCGACGCTCTGCTCGACCGACGCCGCCGTGATCTCCGCCATCGTCTGCACGACCCGCGTGATCGACGCCGACACCGAGCGCATCGCATCGCCGGCGCGCTCGACGAGTTCCGCTCCGCCGTTGATCTGCGCGACCGAATCCTCGATCAGCGCCTTGATCTCCTTCGCCGATTGCGCGCTGCGCTGGGCGAGCGAGCGCACTTCGCCCGCGACCACCGCGAAGCCGCGCCCCTGTTCGCCGGCCCGTGCGGCCTCGACCGCCGCGTTCAGCGCGAGGATGTTGGTCTGGAACGCGATGCCGTCGATCACCGAGATGATTTCCGCGATCCGCCCCGAGCTCTGCGCGATGCCGCGCATCCGGTCGATCACGCTGTCGACCACGCCGCCGCCATGGCTCGTGGCTTCGAGCGCCGCGTCGGCCAGCGCGCTCGCCGCACGAGCGCTGTCGGTGTTCTGCCGGACGGTCGCGGTCAGTTCCTCCATGCTCGCGGCGGTTTCCTCGAGCGATGCGGCCTGCGTGCCCGTACGCGCCGACAGGTCGGCGTTGCCGCCCGCGATCTCGCCCGCGCCGAGGTGGATCGCATCGGACGCGTGGCGCACCGTGCGCACGGTGCCCGCGATGCTCGTCTGCATCGCGGCGAGGCCGCGCAGCATCCGGTCGATCTCGAACACGCCGCCCGCCTGCACGGCTTCGTCGAGACGGCCCTGCGCGATCCGCTCGAAATGACGGCCGGCCTGCTCCAGCGGCGCGACGACCGCGCGCCGCGCGGCCGCGTAGATCGCGACGCTCGCCGCGAGCATCGCCACCAGCAGCACGATGCCGACCGACTTGAACCACAGCATGCCGCCGTCGATGGTGTCGAGCGCCGCGCGGCTCGAGGTGCCGCCATAGTCGGTGAAGCGATGCAGTTCGGCGATGTACGCGTCCTGGAAGCCCTGGGTCGGCTGGTCGAGGAACGCCTGGATGTTGTCGGCGTCGAGGAACTGCACGAGTTCGCCCAGTGCGCCGCGCAGCGCACGATAGCGTTCGGCGAGCGCCGCGACGCGTGCGCGGTTGGTGTCGTCGACCGGCTGCGCGGCCGTCAGCACGGCGAACGCCTTGTCCGCTTCCGCGAGCGACGCGCCCGCGTGGCGGATGATGTCTTCGGGCTTCGGGCCGCCGCGCACCATCCGCGTGCCGGCACGCGACAGGTTGATGCGTGCGTCGAGCAGTTGCTCGGTCGCCCGGCTGGCCGCGTCGACCTGCGCGATCGCGACGTTCGACAGATCGTCGACGCCGCTGCGCGTCGACGCGAGCGTCCAGAAGCCGAGCGCTTCGATCGCGAACAGGAAGAGACAGAACACGGTCAACACGCCGAGCAGACCCGACGCGAGCTTGATTTTTCCCAACATGGAGGATTTCCTGGAGAGCGGACGATGAGGCAATGCCCCGGCATTAGCGGCATTTCTTCGTCGGACTTTAGGCGGATTGCCGGCAACGCAGGTCAATCGCGCGCTTCGCACGCGCATTCGCGTCGAATCGCCCGCAAACGCGGAAGATCTTGGGTATTCGGCGCAATAATCGCGTCGCATCGCACCGGAATTTGCCCGAAACGCGAACGAATTTCCTTGCTTATCCGCAGCCCCCTTCCTAGAGTTCAGCGCAAGCGGGCACTCATTTGGAAGGAAGTTCGATGACCGACATCACGGACCACGCGCGCGGCGCATTGCGCGCGCAACCGTTCAGCATGCTGCTGGGCACGGAGCTGATGCATATCGGCGACAACGAAGTGTCGCTGTGTCTGCCCGTACGCGAGGAACTGCGGCAGCAGCACGGCTTCGTGCACGGCGGCGTCATCAGCTATCTCGCGGACAATGCGCTGACGTTCGCCGGCGCGCTCGTGCTCGGTCCGCGCGTGATCACCGCCGAATACAAGATCAACTACCTCCGGCCGGCCGTGAACGGCACGCTGGTCGCCCGCGCGAAGCTCGTCTACGCGGGCCGGCACCAGGCGACCTGTCAGTGTCACGTGTTCGTCATCGACGGCGATCACGAGCGGCTCGTCGCGATCGCGCAAGGCACGATCAATCGCGTCGGCGACGGAAAGGTGCCGGACAGGCCGGAGGAAACGGCGTGAGACGACGCCCGTCGCGAGGTCAATGAGAGAACGCCGAACACGCAGCGCGTGTCGCGCTAGCGCTTCATCGCGGCGAGATAGACCGCATCGCGCTCGCGACGCCCCACCGCGACTACCAGTACGACGACTTCCGCATCGCGCACTTCGTACACGAGGCGATAGCCGATACTGCGCAGCTTGATCTTGTAGCGGTCCGGATGACCGTGCAGCTTCGCCGAAGGAATGCGAGGGTTCTCGAGCCGTTCGACGAGTCTGGCCTTGAACTGATCGCGAATGGTGCGATCGAGCTTCCTCCACTCCTTCAACGCAGGTTCGAGAAAGGCGAGCTCAAAGGTCATTCAACTTGACCTTGACGGCTTTCTCCTTGGCGCGCGAGTCGGCCAGCACGTTGTCTTCGATATCTTCGAGACGTTCGACCATCGCCTCCCATGTCTTCGCCGGAATGCAATAGAACGCGGGTTCGTTGTGATTCAGGATCGCGACCGGGAACCCCTCTCCCGCCGCCACGGTTCCCATCGGGTTCCGCTTCAGCTCCGAGACGCTCGCCGTCACGCTAGCCAGGATGGTATGGGGCATGTCTGCTCCTTTTTCGATCGAATTTACATTGTACTTTATTTGACACTATATTTAGCGTGATATTTGGTGCCAAACAGGCGGTACCGAATTCGCTCTCGACCCGTGAAGTTTGATACCCCTACTCGGCCCCGTCCCCCGCCAGCGGCATAAACCGCGGCGCCACCCGCGCCCGGACGTTGCCGTGCTCGTCCGTCCGATAGATCCCGCGCGCCGCGTTGTGCGGATGCACGGCCGCGTCGGCCACGCTCAGCACCGGCGCGAAACACGCGTCGGTGCCTTCGAGCAGCGCGCGCCAGTGCGCAGACGGCTGCCCGGCGAACACCTGCGCGAAACGCGCCTTCAGCGCGGGCCAGCGCGTCCGGTCGTACTGCGACGCGGGATCGACGTCGGTCAGCCCGAGCCGTTCAATCAGCAGCGCGTAGAACGGCGGCTCGAGCGCGCCGATCGTCACGCATTCGCCGTCCGCGCAGCGATACACGTCGTAGAACGGCGCATCGTGGAACAGGCTCGGCTGCGCGCCGTCGAGCTGCCCGCTCGCGCGTGCCCACAGCGCCAGCGACCCGAGCATCGACACGATGTCGACGATCGCGCCGTCGACCACGCGCCCCGGCCCGCCGCCGCGCACGTCGAGCAACGCGCAGACGATCCCGAACGCGAGCCCGAGCGCGCCGCCCGCATCGCCGACGACGGTCGGCGGCACGCCCGGCCGGCCGTCGCGCGGCGCGGACAGCGACAGCAGGCCGGTCAGCGCGACGTAATTCAGGTCGTGCCCGGCCGCGGCCGCGAGCGGGCCGTGCTGGCCCCAGCCCGTCATGCGTCCGTAGACGAGTGTCGGATGGCGGCGCGCGCAAGCGTCGGGCCCGAGGCCGAGCCGCTCCATCACACCGGGCCGCAGCCCTTCGATCAACGCATCGGCCTGCGCGACCAGATCGAGCGCGGCGTCACGCCCGGCCGGCGTCTTCAGGTCGAGTTCGACGATCGTCTTGCCTTCGCGCAGCAGGTCGCCATCGCGGGCCTGCAGCGCGTCCGGCGCGCTCGTGCGGCCGGACGGGCGTGCGACCAGCGTGATGCGTGCACCCATACCGGCGAGCATCCAGCCCGCGAGCGGGCCGGGGCCAAGGCCCTCGAACTCGACGATGTGGATGCCGGAAAGCGGCGCGTTCAATGGCATGGCGACCTCGCTGAAATGCAGCCGGGACAGGAACGGCGAAACGTTCCGATTCTATGCGAATGCATGCACGCGCCGGTTTCGCGCGGCCAGGGCCTGATCACGGTAATCACGGGCTTGCGCTGGCCCCCCGAACGAATTTCTCCGAACAGAGAGGCGTGAACGCGCCCTAGCGAAGCCCGTCGCCCGCGCGCCCGGCCAGCGCCGCCCGCATCGCGCGCACGATCGCGTCCCGATGCGGGTCGATCCGCTCGACGGGCCCGGCCACGCCCATCGCCAGCGGCAATCCGTTCCAGCCGTCCGCGATCACCATCGAGATCATCGCGGCGCCCTGCGTGACGGTGTGCGCCGAATAGGAATAACCGAGCCGGCGGGTCTGTTCGACCTTGTCGAGCACGACGTCCTCGTCGATCGTCCTGCCCGACTTCCCGATCCGGCGGATGCTGCGCGACACGAGCCGGCGGATCGTACTGTCCGGCTGAATGCTCAGCAGCGCCCAGCCGAGTCCCGACATGCAGATCTCGCGACGCGTGCCGATCGGCGCATAGAACTGCACCGGAATCGAGTGCGAGCCTTCGACCGCATCGATGTACTGCACGTACAGGTCGCTCTGCACCGCGATCACGACCGCCTCGTGCGTGCGCGCCGCCACCCGCTTCGCGACGGCATGCCAGTGCCGCCGGCTGCCGGCCGCCGAATCGACCAGCGCTTCGCCGAGATTGACGAGCCGCGCGGTAGGCGCATACACGTGCGTCGCGTCGTCGTACGCGAGGTAGCCGAGCGTCTTCATGCTGGTCAGCAGCGCCGCCGCGCTCGACCCCGGATACCCGCAGCGCGTGGCGATCTCGCGCACGCTCAGCGGCCGCTGCAAGGTGCTGAAGAGTTCCAGCACCTCGAACACGCGCGCCGCGCTCTTGACCACGTTTCCGCTCATCCCGCCCTCTCCGCAGCGACCGGCACGGGCCTTCCACGTATGTGGAACGGAATTTCCCGCCGCCAACCGTCGTGACGATACTAGGCTTCGGCCCGCGGCGTGAAGCCCCGCGGCACCGAACACACGGAGACACCATGGCAGCCTTTTTGATCCGTGAACGGCAGGGCGCGATCCTGACCGTCACGATGAGCCGTCCCGACACCCGCAACGCCATTTCGGACACCGACGCGATCGACGCGCTGACCGACTGCTGCGACGAAGCGAACCGCGACGAATCGATCCGCGTGCTGATCCTGACCGGCGCCGGCACGACGTTCTCGTCGGGCGGCAACGTGAAGGCGATGCGCGCGTTCGCGGAAGCGGGGCCGCACGATCCCGCCGCGATCCGCACCGGCTATCGCCGCGGCATCCAGCGGCTCGCGCACGCATTCCAGCACCTCGAAGTGCCGGCCATCGCGGCGGTCAACGGCCCGGCCATCGGCGCCGGCACCGATCTCGCGTGCATGTGCGACATCCGCATCGCCGCCGAGCGCGCACGCTTCGCGGAAAGTTTCATCGCGCTCGGCCTCGTGCCGGGCGACGGCGGCGCGTGGTTCCTGCCGCGGATCGTCGGCGCCGCGGTCGCCGCGGAAATGTCGTTCACCGGCGACGCGCTGGACGCGCAGGCCGCACTGCGCTGCGGGCTCGTGTCGCGCGTCGTGCCCGATGGCGAGCTCCTCGCGCATGCGCACGAACTGGCCGGCCGCATCGCCCGTCATTCCGGCACCGCGCTGCGCCTGACCAAGCGGCTGCTGCGCGAAGGCCGCCACGCGAGCCTCGACTCGCTGCTCGACCTGTCGGCGTCGTACCAGGCGTTCGCGCACGCCAGCCCCGAACATCGCGCGGCGGTGAACGCGCTGTTCGCCGCGCGCGGCTGAACCCGCGACGCATCGCGGCCGTGCAGCCGGCGCGTGCCGGCCGGCCCGTCGAATCCACAACGAAGGAGACATCGTCATGACCAGCAACAACGAGGGCGCACTCGCAGGCGTGCGCGTGGTGGACCTGAGCCGCGTCTATGCGGGGCCGTTCTGCGCACAGACGCTCGCCGACCACGGCGCGGACGTCGTCAAGATCGAGCCGCCGCAAGGCGACGAAACGCGCGACTGGGGGCCGGCGATGCCGAGCGGCATCTCCAGCTACTACTGGGGTCTCAACCGCAACAAGCGCAATCTCGCGCTCGACCTGTCGCATCCCGACGGGCGCGACGTGCTGTTACGCATGCTCGAAACGGCCGACGTGCTGATCGACAACTTCAAGCAGGGCACGCTCGAACGCTGGGGCATCGGCTACGAAGACTGCCTGCGCGCGCGCTTTCCGCGCCTCGTCCACTGCTCGATCTCCGGATACGGCACCGACGGCCCGCTCGCGCGGTTTCCGGGCTACGACGCCGTCGCGCAGGGCCTCGCCGGTTTCATGTCGATCAACGGCGAGCCGGGCGGCATGCCGCTCAAGGTGCCGTTTCCGGTCGTCGATTACGCGGCCGGCCTGAGCGCCGTCTCCACCATCCTGATCGCGCTCGTCGAGCGGACGCGCTCCGGCCTGGGGCAACACGTCGACATCGACTTGTTCAGCACCGCGCTGTCGATGCTGCATCCGGTCAGCACGAGCTGGATGGCGACCGGCGACGTGCCCGTCGCGACCGGCAACGTGTACGGCGCGATCGCGCCGTACGGCGTCTATCCGTGCAAGGACAAGCCGGTCGCGACCGGCGCCGGCAACAACCGTACGTTCGCGCGGCTCGTCGAGGCCCTCGGCGTGCCCGAGCTGGCGCGCGACCCGCGCTTCGCGACCAATGCACAGCGCGTCGCGCATCGCGAGGCGCTCGACACGCTGCTCGGCCGGTTGACCGCCGAACTGCATGCCGACGACGTCGTCGAGCGACTGCTGCACGCCGGCGTCGCGACGGGGCCGGTCAACACCGTGGCCGACGCGTTCGGCCATGCGCAGGCGGCGCGCAACGCGATGTTCGTCGATACCGATACGTACACCGGCGCGGGCATCCCCGCCAAGCTGTCCCGCACGCCCGGCGCGATCCGCCGGCCGCCCCGGCCGTTCGCCGCCGACACCGACGCCGTGCTCGACGCATTCGGGATCGATGCGGCGCGCCGCGACGCGTTGCGGCGGGCGGGCGTGCTGCACGACACGCGGGCGGACGCCGCCGGGAGCGCGTCATGACCACCGCGCGCTCGTACTCCTCGCCGACCGGCGACGATGCCCCGTCGATCCTGCGCGACGACGCCGACGGCATCGCGTGGCTGACGATCCATCGCCCGCACGTCGCCAATGCACTGTCCGCCGAAGCGATCCGTCGCCTGTGCGAAGAACTCGTCACGCTCGACGACAACCCGTCGATTCGCGTCATCGTGATCCGCGGCGCGGGCGAACGCGCGTTCAGTGCCGGCGTCGACCTCGGCGATCCCGAAATACGCGGGATGCAGCCGATGCGCGGGCTCACGCGCAACGTGCACGAGCTGATCCTGGAGCTGCGCAAGCCGACCATCGCGGCCATCAACGGCTACGCCATCGGCGGCGGCTGCGAAATCGCCCTCGCGTGCGATCTGCGAATCGCCGCCGATCACGCGACCTTCGCGCTGCCCGAAGTGCGGGTCGGCATGGGCGCGAACTTCGCGAGCGTGCTGCTGCCGCGCATGTTGCCGCGCGCGATCGCGATGGAGCTGCTGTTCACGGGCCGCCGCTTCGATGCGGACGAAGCGCGGCGCGCCGGCCTGCTGAACCGCGTCGTGCCCGGCGCCGCGCTCGACGACACCGTGCGCGAACTGGCGCTGACGATCGCCGCGAACGCGCCGCTCACGATCCGCCGCATCAAGGAAACCGCGACGCGCAGCCAGGGGCTGCCGGTGGCCGCCGCGCTGCGGCTGGACGTCGGCCCCGACGTCTACGCGAGCGAGGACCGGATCGAGGGCGCCCGCGCGTTTCTCGAAAAGCGCAAGCCGGTGTTCAAGGGACGCTGAGCCCGGCACGGCACCGCGGCCCCCGGCGCGCACCGCTCCCAGAACGCGGGCGCGCCCCAAAAACATGGACGGAGACACCTTCATGCAACGGAAAGCATTCCTGGTCGGCGCGTGCGTGCTGTGCGCCACGTCGGCGCACGCGTCGTCGGTCACGCTGTACGGGATCGTCGACAGCTACGTCGAATTCGATCGCATCGGCAGCCTGTCGAGCGTGCGGCAAAGCGGCGGCGGCTCGTCGACGAGCCGCTTCGGACTGACGGGCGTCGAGGATCTCGGCGGCGGCACGTCGACGAAATTCGTTTTGGAAAGCGGCTTCTCGCCGGCCGACGGATCGTTCCAGGGCGGTACGCTGTTCTACCGACAGGCGTACGTGTCGCTGCGGAACACGCGCTACGGCGACCTGCGGCTCGGCCGGCAATACACGCCCGCGTTCTACGTCGTGTACGACGGCGATCCGTTCGGGCTCAACGAACGGATGTCGCCGCTCGCGCTGCTCGCGACGTCGACCGACACGATCACGAGCAACACGACCCCGCCGATTCCGCGCTTCAACCAGGCGGCGTCGTATCTGAGCCCCGACTGGAACGGCCTGCGCGTGATGGCCACGTACGGCTTTCCGACGCCGAATGCGCTATCGACGCAGGCCGGACGCAACTACGGCGCCGGGCTTCAGTACCGGATCGGCGGCCTCTACGTCGGCGCCGGCTTCCAGGGCGATACGTCGGCCGGCAGCCTGGCGCCCGTCGTCGCCCCGTCGACGACCCGCCACTACGTGTTCGCGGCCAATTACGCGTTCGCGCGGGTCAAGCTGTACGCCGCGTTCCTGTACGGCGTCGGCACGGCGGCGCGGCTGCCGGCGTTCTCGACCGCGAGTGTCGGCGCGTCGATCGACGTCGGCGCCCTCGATCGCATGCTGGTGTCGCTCGTGCGCCGCGACGTGAAGGGCTCGGCGAACGATGCGACCGCGCTCGGCGTCGGCTACGACCATCCGCTGTCGAAGCGGACGTCGCTCTACGCACGCTATCTCTACATGAAGAACGGCGGCGACGCCCGCAACACCGTCGTCGCCGGTCTGCAACCGCATCCGGGCGGCACCGAGCAGGTGTTCGCGCTCGGCATCGCCCACCGCTTCTGACGGAGTGCCCATGACCCCGACCCTTTCGACCCGCCCGAGCGCCGTCGACGACGGCGCGCCACAGGCGCTCTACCGCCGGATCTCGCGTCGGCTGCTGCCGTTCCTGATCCTCTGCTACACGCTGTCGTTCATCGACCGCATCAACATCGGCTTCGCACACGCGCAGATGGCCGCCGAACTGCACTTCTCCGACGCCGTCTACGGGCTCGGCGCGGGCATCTTCTTCATCGGCTACATGGCGTTCGAGATTCCGAGCAACGCGTGGCTCGCGCGGATCGGCGCGCGCCGGACGATCGCCCGGATCATGGTGCTGTGGGGCCTCGGCTCGGCCGCGACGATGTTCGTCGCGACGCCCGCGCAGTTCTACGCGTGCCGCTTCCTGCTGGGCGTGTTCGAGGCCGGCTTCTTCCCCGGCATCCTGTTCTATCTCGGCGCGTGGTATCCGCCGCGGCAACGCGCGAAGGCGTTCGCGCTGTTCATGACCGCGCTGTACCTCGCGGGGCTGATCGCCGGCCCCGTGTCGGGCGCGATCCTGTCGTACTTCGACGGCGTGGCCGGCCTGAGCGGCTGGCAATGGCTGTTCGTCGTGGAAGGGCTGCCGAGCAGCGCGCTCGGCCTCGTCGCGCTGCGCTTTCTCGACGACCGGCCGGACGACGCACGCTGGCTGTCCGACGCCGACAAGGCCGCGCTGCGCGCCGCGCATGCGCAGGCCGAAGCCGGTACGCCGGCCGCGCACGCGGCGCGGCCGTTGCTCGCGCATCGCGATTTCTGGCTGCTGTGCGCGGCCAATTTCGCGATCGCGGCCGCCGGCTACGCGCTCGTGTTCTGGATGCCCGTGATCCTGCATCGCGGCGGCCTGCATGGCGCGATGCAGATCGGGCTGCTGTCCGCGCTCCCGTATCTGTGCGGCATCGTCGGCATGCTCGCGATGGGCTGGCGCACCGAGCGCCGGCGCGAATGGCGCAAGCACGGCGCCGTCGCGATGCTCGCGTGCGCGGCGGCGCTCGCCGCTCTCGCGACCAGCGCCGGCACGTCGCATCTGATGATCGCGCTGTGCATCGCGGTCGCCACGCACGCCGCGGCGCTGCCCGCGTTCTGGGTGCTGCCGGGGCTCGCGCTGCCCAAGCGCGCGATGGCCGTCGCGATCGCGGCGATCACGATGACCGGCGCGATCGGCGGGTTCGCGAGCCCGTTCCTGATGGGCGTGCTCAACACGGCCACCGGGTCGATGCGCAGCGGGCTCTATTTCAATGCCGCGCTGCTGGCGGCCGGCGCGCTCGCCTTGCTCGGCACGCTGCGCGCCCGCGCGGCGGCGCACGCGAACGCCAGCTGACGGCGCGACTTCTTCCTCCCCTGTACGGACCCACTCTGATGAATTTCGAACTCGAACTCGAACACCGGATGATCCGCGACCTCGTCGCACGTTTCGTGAAGGACGAGCTGATTCCGCTCGAAGCGGCGGTGATGGCGCGCGAGGCCGACGGCCAACGCTTCGGGCTGCTCGCCGACGAGCGCGCGCACCTCGACGCGCGCTCCCGGCAACTCGGCCTGTGGGGACTCGACGCACCGCTCGACGCGGGCGGCTCGGATCTGCCGGCCGTCGCGATGGTCGGCGTGAACGAGGCGATCGGCACGACCGTCACCCCGTACATCCTGCCGCCCGATTCGCCGAACCTGCGAATGCTGTGCGACGCGGCCGACGATGCGCAACGCACGCGCTATCTCGAACCGTACGCACGCGGCGCCACGCGTGCGGCGATGGCGATCTCCGAGCCCGGCGCCGGCTCCGATCCGGGCGCGCTGTCGACGACGGCCGTGCGCGACGGCGACGGCTGGGTGCTGAACGGCCGGAAGATCTGGATCAGCCACGCGGCCGAAGCCGACTGGACGATCGTGATGGCGCTGACCGATCGCAACAAGGGCAAGCGCGGCGGCATGTCGGCGTTCATCGTCGATCGCGGCACGCCGGGCTTCGTCATCGAGCGCCGGATTCCGATGATCGGCGGGCTGTCGACCTACGAGATCGTGCTCGAAGACTGCCGCATTCCCGCGGCGCAACTGCTGGGCAGGGAAGGCGCCGGCTTCGCGCCGATGCAGGCCCGGCTCGCGAACCGGCGGCTGGAGATGGCCGCATGGTGCATCGGCCGCGCCGAGCGCGCGGTGGCGCTGCTGTGCGACCATGCGAAGCAGCGCACGACCTTCGGCGTGCCGCTCGCGGAGCGTCAGGCGGTCCAGTGGTGGGTCGCCGACGCGCTCACGCAGATCCACGCATGCCGCCTGATGACCTACGAAGCGGCCGCGCGCGTGGATGCCGGGCAGGATGCCCGCACGCAGATCTCGATGGTCAAGGTGTTCGCGACCGAAATGGCGTGGACCGTCATCGATCATGCGATGCAGACGCTCGGCGCGATGGGCATGACGAAGGAAATGCCGTTGCAGCAGATGGCCACCGAGGCGCGACTGATGCGCATCTTCGAAGGCCCGACTGAGGTGCACCGCTGGGTCGTCGCACGTAGCGTGCTGTGACCGCGGCGCGCCGCCCACTTCCACGATGGAGCCTGCATTGAAGACCCTGCATCTCGTCGATCCCGAAATCCGCCCGCTGCTCGAGACCTGGCCGACCGTCACGCTCGACGCCGACAACCTCGCGCAGTCGCGCCGGCGCGTGCTGCCGCTGCCGCCGCCCGACCTGGCCGGCAGCACGCTCGAACGCCGCACGGTGCCCGGCCCCGCCGGCGCGCCGGACGTCCCGGTCCTCGTCTATCTGCCCGACGGCCACGCGCGCCCGCTGCCGGCGATCGTCCACCTGCACGGCGGCGGCTTCGTGCGCGGCGCGGCGAAGGATCTCGAAGCGGTGCACCGGTCGCTCGTGACGCAGCTCGGCTGCGCGCTGATCTCGGTCGACTACCGCCTCGCGCCGGAAACCGTGTTTCCCGGCGCGATCGAGGACTGCTATGCGGCGCTCGCGTGGGTGTTCGGTCACGCCGACACGCTCGGCCTCGACGCCGCGCGGATCGGCGTGGCCGGCGAAAGCGCGGGCGGCGGGCTCGCCGCCGCGCTGGCGCTGCTGGCGCGCGACCGCGGCGAATTCCCGCTCGCGTTCCAGCACCTGATCTATCCGATGCTCGACGATCGCACCTGCACGCGCACGCCGCATCCGCATGCCGGCGAATTCATCTGGCATGCGGCCAACAACCGGTTCGGCTGGACCGCGCTGCTCGGTCATGCGCCGGGCATCGACGGCGTGTCGCCGTACGCGGCGGCCGCGCGCGCCACGCGGCTCGACGGCCTGCCGCCCACGTTCCTGTCGGTCGGCTCGCTGGACCTGTTCCTCGACGAGAATCTCGACTACGCGCAGCGCCTGCTCCGCGCGGGCGTGCCGACCGAGCTGCACGTGCTGCCCGGCGGCGTACACGGGTTCGACATCGTGCCCGGCGCGCGCATCTCGGAAACGGCACGCCGCCTGAGCCACGACGCGCTGCGCCGCTTCCTGCACGGCTGACGAAAACGACGCGGGCGGCCGAAGCCGCCCGCATCCGCGCCGGTACCGACGACGATCAGAACGCGTCGCCCGGCACGCGCACCCAGCCTTCCATCAGCACGCGCGCGCTGCGGCTCATGATCGCCTTCGTGACGGTCCACTCGCCGTTTTCCCGTTTCGCTTCCGCACCGACGCGCAACGTGCCCGACGGATGCCCGAAGCGCACCGCGTTGCGTTCGCCGCCGCCCGCCGCGAGATTGACGAGCGTGCCCGGAATCGCCGCGGCCGTGCCGATCGCGACCGCCGCGGTGCCCATCATCGCGTGATGCAGCTTGCCCATCGACATCGCGCGCACCAGCAGGTCGACGTCGCCCGCGTTCACGCGCTTGCCGCTCGAGGCGACGTAATCGGCCGGCTTCGCGACGAACGCGATCTTCGGCGTGTGCTGTCGCGTCGCGATTTCGTCGAGCGTGTCGATCAAGCCCATGCGCAACGCGCCGTGCGCGCGGATCGTCTCGAACTTCTCGAGCGCCTTCGCGTCGCCGTTGATCGCGTCCTGCAGCTCGGTGCCCGTATAGCCGATCGCTTCCGCGTCGACGAAGATCGTCGGGATGCCCGCGTTGATCATCGTCGCCTTCAGCGTGCCGACGCCCGGCACGGTCAGATCGTCGACGAGGTTGCCGGTCGGGAACATCGAGCCGCCCGCGCCTTCTTCCTCGGCGGCCGGGTCCATGAATTCGAGCTGCACTTCGGCGGCCGGGAACGTGACGCCGTCCAGCTCGAAGTCGCCCGTCTCCTGCACCGCGCCGTTCACGATCGGCACGTGAGCGACGATCGTCTTGCCGATGTTCGCCTGCCAGATCCGCACGGTCGCGACGCCGTCGCGCGGCACGCGCGCCGGATCGACGAGGCCGCCGGCGATCGCGAACGGGCCGACGGCCGCCGACAGGTTGCCGCAGTTGCCGGTCCAGTCGACGAACGCGCGGTCGATCGCGACCTGCCCGAACAGGTAGTCGACGTCGTGGCCCGGCCGCGTGCTCGTCGACACGATCACCGTCTTGCTGGTGGACGACGTCGCGCCGCCCATCCCGTCGATCTGCTTGCCGTACGGATCGGGGCTGCCGATCACGCGCAGCAGCAGCGCGTCGCGCGCGGCGCCGGGCGCCTGCGCGGCATCCGGCAGATCCTGCAGCCGGAAGAACACGCCCTTGCTGGTGCCGCCACGCATGTAGGTGGCGGGAATCCTGATTTGAGGAATATGAGCCATGTCTGTGTTCTCAATGTGCGTCGTTCAGGCGGCCTGCGACGATTCGAGGAAGTCCTGCGCGAAACGCTGCAGCACGCCGCCGGCCTCGTAGATCGACACTTCCTCGGCCGTATCCAGCCGGCACGTCATCGGCACTTCGACACGCTCGCCGTTCCTGCGGTGAATCACGAGCGTCAGGTCGGCGCGCGGCGTGCGCTCGCCGATCACGTCGAAGGTCTCGGTGCCGTCGATGCCGAGCGTCGTCCGGTTGGTGCCCGGCTTGAACTCGAGCGGCAGCACGCCCATCCCGATCAGGTTGGTGCGGTGGATCCGCTCGAAGCCTTCGGCGGCGATCGCCTCGACGCCCGCGAGCCGCACGCCCTTCGCGGCCCAGTCGCGCGACGAGCCCTGGCCGTAGTCGGCGCCGGCGATCACGATCAGCGGCTGCTTGCGATTCATGTACGTCTCGATCGCTTCCCACATCCGCATGACCTTGCCTTCCGGCTCGACGCGCGCGAGCGAGCCCTTCTTCACCGCGCCGTCGACGACCGCCATCTCGTTGATCAGCGTCGGGTTCGCGAAAGTCGCGCGCTGCGCGGTCAGGTGGTCTCCCCGGTGCGTCGCGTACGAGTTGAAGTCTTCTTCCGGCAGGCCCATCTTCGCGAGGTACTCGCCGGCCGCGCTGTTCGGCAGAATCGCGTTCGACGGCGACAGGTGGTCGGTCGTGATGTTGTCGCCGAGCACCGCGAGCGGGCGCATGCCCTTCAACGTGCGCTCGCCGGCCAGCGCCCCTTCCCAGTACGGCGGGCGGCGGATGTACGTGCTCTGCGCGCGCCAGTCGTAGAGCGGCGCCGCGCGCTCGCCGGCGGCGGCGCCGCGCGCGAACATCGGCTCGTAGACCTTGCGGAACTGCTCGGGCTTCACGCTCGACGCGACGATCGCATCGATCTCCTCGTCGCTCGGCCAGATGTCCTTCAGCGTGACGGGCTTGCCGTCGGGGCCGTGGCCGAGCACGTCGCGCTCGATGTCGAAGCGGATCGTGCCGGCGATCGCATACGCGACCACGAGCGGCGGCGACGCGAGGAACGCCTGCTTCGCATACGGATGGATGCGGCCGTCGAAGTTGCGGTTGCCGGACAGCACGGCCGTCGCGTACAGGTCGCGATCGACGATCTCCTGCTGGATCTTCGGGTCGAGCGCGCCCGACATCCCGTTGCAGGTCGTGCACGCGAACGCGACGATGCCGAAGCCGAGCTTCTCGAGTTCCGGCAGCAGGTTCGCTTCTTCCAGATACAGCTCGACCGCCTTCGAGCCGGGCGCGAGCGAACTCTTCACCCACGGCTTGCGCGTGAGGCCCTTCGCATTCGCGTTGCGCGCGAGCAAGGCCGCCGCGATCACGTTGCGCGGGTTGCTGGTGTTCGTGCAGCTCGTGATCGCGGCGATGATCACCGCGCCGTCGGGCATCTGGCCCGGCTTGTCTTCCCACTGGCCGGCAATGCCGCGCGCGGCGAGATCGGACGTCGGCAGCCGCTTGTGCGGGTTCGACGGGCCGGCCATGTTGCGCACGACGCTCGACAGGTCGAACGTCAGCGTGCGCTCGTATTGCGCGTTGCTCAGCGTGTCGGCCCACAGACCGGCCGTCTTCGCATACGTCTCGACCAGCTTCACCTGCTCGTCGCTACGGCCGGTGAGGCGCAGGTAGTCGATCGTCTGGCCGTCGATGAAGAACATCGCGGCCGTCGCGCCGTATTCGGGCGCCATGTTCGAGATCGTCGCGCGATCGCCGAGCGTCAGGCTCGCCGCGCCTTCGCCGCGGAATTCCAGATACGCGCCGACCACCTTTTCCTTGCGCAGGAACTCGGTCAGCGCGAGCACCACGTCGGTCGCGGTGATGCCGGGCTGGCGCTTGCCGGTCAACTCGACGCCGACGATGTCGGGCAGGCGCATCCACGACGCGCGGCCGAGCATCACGTTCTCGGCTTCGAGGCCGCCGACGCCGATCGCAATCACGCCGAGCGCATCGACGTGCGGCGTGTGGCTGTCGGTGCCGACGCAGGTGTCCGGGAACGCGACGCCATCCTGCGCCTGGATCACCGGCGACATCTTCTCGAGATTGATCTGGTGCATGATGCCGTTGCCCGGCGGGATCACGTCGACGTTCTCGAACGCCTTCTTCGTCCACTCGATGAAGTGGAAGCGATCCTCGTTGCGGCGATCCTCGATCGCGCGGTTCTTCGCGAACGCGTCGGGGTCGAAGCCGCCGCATTCGACGGCGAGCGAGTGGTCGACGATCAGTTGCACCGGCACGACCGGGTTCACCTTCGCCGGGTCGCCGCCGCCGTCCGCGATCGCGTCGCGCAGGCCAGCGAGATCGACGAGCGCCGTCTGCCCGAGGATGTCGTGGCACACCACGCGCGCCGGGAACCACGGGAAATCGCGTTCGCGCTTGCGCTCGACGATCTGCTTCAGCGACTCGGCGAGGATCGCCGGATCGCAGCGGCGCACGAGATTTTCGGCGAGCACGCGCGACGTGTACGGCAGCGTGTCGTACGCGCCGGGCGCGATCGCGTCGACCGCGGCACGCGCGTCGAAATAGTCCAGCGACGTGCCGGGCAGGGGTTTGCGGTTGGCGGTATTCATGATGTGGGGCGGGAATTCGGGGTATGACGCGCCGCGCGCCGGCCGCCCGCCTCGCGGGCGCCGGTGCGCGCGGCGGACGTGTCAGCGCTTCTCGATCGGCACGAACTGCAGGTCTTCCGGGCCCGTGTAGTTCGCGCTCGGGCGGATGATCTTGTTGTCGATGCGCTGCTCGATGATGTGCGCGCTCCAGCCCGACGTGCGCGAGATCACGAACAGCGGCGTGAACATCGCGGTCGGCACGCCCATCATGTGATACGACACAGCGCTGAACCAGTCGAGGTTCGGGAACATCTTCTTCGCGTCCCACATCACCGATTCCAGGCGCTCGGCGATGTCGTACAACTTCAGGTCGCCCGCTTCCTTCGACAGCTTGTGCGCGACGCCCTTGATCACCTTGTTGCGCGGATCGGAGATCGTGTAGACCGGGTGGCCGAAGCCGATCACGACTTCCTTGTTCTCGACGCGGCGGCGGATGTCGGCTTCGGCGTCGTCCGGCGAGCTGTAGCGGCTCTGGATCTCGTACGCGACTTCGTTCGCGCCGCCGTGCTTCGGACCGCGCAGCGCGCCGATCGCGCCGGTGATCGCCGAGTAGATGTCCGAGCCCGTGCCCGCGATCACGCGGCCGGTGAACGTCGACGCGTTGAATTCGTGCTCCGCGTACAGGATCAGCGACGTGTGCATCGCCTCGACCCACGACTTCGACGGCGTCTTGCCGTGCAGCAGGTGCAGGAAGTGGCCGCCGATCGAGTCGTCGTCGGTTTCGGTCTCGATGCGCTTGCCGTTGTGCGAGAAGTGATACCAGTACAGCAGCATCGAGCCGAGCGACGCCATCAGGCGGTCGGCGATGTCGCGCGCGCCCGGCAGGTTGTGGTCGTCCTTCTCCGGCAGCACGGTGCCGAGCACCGACACGCCCGTGCGCATCACGTCCATCGGGTGGGCCGACGCCGGAATCTGTTCGAGTGCGGCCTTCAGCGCGCTCGGCAGGCCGCGCAGCGCACGCAGCTTGGCCTTGTAGGCAGCCAGTTCGGTCAGGTTCGGCAGCGTGCCGTGCACGAGCAGGTGCGCGATTTCCTCGAATTCGCACGATTCGGCGACGTCGAGAATGTCGTAGCCGCGATAGTGCAGGTCGTTACCGGTCTTGCCGACCGTGCACAGCGCGGTGTTGCCGGCCGTCACGCCCGACAGCGCCACCGACTTCTTCGGCTTGAATGCGCCTGCGGCGGCCGGTGCTGCTGCGTCTTTCGTCTCGCTCATGTTTCCGTTCTCCAATGGGGATCTATCTCGGCCGGGGCCGGCGCTGCGGCGCGCCCCGACTTCATGCAATGCGTTCCGGGAACCGCGTCCCGGCGCGCGGGCGCATTACTTCTTGCCCTGCGCGAACAGTTCGTCGAGCTTGCGCTCGTATTCGTGATAGCCGAGGAAGTCGTACAGCTCGGCGCGCGTCTGCATCGTCGGCACGGCTGCCTTCTGCGTGCCGTCGCGGCGCAGCGTTTCGTAGAAATTCAGCGCGGCCTTGTTCATCGCGCGATACGCGCCGCAGCAGTACAGCGCGATGTCGACGTTCGCCTCGCGCAGTTCGTCGACCGTAAACAGCGGCGTCGAGCCGAATTCGGTCAGGTTCGCGAGGATCGGCACCTTCACGGCCGCCTTGAAGCGACGGTAGTCGTCGAGCGTCTTCATCGCTTCCGGGAAGATCATGTCCGCGCCGGCTTCGACGTACGCGACCGCGCGCTCGATCGCCGAATCGATCCCTTCGGCGGCGGCCGCATCGGTGCGCGCCATGATCACGAACTGGTCGTCGGTACGCGCATCGACCGCGGCCTTCACGCGATCGACCATTTCCTCGGTCGGCACGACTTCCTTGCCCGGGCGGTGGCCGCAGCGCTTCTGGCCGACCTGGTCCTCGAGGTGCACGGCCGCGACGCCGGCGTTGATGAACGAGCGGATCGTGCGCGCGATGTTGAAGGCGCCGCCCCAGCCCGTGTCGATGTCGACCAGCAGCGGCAGGTCGGTCGCGTTGGTGATCCGGGTCGCGTCGATCAGCACGTCTTCCATCGTGCTGATGCCGAGGTCGGGGATGCCGAGCGAGTTCGCCGCGACGCCGCCGCCCGACAGGTACACGGCCTTGAAGCCGACGGCCTGCGCCATCTTGGCCGCGTACGCGGTGATCGCGCCGACCACCTGCAGCGGCTGCTCCGCCGCGACTGCCGCGCGGAACTTCGCGCCGGCGCTCTGAAGATGCGTATTGCTCATGAACGGCCTCCTGATGGAATGCCCGATAACAGCAAGGACCGGGCCAGCACGCGAAACGTCGCTAACCCACTGATTCTTAAGCAACCGCCGAGGGCGTTGCATCGGTCGCCCATTTCAATTCGGCAATTTCATGTTTCAAAAATGAAAGCGCGCGCGCATAATCGGCCGTCATGGACCTCACTTCGACCAAGCCCGTCGGCCCGGCCGACCGCACCGTGCGCCCGCGCATCTGGGCGATGGGCATCAGCCGCCTGCGCGACCTGTTTCGCGAGATCGCCGGCGAATTCGACGAACGCGCCGACGTGCGCATCGTGACGCGCGCGTACGAGGACGCGCTAAGCGCGATCGCCGAGGCCGGCGCCGCGCGGCCCGACGTGATCGTCGCGGCCGGCTCGAACGGCGGCTTCCTGAAAACGCGCGCGCAGGTACCGGTGGTGGTCGTGTCGCCGACCGGCTTCGACGTGATGCAGGCGCTCGCGCGCGCGCGGCGCGATGCCGCGCGGATCGCGCTCGTCAGCGCCGGCGAAACGCCGCCCGAGGTGCGCCGCTTCGTCGCCGCGTACGGCCTCGACGTGCAGTTTGCGTCATATCAGTCCGCGCAGGAAGCGGAAGCCTGCGTGCACGACCTGCGCGATCGCGGCATCGAGACGATCGTCGGCCCGGGCCTCGTCACCGACCTCGCGGCGAGTGCCGGCATGGGCGCTGTGTTCCTGTATTCGCATGCGTCGGTGCGCAAGGCGGTCGAGACGGCGCTCGAAGTCGCATATGCGACGCACGCCGAGGCATTCCGCCGCCAGCGGCTCGACACGCTGCTGCAGCACCTGCGCGACGGCGTGGTCGCGCTCGACGCGCACGGCCGCGTCGAGGCGATCAACGAACGGCTCGCGTCGGCGCTCGGGGTCGAACCGGCGGCGGCCGTCGGTCGCGCGCTCGTCGACCTGCGGCCCGAGCTGCGCACACTGCGCGGCGAAGACGGCGACGCGCTCGCGACGATACGCGGCGTGCGCTACGTCGTGCATCGCGGGCCGCTGGTCGATCGCGGCGTCACGTCGGGCAGCGTGCTGACGTTCCAGGAATCGCGTGCGGTCGAACGGCTCGATCGCGCGTTGCGTTCGCAACCGACCACGCAGCAGTTCGCCGCACGCTACGCGCTCGACGACGTGGTCGGCGCATCGGCGCCGATGACGCGCGTGCGCGACCTCGTGCGCCGCTACGCGAAATCCGACGCGACCGTGCTCGTGCTCGGCGAAAGCGGCACCGGCAAGGAAATGATCGCGCAGAGCCTGCACGCGCTGTCCGCGCGGCGCAACTATCCGTTCGTCGCGGTCAACTGCGGCGCGTTTCCGGAAGCGCTGCTCGAGAGCGAACTATTCGGCTATGAAGAAGGCGCGTTCACCGGCGCGCGGCGCGGCGGCAAGACCGGCCTGTTCGAGGCCGCGCACCGCGGCACGCTGTTTCTCGACGAGATCGGCGAGATGCCGCCGTCGCTGCAGAGCCGGCTGCTGCGCGTGCTGCAGGAGCGCGAGGTGATCCGCCTCGGCTCGACCGAGCCGATCCGCATCGACGTGCGCGTGATCGCCGCGACGCACCGGCCGCTGCTCGCGGCCGTCGAGGCCGGCACGTTCCGCGCGGATCTCTATTACCGGCTCAACATCCTGAACGTGGGCCTGCCGCCGCTGCGAGAGCGCGCAGCCGACATTCCCGCGCTCGCGGCGACGCTGCTCGTGCAGGCCGCGCGGCGCGAGCCGCGTCTCGCCGAACGCGTGCGCGACACCGACGACGCGCTGCGCGTGCTCGACGCGACGCAGGCGACGCTCGCGCGCTACCGCTGGCCCGGCAATGTCCGCGAACTGCAGAACGTGGTCGAGCGGATCGCGGTGGAGCTGGCCGAGGAAGTCGACGAAAGCGATCCGGGCGCCGCGTGCGCGGCGCTCGCCCCCGGCGCGCTGCAGGCGATCGCGCCCGAGCTGTTCGCCGCGCCGCCCGACACGGCCGACGCCGACGACGCGCAAACGCTACATGCGCGCCGCCGTCGCGCGGAAGCCGACGAGATCCGCGCGGTGCTCGACGCGTGCGGCGGCGACCGCGACCGCGCGTGCGCGATGCTCGGCATCAGCAAGACGACGCTGTGGCGGAAGTTGTCGGCGAAATAGGTTCGGGCCGCCCGGTCATTCGGCCTTGTGATAGTGGCGATACGCCTTCGCACGATTGCCGCACGACGACATCGAGCACCAGCGTCGGCTGCCGTTCTTGCTGTCGTCGATGAACAGCCACTGGCATGCATCGTTCGCACAGCGCTTGACCTTCGCGAGCCGCGTGCCGCCGAGCAGGTCGATCGCCGACCACAGCACCGGACTCAACAGCCCCGCGAGCGTGGCGCCCGACGCGTCGATCCGCCACGCATAGCGACCGTCGACGCGCGCCAGCGCAACGCGCGGCGACGCTTCCGCCAGAAAGCCGCCGAGCAGCGCGAGATCGGCATCCTGCGGCTCGCGCTGCTCCGCCTGGGCGTGAAATAGCCGGTATAGCGCCTCGCGCAACGCGAGCGCCCGCGCGAGCATCGTCGGCGCGTCGCCCGTCTCTTTCCCTTCGCCGGGCACGCGACATGCGTCGGCCAGCCCGGCCGGTACGCCGGCCTGTTCGCGGCACCACGCCAGCAGGTCGTCCAGCGTGCCGAAGGTTTCCGTCGGCGGATCGCTGCCGCGCCAGTACAGCGTGTTCGCGAAATCGAGGCTCAGCGTTTCGGGCGGCGCCGGGATCAGGCAGTCCGTCGTGACGGAAGGTTGCGTTTTTCTCATGACGCGATCGTATCTAACCACCATGCCGGTTGACAAGCGCCCGAGCGATTTCTAACATAACCGGCATGGTGGTTAAAAACAGGTTGACTGCACCGACGCCCCCTTCGACTCAAGGAGACACAGATGATCGATCGTCTTTCGTTCAGCGTTATCCACAAACCCACCGGCCGCACGTACGACGACATCACGCTCGGCGCGCTTCGCTACAAGCGGTTGGCATGGTGTCTATAAGCCGGTTCGCCGCACTGACGTCCCCCCTCGGTTCAAAGGAGCCACAGATGATCGATCACCTTTCGTTCGGCGTTGCACACATCGGCCGCAGCCGCACCTTCTACGACAGCGCGCTCGGCGCACTCGGCTACAAGCGTCTGTATAGCGACGACGGCGCCATCGGGTACGGCACGACCGAGCCCGAGCTGTGGTTGCAGCACGCGGCTCGCCCCGTCGTCGCCGATCCCGATTCGGGATTGCACCTGTCGTTCAAGGCCGCGTCGCCGGTCGAGGTCGACGCGTTCTACCGCGCCGCGCTCGAGCACGGCGGCAAGGACAACGGCGGGCCCGGCAAGCGCGAGCACTATGGCCCCGGCTATTACGCGGCGTTCGTCGTCGATCCCGACGGGTATCGGCTCGAAGCGCATTGCGAGCTCGACAACGTCGTCTGATCCGCTTCGTCCGGCCCCGGACGAGCGACAAAGGCCCGATTCCGCATCGCGCGGAACCGGGCCAATCGTTTCGGTTACCTCGTCGTTCGGTGCGCGCCGGTCGCGGCGGCGGTCATGCCGACGGGTCGAGTAGCATGACCGGCGCGCGGGTGGCGGCATGCTCCAGCCGCCCGCGCCGCTCACGCGCTCATTGCGCGTTGCGCGTGCTCTGCAACTGCTCGCCGAGCCCTTCGATCCCGAGGCGCACCGTCTGGCCGGCCTTCAGGAACACCGGCGACGGCTTGATGCCCATGCCGACGCCCGGCGGCGTACCGGTCGTGATCACGTCGCCCGGCTGCAGCGTCATGCAGGTCGACAGATACGCGATCAGTTGCGCGACCGTAAACACCATCGTGCGCGTGTTGCCGCTCTGATAACGGTGGCCGTCGACTTCGAGCCACAGGTCGAGACGCTGCGGATCCGGCACTTCGTCGCGCGTGACGAGCCACGGGCCGAGCGGGCCGAACGTGTCGAAGCCCTTGCCCTTGTCCCACTGGCCGCCGCGCTCGAGCTGCCATTCGCGCTCGGACACGTCGTTGACCACGCAATAGCCCGCGACGTAATCGAGCGCGCGCGCTTCTCCGACGTCCTTGCACGTCGCGCCGATCACCACACCCAGCTCCACTTCCCAGTCGGTCTTGACCGAACCCTTCGGGATGTCGATGCCGTCGTTCGGGCCGCAGATCGAACTCGTCCACTTGCCGAACACGACCGGCTCCTTCGGCACCGCCATGCCGGCTTCGGCCGCATGGTCGGCATAGTTCAGGCCGATGCCGATGAACTTGCCGACGCGGCCGACGCACGCGCCGATGCGCGGCTCCCCGGACACGAGCGGCAGCGTGGCGGGATCGAGCGCGCGCAGCCGCGCGAGACCCGCGTCGGACAGCACATCGCCGGCAAGATCCGGCACGTGCGCGGACAAGTCGCGAATCCGGCCGGCCGCGTCGAGGATGCCGGGCTTTTCCTGGCCGGACGGGCCATAGCGAAGCAGTTTCATCGTGCTTAACCTCTGTTGTCGAATGGGACAGGATACCGGCCGACGCGGCCTTTCGCGGCCGCGCGCCGGACGGGTCGTCGATCGTCGAGTGCACGCGTCGGCGCCGCCTGCGGCATGCCGTCGACGCGCGAGCGTCGCGCGGGCGCAGCGATCGCGGCGCCGTACGACGGTACGGCGCGCATCGAACGGGCGGCCGCCGGTCTGCGCATCGGCGACGACGGCCTGGCATCCGCGACGCGTGCCGGCCCATGCCGGCCGGCTGCACGCGCGGCCGCGCCGTCGCTGGCCCGCAAGCCTTTGTACCATCGGCCGCGCGCCGTGAAATGACGCGCGACGGATACCGACTATTGGTGCGTCTGCCGACACTGCGGCGCAGCACCCGCTGCACCGCGTCGATCGATCGGCCGCCGTTCGCGGCAGCATCTGCCATCGGAGCATGAATACTGGCTATTCGGGGTGCCCCTGTCATCGAAAACGTTTGCCCATCCGTTCTTGTTCGGTAACGATCGGTAAAAAGACGCTGCATTGCACACTGTATGTTTATTGCTAAGCTCGCACGGATGGCTTCCATGGCCATCCGCGGGGCCGCCCTATACGCGTGCAGAACCGGCCAGCGTGCGTCGCCAACCGATCGACGGTAATCCCCCAACCTCACACCGACAATGCAGACAACCAACGACCCGCTTCCCGGCAGCGACGCACGGGAATCGATGGCCGCTATCGACCGCTATCGCGCACCCGCGCTCGACAAGGGCCTCGACATTCTCGAACTCCTGTCCGAGCAGAAGGAAGGACTCACCCGCACCGAAATCACGAAGGAGCTCGGCCGTAACGCGAGCGAAATCTACCGGATGCTCGAACGCCTCGTCGCGCGCCGCTACGTGATGCGCTCGACCGGCGGCGACCGCTACACGCTCAGCCTCAAGCTGTTCGCGCTTGCGCACCGGCATCCGCCGATGAACCGGCTGATCGCCGAGGCGCTGCCGCCGATGCAGCGCTTTGCCGATGCGGCCGAGCAGTCGTGCCACCTGTCCGTCTACGATCGCGGCAACCTGCTCGTGATCGCGCAGGTGGACGGGCCCGGCCCGTGGGGCGTGTCGGTCCGGCTCGGCTCGCGCGTCGGCCTCGCCGATACGGCGTCGGGCTGCATGATGCTGGCGTACCAGGGCCCCGAGCAACGCGCGCACATGCTGGCCGAGCACTGCAAGGTCAAGGGCGAGGCGCCGCTGAACGAGCAGGAGCTCGCGAATGCGTGTCAGTCGATCCGGCAGTCCGGCTATCTGCGCCAGGACAGCCGGCAAGCGTACGGCGTGACCGACCTGACCGTGCCGATCCTCGGGCCGGCCGGCCACGCGATCGCCGTGCTGACGTGTCCGTACATGCGCCGGATCGATGCGCACATGGCGCCGTCCGTCGACGTGGTCGTCGACGCACTGCGCGATACGGCCGCTTATCTGTCGATGTGCCGCACCGAGACCTGCTGACGCGCGGGTTACCCGACAAAATGCACGGGGCACGGCGCGGCGGCGCCGGCTCCGGGTGTGCGCGACGCCCGTGCGGTGCCCGATGCGCGATGTCGCATCGGGCGTCCGCGGCGCTACGCTAGAATAGCGGCCCTCTCAAAAACTACGGCGGCCGGTTGTCGCGACCGTCGTGTCCGATGGATGTCATGGCCAAACTTCTGAACGATCAAGAATTCCAGCGTTTCTCCGAACTTCAGCAGAAGCAGGCAAGCTTCACGATCACGCCCGAGGAAGCGGACGAGTTGCGCGATATCGTCGCGCGCGCGCAGAAAAAGCGCGACGATCGTGCCGCCGCAATGCAGGCGATCGAAAACTACATCGAGCAGTTCGACATCACGCCCGACGAACTCTTCTCGCCGGAGCAGATCGGCGACGCGGCGCGCACCTACGGGCTCATCACGGCGACCAAGAAGGAACGCACGCTGCCGCCGTCGATCACATTCAACGGCAAGCCGTACCAGTGGACCAAGACGCTTCCGGACGACGTGCGCGGCGCACTGTTCGACGCGTTCACGTCCGGCGAGTCGGTCAAGCGCTTCATCGCGATGCCAAAAGACACCGCGCGCTGTGCGCTCACGATCGCGCGCCTCGAACGCGAAACCGGTGCTGTCTATGCCGATGCGCACCTCGAGGAACTCGCGATTTCGCGCGACCAGGTAAACGACGCGGCGGCGAAACTCGCTGCGTGAAAGTAATCGCGGGCACGGTTCCTGCGTGCCCGCACCCGCGCGTCACGCCGGCACGAGCCGGCGCCGCGCCCACGGGAGCCGCGCGTTCGCATGCTCCCGAAAAAGCTCACCTGAGCATCCCGCAAGCGCTCACCACGGTCTCCCGAAAAGCCTCACCCGAGACTCGCGAAACGCTCACTGACGGCTCCCGAACGTCCTCACCCATCGCTCCCGCAAGTGCTCACCGAAGCCTCCCGGAAAGGCTCACCGGCCTCTCCCGTAGGTGCTCACCGGCCGTTCCCGGGAGAGCTCACCGAACGCTCCCGTATCGGCTCACCATGCTGCCCCGGAAAAGCTCACTCGCCGCTCCCGAAAAGTCTCACCTTGGTCACGGCGTTGAAAACGCGAGGCCGGAGTGCGGTAGCGAAGGCTTGCAGGCACATCGGGGGAAACGGCCGCGGCGGACGAATATCGCAGCACGCTGCGAGCATCGCCGGACGCCATGCATGCGTTGCGGTATCGCTGCGACCGACAGGTCCGACACGTTGCCGGACGCCTTGCTTCAAGGCCGGCTCAAACGATTTGCATTCCTTATTTATCGCGCGACTTGACGAAATGTTCGGACGCGTCGACGCCCTGCGCTGCCCCGAGCGCCAGACCTGAGACCGACGCGGACGCCTACGGCTGCAACTTCATCCTGAAACCCACGACGCCAGGCTCCTCCGTCGTCGACACCGCAAACCCGCACGATTTCGCGAGCGAGATCATCGCCGAATTCTCGCGCAGCGCCTCGCCGACCATCCAGGCGGTGCCGCGCGAGCGCGCGTAGTCGATGATGCGGGTCATCATCAGCCTGCCGAGCCCCTTGCCCTTTTGATCGGGCCGTACCGCGATCGCGAATTCCGCCGTCTCGTTGTCGGGATCGGCGACCGCCCGCGCGACCGCGAGCGTGTGGTCGCGCCCCGACACATCGGTGAAGGACACGATGAAAGCCATCTCACGGTCGTAATCGATCTGCGTCATGCGCGCCACCTGCGAATGATCGAAGCTGCGCACCGCGCCGAAGAAACGCATCCGCAGATCTTCCGGCGTCATCGCGCCGAGCAGCTCGTTGTGAGCGGCCTCGTCTTCCGGACGGATCGGACGGATCGTCACCGTCTCGCCACGCCACTCGAGCGTCTGCTCGAGGTGCCGCGGATACGGCATGATCGCGAGCCGGCTGCGCCCCGAAGCCAGCGTGATGCGCGGCGCGACCACCCATGTGCGGTCGGGCAGCACGCGCAGCGTGACCGACATCGCAACGACTTCGCGCACGTCGCACACGACTTGCGACAGTGCCGTCAGCGCGTCGAGCGTCGGCTCGACGGGCGTGCTGCGCGCATACGGCGAACGCTCCATCACCGCGCGGGCGAGCACAGTGTTCAGCGGCGGCAGGCCGTAGACGACGAACGGCGCCGATACGCCGTCGGCCGGTGGCACCGCATAGCGAAACACCGGACCGAAGTTCGAATCGTCGTACATGTCGACCGTGATGTCGACGACCTTCTTGCCGGCCGGTTCGTCGGGCGGCTCGCCTTGCAGACCGAAACGGGACAGCCAGTGCAGCGCGGCTTCGCCGGCCAGTTCATGCTGACCGGCTTCGACCATGCGGCGTGCGTCGGCCTGGGCGGACGCCACGCACTCGGCCGGCTGCGGCGGCGTGCCCTCCGGCGTCTGCATCAGCAACTGGCGCCCGAGGTTGTAGTCGACGAGACGCGCATAGGCGCGTGCGAGCCGCTGCGGCGTCGTGTGCACCGGAATGCCGTTCGCGTGCAGCGCGTCGCGCGTCGCCGCGTCGACCGCACCGAAGAAACACGCGAAGATGCCGCGATGCGCATGCTGCCGCGTGTCGATCAGCGTGCGCGCGACCGAATCGGCCGGCGCGCTGTGCGAAGTGGAATGAACGACGAACAGCGTGCCCGTCTGCGGAAACGGGGCAAGCGCCTTGATTGCCGCGGCAAAGTGCTCGGGGCGCGCATCGTCGCCCAGCGTGAGCGGATTGCCGGGCGCCGCGAGGTGCGGCAGCGCAGCCGCGACGGCCGACGTTGCCGCGGGCGACCAGTCGGTCAGCACGTCGCGCACTTCGGCAACCGCATCGACCGCGAGTTTCGCCACGCCCGCATCGCTCGTCACGAGCGTCGCCGCGCCCCGCGCGGTGACGCGGCCGACGCCGAGCGTCTCGATTTCGTCGAGCAGATCGTCGAGCGCATCGACGCGCACCATGCCCGCGCGCTGGAACGCCGCCGTGTAGAGCGCATCGCCGGGGTCGGCACGGCCGGTGCGCAACGCGAGCACCGGCTTGTTGCGTGCGGCCGCGCGCGCCGCCGACATGAACTTGCGCGCGGCGCGCACGGTATCGAGCTCGAGCAGGATCGCGCGCGTGCCGGGATCGCTCGCCAGATAGTCGAGGACGTCGCCCGCATCGACATCGGATTCGCTGCCGAGCGCGACGACATGCGAAAAGCCGAGGCCCCGCGCATCGGCCCAGCCGAGCACCGCGTTCGTCAGCGCATTCGATTGCGACACCCAGGCGACACCGCCCGATCGCACCGTATAGGCAGGCGCGCCGAAATGCGCATGTCGCGCGGGCGACGACACGCCGAGACTGCCGGGCCCGACGATACGGAGCACGAACGGCTTCGCCGCCTTCAGCGTGCGATCGACCGCAGCGCGATCGGCCTCGGTGCGCGCCTCGCCGACGATCACCGCGACGCGCGTGCCGAGCTCGCCCAGCTTGCGCACGATGCCGGCCCAGGTCGCGGGCGGCGTGCAGATCACGGCAACCGACGGCGGCGTGGGCAGCCGGTCGACATCGGAGACGACCGCATGCCCGTCCAGCTCGCGATATTTCGGATTGACCGGCCACACGGGCCCCTGGAACGCGCCGTCGAGCACACGCGACCACACCATCGCGCCGATACTGCCCGCGCGCGACGACGCGCCGACGATCGCCACGGACCTGGGCTGGAACAACGCATCGAGATGGCGAACGGTCACATCGGCTCCCTGCGGTGACGAAAGACGACACGATCGGCGTGCGGCCTTGCAGGCCGTGCGCCGATCGACGCGAACTCCAAGCATAGGCGAAGCGCCCGCGACTGCCTATATGCCGAACGGCCGACTATTCGACGGACGTCAATGCTCGCAGCATGGACGGCAACCCACGCTGCCCGGCGTCGCAGCGCCAGTTCTTCGCGCGATGCATGCAGCGCGGCACGTCACGCGGCACGACGCTGCAGCCGCTTCTCAAAGGTGAGGATTTACAGGAACCATGGTGAGTATCTTCGGGATTCACACGACACACTGCGCCAGCATGCGAAATGTGATGAAAATCCGTGTCGGGCAGGCACCGCGAAAAGCGCGAACGACAATGCGCATGCATTGCGCCATTACGCGGGTGTTTACGGAAATTCGCCGCAATATGCGGCCGGATCGCGGCGAATTCGCAAAACGGGATCCGTTAATTGCGCGACGTTGCACTTCAATTCGCCGGGGAAAAGCGCATGACGATTGCGCCCAAACAAAACGGTGCGAAGGCCGCATGGCCGTTCGCACCGTCGGTCGGCACGCGAAAGGTGAGGATTTTCGGGAGTCAGTCCTTGATCAGGAAACGCCCGCGGTTCTTGCCCAGCCATGCCGGCGCCCGCCCGCGGCCGCTCCAGGTTTCGCCCGTCTTCGGGTTCAGGTACTTCGGCGGCAAGGTTCGCTTGGGCTTCGCGGCGGTAGCGGCGGCAGCCGATTTTGCCGGAAGAAAACCGAGCTCTTCCGGCGTAATGTCGTATTCGTCGATTTTCGCGCGGATATGCGCAATCGCGTCGGCAACCGCCTTTTCACGTTCCTTGTCGATTTTTTGCTGAAGCCGTTCGAGCTGCGCGCTCAGTTGCCTGTAGGTCGCCATATGGATGGGACTCCATGAGTGTTATTCGTGAAAAACAAGTGACTCAAAGCAAACGGAAAAGCGCTTCGCCCGATCGTGATCTCCTCGGCCGGTCATTTCGGGATCAATAACCGCTCTTCTTCTTGCATGCGAAGAGAAGATTTCGCACGGCGTCATCCGTCGATTGCTGGATCACGTCGAAATCGCCGTTGCACATGGCCCGGGCATTGTCGGTGCAATTGCTCCAGTCGCTGCCGGTGCATTGCACCTGAGTGGTCGGACGCCCGTCCGACGTGAACAGCGGAGCACTGCCGCCGCACCCGCCGAGCCCGGCAACCAGAACCCCCATCACGGCCGCCCGAGGCCACCGACAGACCGACGCAAGCATGTGTTTCATCGTTCTTCCCGTCAACCTTTTTTTGAATGTCGCGAGTATGCCATGGGCGGCCCTTCGGCCGTCAGTCCGGCGTGCGCTCGGGTTGCCCGCGCACCTTGTACGGCAAGCGCTTGCGCGGATCGTCGGTGATGCGAACGAAAACCTGCTCGACGTCCGGAAGCGCCTCGAATTCGCGTTGCAGCGCCTGACGATCGAGCGTCGTATCCGCGCATCCTTCGACGTAGATGAAACGTCGCTGCACGGTGATCCACAGGCTCGTGCCGCGCAGACGATCCGAGCCGGCGAAGTGTGCCTTCGCCGCATCGGCGATCGACGCGTCATACATATACGAGTTCGGTTTCGTGCAGCGATGGGCGAGCCAGCAGGTCGTGCCGCGTTCGGCGCGGTAGTGCGCATCGTCCGTCATCTCGGCGCGTGTCATCCACGGGCCGAGCGGCAATGGGCATTCGGCCACGTCCTGCGACAGCGCGACGAACGGATCGCCGTACCAGTTGCGCCGCGCGTCGGGCGCATCGGCGTCGCCGGCCTGCGCGAGTGCGGCGCTCGCGAGCAACATGGTGAGCCATCCTACAATGCCGATCCGCTTCATCGCGATCTCCCGTTCGATGCGTTACGTCGAGCCGCATCGGCATCGCCGATCGGCCTACCGGTCGATACCGAGCGCAGCCAGTTTCTTGTACAGCGTCGCGCGGCCGATCCCGATACGCGCGGCCGCTTCGACCACTTTCCCGTCGCAGGCCGCCAGCGCATCGGTCAGAAACTGGCGCTCCCACGCCGCCAGCGCATCGGCATACGAGGCGGCCGGCGCACCGGATGCCGTCGACGCATCGCCCGCGCGCTGCTCGGCCGGCGCCGCGGCGACTCGCTGCACCGGCGCGGCACCCTCCGGCGAGATGCGCACCGGCCCGAGAAACGGCGCGAGCGCACGCGCATCGATCACCGAACGGTCCGACAGCATCAGCGCGCGTTCGAGCGTATTGCGCAACTCGCGCACGTTGCCGGGCCACGGATACGCGCACAGCATCCGCAGCGCATCGTCGGTCAGCTCGCAGTGCGCGGCGCGCCCGTGCTGGGCTGCCAGCTCCTCGAGCGTCGCGTAGACGAGCGCGGCGATGTCCGATGCGCGCTCGCGCAACGGCGGCGCATGGATCGTCAGCACGTTCAGCCGGTAATAGAGATCCGCGCGAAACCGCCCGGCTGCCACGAGCGCCGGCAGGTCGGCCGACGTGGCGGCAATGATGCGCACGTCCGCGCGCACGATCCGGTTCGAGCCGACCGGCTCGAACTCCTTGTCCTGCAGCACGCGCAGCAGCTTGCCCTGCAACGGCAGCGGCATGTCGCCGATCTCGTCGAGAAACAACGTGCCGCGATCGGCCAGCTCGAATTTTCCGACGCGCCCCTTGCGATCGGCGCCGGTGTACGCGCCAGGCGCCGCGCCGAAGAATTCGGTTTCGAGCAGCGTGTCGGGAATCGCGGCGACGTTGACGGTCACGAGCGGCTGGAGCGCACGCGCCGATGCCGCGTGTATCGCGTGGGCGAGCAGCTCCTTGCCGGTGCCCGTCTCGCCGAGCAGCAGCACCGGCGAGTCGACCTGCGCGGCGCGGCGCGCCTGGCGCTTGGTCTCGAGGCTCGCGGCACTCGTGCCGACGAAGCTCGCGAACGTGTATTTCGCGCGGCGCGCCTGGGCGAGCGAGCGCTGCGTCGCGATCAGTTGCTGCTGAAGCTGCGCGTAGCGAGAAAAAATCGGCGTGAGCGTCTTCAACTGGTCGAACAGCGCGAAGCCGATCGCGCCGACCGTCTCGCCGGCCTCGTTCTTCAACGGCAGGCGCGTGACGACGAGCGGCTCGCGGCCCGTCTCCATGATGTCGAGCAGGATCGGCTGCCCGGTCGACACGACCTCGCGCATCAGGCTGTTCGGAATCACGGCCTCGCAATCGAGGCCGACGGCCTGCTGCGGATCGGCGAAACCGAAGCGCGCCGCGTAACGCTCGTTCATCCACACGACGCGCGCGTCGCGATCGACGACCACCGTGCCCGCGCTCGAATCCTCGAAGGTCCGGAACAGCGACTCGGCAGCGCGCCGCAGCACGTCGCCGTAGTTGACGGGCAGGCGGGCCCAGTCGTTCATCATCGTGTCTTCGTCTCCGTTTATCGTCGGCCGGGCGTCTCCGGAACGAGACGGATTATCTCACTCCGGAGACACGCCGCAACGCGTTGTCCGGGAAAGCCCTGCACGATGTCGACGGTCGACCGGATGGCCAAAACGTCTCCGGATGGAGACGTTTTATGTAGAATCGTCAGACCTACGCCGGCGCGGGCCCGCCGGCCGCCGGCGGACCCATGTCCGGCGGCGCAATCCGGCCGATGGCACGAAACCTGCACGAACCTGAGCCGGTCCGCGGCGCACCGCGCGATCGAACAACAACCAAAGCCATTAGGAGACTCCCTTGTCTTTCGTGATCGTCCTCGCCGCGCTGGCGTTCCTGATGTTTGCCGCGTATCGCGGCTACAGCGTGATCCTGTTCGCGCCGATCGCCGCGCTCGGTGCGGTGCTGCTGACCGACCCCGCCGCCGTCGCACCGGTCTTCTCCGGCATCTTCATGGAGAAGATGGTCGGCTTCGTCAAACTGTATTTCCCGGTCTTCATGCTCGGCGCCGTGTTCGGCAAGGTGATCGAACTGTCCGGGTTCTCCGAGTCGATCGTCCACGCGGCGATCCGCTACATCGGCCGCTCGCGCGCGAATGCGGTGATCGTCGCGGTGTGCGCGCTGCTCACCTATGGCGGCGTATCGCTGTTCGTCGTGGTGTTCGCGGTCTATCCGTTCGCGGCCGAACTCTATCGTCAGAGCAACATCCCGAAACGGCTGATGCCCGGCGCGATTGCACTCGGCGCGTTCTCGTTCACGATGGATTCGCTGCCCGGCACGCCGCAGATCCAGAACATCATCCCGACCACGTTCTTCAAGACGACTGCCTGGGCCGCGCCCGCGCTCGGCACGATCGGCTCGCTGTTCATCATCGTCGTCGGCCTCGCGTATCTCGAATGGCGTCGCCGTTCGGCGATGGCGAAGGGCGAAGGCTACGGCACGTCGCTCGTCAACGAGCCGGAGCGCGTCGAGGCAACGGCGCTGCCGCATCCCGCGCTGGCGATCCTGCCGCTGATCCTCGTCGGCGTGTCGAACTTCGCGTTCACGAAGCTGATCCCGCAGTGGTACGGCGCCGCGTCGTACACGGTCGCGCCGGAAGTGCTGCCGGGCGTGCACGCGCCGGTCACGACGTCGATCAAGACGGTCGTCGCGATCTGGTCGGTCGAGGCCGCGCTGCTGCTCGGGATCGTGCTGGTCTTGCTGACCGCATTCAAGCGCGTCAGCGGTCGCTTCGCGGCCGGCTCGAAGGCCGCCGTCGCCGGCGCGCTGCTCGCCGCGATGAACACCGCGTCGGAATACGGCTTCGGCGGCGTGATCGCCGCGCTGCCGGGCTTCCTCGTCGTCAGCGATGCGCTGAAGAGCATCCCGAACCCGCTCGTCAACGCAGCCGTGTCGGTCAGCTCGCTCGCGGGCATCACGGGCTCCGCGTCCGGCGGCATGAGCATCGCGCTCGCCGCGATGTCGGACCTGTTCATCAAGGGCGCGCAGGCGGCCAACATCCCGATGGACGTGCTGCACCGGGTCGTCGCGATGGCGAGCGGCGGCATGGACACGCTGCCGCACAACGGCGCGGTCATCACGCTGCTCGCCGTCACGGGCCTCACGCACCGCGAGTCGTATCGCGACATCTTCGCGGTCACCGTCATCAAGACGCTCGCGGTGTTCTTCGTGATCGCCGTGTACTACGCGACGGGGCTCGTGTAAGTCTCGGCATCAAGGCGGCGTTTCGTGCGCCGCCGTCTCGCTTTCAGGATCGGACCGCATGCGCACCGGAACGGATTCCGGCAAGCGCATCCGGTCCGATTTTCATTTCCCTACGCCAAATCGACACGCCGGCAGTCGTCCGGGCCATCGCTCGCCCCCGCCCCCACGCATTGTTACCCGCAGCAAAACACTGCGTTGGGCGCGATCGCATTTTTCAGGCGCCCGCCCCGGCCTACACTGATTTCAACGTCTCGCGGCGCTTCGACGAACGAAGCGCCGCGATTCACCGGAAATCGTGGAGGTCCCCATCATGAAGCGCCTGATCCCAGCCATTGCCGTCGTCCTGGCCGTGTCGGCCCCGCTTGCCGCACAGGCCCAGTCGAACCAGCCGCTCACGCGCGCGCAGGTCCACGCCGAAGTCAAGGCGCTCAAGCAGGCCGGCTTCCAGTCGAGCGACTGGTTCTATCCGGCCAGCATCGTCTCCGCCGAAGCGAAGATCGCCCGTCAGCACGACGCCGGATACGGAAGCGATCGCGGCGCGTCGTCGGAGTCGGGCCGGTAATCGTCGGCCCGCCCGGCGATCCCTCCGCGCGCCGTTACGCCTTCACGGGCTGGATCAGCTTCGCGCACGCCGCCGCCTGCGGATCGCCCGCCGGCAACTTGCCGCACACGCCGTCGAACTGCTTCACGACCGACCTGACCGACGCATCGTGCGCGCCGCTGCCGCGCCAGCGGTTCAGTTGCGTGACGACCTTGGTCAGCGCGCGCAGGTTCGCGCCGTAGAACGCGTCCCGGGTCTTGTCGGCCTGCGCGAGCACACTGGCTGCGATCCCTTCGATGCGCGCCGAATCGTCCGGCGCCAGTTCGACCGCATTCGCAAAGTAGGTCGCGCCCCAGCGCAGCTTCGTCGCCGGCCCGCTCGCCGCGTCGTACGCCTTGCGATACCAGTCGAGCGCGGCCGCCTTGTCGCCGCGCGCCTTCGCGTTCGCGGCCAGCCCCGACATGAAGTAGTACGGCGTGGACGAACGCGGCAACTCGGCCTTCAGCAACGCATCCGATTCGTCGTACAGCCCCGCGTCGGTCAGCGTATCCGCGCCTTCGCTGACGAGCGCCTGCCGCTCGTACGCGTTCGCCGCGCGCTGCACCGACGCGGCGATCTGTTTGCGCGCGGTGTCGGCCAGCGCCGGTGCGGCGGGCGGTGCGCCCTTGCGCGCGTCGCCGCGCGCGAGCAGCACGCGGCCGTGCAGCGCCATCAGCCGGTCGATAGACGACAGCGTGCCGTCGGTCGACAGGCGCGCCAGCGCCGCGTCGTACGCGCCGCGCAACTTCGCGCGCTGCGCGTCGTCGCCGCCGAGATACGCGACCACGCGCGCGGGCGCCGCGACCAGCACGTCCGAATCGGCCCGCGACAGCGCCGGATCGCGCAGCACCGTGCGCAGCGAATCGGCAAGCGCGGCCTTGTCGAGCGCACCGGCCTGCGCCGGGTCGTCCGACGCGGCGACCACCGCCGACTTCAGCGCGAAGCGCGCCGATTCGGCTTTCGCACCGGCCGCCCGGGCGCGTTGCGCGAGCGACTGCAGCGTCTCGGCGACGCGATCGGCCGGCACCGGCAACGCGCCGTCGGTATCCCATGAATAGTCGGCCAGCAGGCGCCATTCGTCCGGCGTCAACGACGCGCCGTTCTTCAGCGCCGTCGCAAGCGTCTGCCGCACCGGATGCGCGGCCGTCATCCCGAGCGACAGCGCCTGCATGTAGCGGTCGAGATCGGCTTCGCCCGGCAGCCGCGTCACTTCGGTGCCGTCGGGGCGGAACAGGATCATCGTCGGATAGCCGTGCACCTTGAAACGCTCGCCGAGCTTCTGCGCGCTTTCGGTGTCGCCGTCGAGATACACGGGCACGAAGAACGATGAACGCGTCTTGAATGCCTGCTGGCTGAAGATCGTCGACTTCACCTGGTTGCACGACGGACACCATACCGCGCCCCAGTACAGCAGCAGCGGCTTGCCCTCGCGCTTCGCGAGCGCGAACGCGGCATCGACGTCGCCGTGTTGCCACGCGATGCCGGGCGGCAGATGCGCGCCGTCGGGCGACGCGTTCGCCACCGGAGCGCCGGCGGGCGCGGCAGCGGCAAGCGCGGCACTGGCGGCAGCGAACAGACAGGCGGCGGTGAGATTGCGAAGAACGGTTTTCATCGAAGCGGGTTCCGTTGAAAAGACGGTTTCAGGGGGATGCCGCGCGCGCAACGAGGGCCGCGATGCGATGGCGATGAAGCCGGCCGACCTGCAGCGCCGCGCATGCATCGATACGAAAAAACGAAGCCGGCCGCAGCGACCGGCAAATCGTTCGACGATACGACGGATACAGCCGAAGGAAAACGAACGAATTCTCGATTGAATATGACGCGCGGCGTCGTGCCCGCGTGCCGTCACGTCCGCAACGGCCGGCCCTTCATTGCCGCGTCCTGATGCGGGCCATGTGATACACGGACGCATGCACGCCGTCGCGCAACGCGTAATCCGGCGATTCGCCCTCGATGCGGAAACCGTGTTGCTCGTAGAGTGCGATCGCCGCACGGTTGTCGGTAAACACGGTCAGTTCGAGACGCGTGATGTTCAACCAGTTCTCCGCGAGATCGATCGCGGCCGCGAGCAGCCGGCCGCCGATGCCGCGCCCGTGATGGGCCGCGTCGACCATCATGCCGAGCGCCGCCGCGTGGCGCCGGCGCGGATTCGGCTCGGGATGCAGGCCGAGATGGCCGACCACCGTGCCGTCGATTTCGGCAACGAGGCTCACGCCGTGCTCGCGCACGTCGTCGAGCCGCTTCCGCCATTTTTCGAGCGACGGAAATGGCTGCTGCAACGTATTCGTGTACACCGCGGGATGCGCGGCGATCTGCCGGATCGCGTCGACGTCGTGCGTCTCGCTATGCCTGATCCTGATATCGGTCATGGGTGGGCCGGTTCCGAAAAGTCGCGCCGAACGCGCGGACTGCGCACGTGCGCAGCAACGCGTCGAGCTTAGCCGATTTCACGCATTTGAAACATGGGCGTCACGCCGTCGCGCGTCAGGTTGTATCCGCAACGAAGCGAGTGCATGCCATCCCCGCGAAATCCGGAAAATTCTGACCGGTCGCACCTGCGACGACCGGTAATTTATTACCGTTTTCGATCTCGCATTCGCGCGTGAACGAATCGTTGCGCACGCAACGTCACGCACGCGACACGCGATGTCATTTCTTCATCACGTCGACGTCATGTCGCGTCCCTAGACTGGGCGCCGCCCCAGCCCGGCGTGCGTCGGGCCGGTGTGTGCCGATACTGCCCCGCGCATCACGCGCGCGCGGCGCGCAGGATCGCGACGGCGAGGCCGCGGCATCCGCGCGACGTCGCGCGTCGGGCGCGATACGCGCCGCGACGCACGGCCGATACCCCAGGCACGCACGCATCGCGGATCGTCCCGGGGCGGGACGCCGCGCGGGCACCGCCGGACGAACTCACGAACGCTCCCACCCTCACAGGATCCGAACGCCATGACGTCACGCCGCAAATTCCTTCAGCAGACCGCCGGCTCCGGCCTCGCCGCCGCCGCGCTGTCCGCGTTTCCGCCGAGCATTCGCCGCGCGCTCGCCATTCCCGCCTTCCACGAAACGGGGACCATCCAGGACGTCAAGCACGTCGTGCTGCTGATGATGGAGAACCGCGCGTTCGACAGCTACTTCGGCACGTTCAAGGGCGTGCGCGGCTATGGCGACCGCTTCGCGGTGCCGTCGCCGAACGGCCGCGACGTGTTCTATCAGACGTACACGAAGGCGGCGCCCGCCGCGACCGTGACGCCGTATCACCTCGACGCGCGCCAGGGCAACGCGCAGCGCGCGGGCGGCACGCCGCACACGTGGGCCGACGCGCAGGCCGCGTGGGATCACGGCCGGATGAACCGCTGGCCCGACGCGAAGACGCCGCTGTCGATGGGCTATTACGACGCGGCCGAAGTGCCGTTCCAGCGCGCGCTGGCCGATGCGTTCACGCTGTGCGACCACTATCACTGCGGGATGCACACGGGCACGATCGCGAACCGCCTGTTCTACTGGAGCGGCACCAACGGCCCGAACGGCATCAGCCCGGCCGATGGCAGCCGTGTGAAGATCGCCGCGCTGAACAACCAGTTCAACGGCGGCAACGACATCGGCCCGTCGAGCCAGGGCTGGACCTGGACGACCTATGCCGACCGGCTGCAACGGGCGGGCGTGAGCTGGAAGGTCTACCAGAGCCTGATCGACAATTTCGGCTGCAACGAGATGATGAGCTTCCGCCACTGGCGTGCGGCGATCGAGCAGATGCCGGCCGCGCGCCGGCCCGCGTACGTCGCGTCGACCGATATCACGCAGCCGGTCACGGCGGCCGGTGCGTTCTACGACCCCGCGATCGACGATCCGCTGAGCCCGCTCGCGAAGGGCTTCGGCAACACGATGCCGTACGGCTTTCTCGAAACGTTCCGCGACGACATCCGCAACGGCAAGCTGCCGGAAGTGTCGTGGATCATCCCGCCGTCCGCGTACAGCGAGCACCCGGGGCCGTCGAGCCCCGCGCAGGGCGGCTGGTACGTGCAGGCCGTGCTCGACGCGCTGACGGCGAACCCGGAGGTCTGGAGCAAGACCGTGCTGCTGGTCAACTACGACGAGAACGACGGCTTCTTCGATCACATGCCGTCGCCGGCCGTGCCGTCGCGCAACGCCGACGGCACGCTCGCGGGCGGCCATACGCTGTCGGCCGCCGACGTCGCGGTCGAGTACCACGACTTCACGCCGGCCACGTCGAGCCAGCCGGCCACCGACGGCCGTCCGTACGGCCCGGGCCCGCGCGTGCCGATGTGGATCGTGTCGCCGTGGAGCCGCGGCGGCTGGGTCAACTCGCAGGTGTTCGACCATACGTCGACGCTGCGCTTCCTCGAGACGCGCTTCGGCGTCGCGGAGCCGCAGATCGGCGCGTACCGCCGCGCGGTGTGCGGCGACCTGACGAGCGCGTTCAATTTCCGCACGCCGAACAACGAGCCGCTGCCGACGCTCGCGGGCCGGACGACGAAAAGCCAGGTCGACGCACTGAGCGCCGCGCAGCAAACCGCGCCGAAGATCGTGCCGCCCGCGACGCCCGCGCTGCCCGCACAGGCGACCGGCGTGCGTCCGTCGCGCGCGTTGCCGTACGAACTGCACGCGAGCGCGCGCACCGATGCCGGCGCCGGCACGGTCACGCTGAAGTTCGCGAACACCGGCCGCGCCGCCGCCGTGTTTCACGTCTATGACAAGCTGCACCTCGACCGGCTGCCGCGGCGCTACGTCGTCGAGCCCGGCAAGACGCTGCGCGGCGACTGGGCCGCGCGCGCCGACGATGGCGGTAAATATGACCTGTGGGTGCTCGGCCCGAACGGCTATCACCGCCGCTTCACCGGCGACCTGAGTCGCCTGGCCGGCGCGCGCGCGCCGCAACCGGAAGTACGCGTCGGCTATGCGGGCGCGAGCGGCAACCTCCACCTGCGGCTGCGCAACGACGGCGGCGGCACGGTACGCTTCACGGTGAAGTCGAACCAGGTCTACGGGCCGCTGCCAGGACACGGCGGAAACGACGACCACGGTCATGGCCGCGACAACGAAAACGGTCACGGCCCGGGTCGGGGCAACGGCCATGGCGCCGGCACCACGTGGACCGTCACGGTGCGCGCCGGCGACCAGTCCGAACTGCACTGGAAGCTCGACTCGACCGGCTACTGGTACGACTTCATCGTCACCGCCGACAGCGACGCGAGCTTCTCGCGCCGCGTGGCCGGCCGCGTGGAAACCGGCCGGCACTCGGTCAGCGACCCGGCGATGGGGCTCGCCGACCGCTTCTGACGCCACCGCGGCGACGCGCGGCGCGTGTCGCCGCCCGCGTCGGCGTGGCCGCGAATGCCGCTCGGGCACCGGTTCCCGCCGGTGCCCGATCCAGCGCAGACGCCCGCCCGGCGTGGCTCAAACATCAGAAGGATCGGTGGTTCAGCCCTCATTTCACCCCCACGAAAATGCTCCGTGTTGCGGCCCGTTCGCGTTAAACTGCATCAAGCCGTATTCAACAAAGACATCTTTGCCGCCAAGGCATCCACGACACGAGGATAGGTTCGATGCGCACTACCGGCTCATCCGGGGCAATGACCCTGCTCACCGAACACGACGCGGCCGACGGCCGCGAACTGCGCTCGCTCCGGCTCGAAGCGACCGGCGACGGCAAGAGCGTGCTGCTGATCGAGATCGACGAACGCAAGCCCGGCATCCACCGCGAAGTCCGCTACGAGATCACCCCGGCCGAACTGATCGCGGCGATCCGCTCGCACGGCGCCGAGCTGCCCGGCGAAAACCACGGCGCCGCATCGCTCGCCCGCACGCCCTCCTGATTCCGAACGGTGAGCCGCGCGCAATGCGTCGGCTCACCCCCATCCCCCTGTCGCCGTCAGGCGCTTTGCATCATTCCCGCCGCTGCGTTGAAAAAGGCCGATAATCGGCCCATCTGCATTTCCCGCCCACGCGTTTCCTTTTCGGCCAGCCGTCATGCTCCTACGTGACCTCGTCGCCCAGTACGGGCCGCTTCTCGTGTTCGCCAACGTGCTCGCGGCGGCCATCGGCCTGCCGGTGCCCGCGATGCCGACGCTCGTGCTGTTCGGCGCGATGTCGGCGATGCATCCGGCGATGATCGGCTCGCAGCTCGTGACGGTCGTGGTGCTGTCGGTGCTCGGCGCGCTGATCGGCGACACGGTCTGGTACGTCGCCGGGCGGCGTTACGGCGGCACGACGCTGAAGACGATCTGTCGGCTGTCGCTGTCGCGCGATACCTGCGTGAAAAAGACCGAACGCTTCTTCGGCCGCTACGGCGTGCGCGTGCTCGCGGTCGCGCGCTTCATTCCCGGATTGTCGCTGGTGTCGGTGCCGATGGCCGGTGCGCTCGGCACGCGCTATCGCACGTTCGCCGGCTACGACGCGCTCGGCGCCGCGCTGTGGACGATCGTCGGGCTGATCGCCGGCCTCGTGTTCTACCGGCAGATCGACTGGCTGTTCGCCGGCGCGAGCCGTCTCGGCCGCGCGGCGCTGCTCGTCATCGTCGCGCTGCTCGCCATCTATGCGGCCGTGCGCTGGATGCGCCGCCGCGCGCTGATCCGCCAGCTCGCGAACGCGCGGATCGGCGTCGACGAGCTCGACGCGCTGCTGCGCGACACCGCCGCCCCGGTGGTGCTCGACGTCCGCTCGCCCGAGCACCGCAAGCTCGACCCGTTCGCGATTCCCGGCGCGCAGTTCGCCGACGAGCGCCAGATCGGCGACATCGTCGCGCGCTACCCGCTCACGCAGAAGTTCGTCGTGTATTGCTCGTGCCCGAACGAAGTGACGGCCGCGCTGATGGCGAAGCGCCTGCTCGATGCAGGCTTCACCGACGCACTCGCGCTGCGCGGCGGCCTCGACGCATGGCGCGATACGGGCCGCCAGCTCACGTCGCTCGTGGAAGAGGTGCCCGCCGCGAACGATTCCGTCGCGGGATGGCACAAGCCGGCCTGATCGCGTCGATCGCGGGCCGGCCGTGCGAGACAGGGGGCCTTGCGCCCCCTTCCATCAGAACGCGTGCAGCGGCAGGTTCACGACCAGACGGTACTCGGTGTTCGACGCGTCCGAGTAGTGCGCCGAGCCGTTGTGCCACATCGCGATGAACGTGACCTTCGTGTTCTTCAGCTTGCCGCTCTGGAACGTGTACGACGGGATGAAGCCGAACTCGTGGTGACGGCCCTGCACCGGCGCGCCGTTGCTCCAGTAGATGCTCGACTTGCTCGGGTCGTTCGCCGCGCCCGCGCTGCCGTCCGCCCCCCAGCCCGTCACGCCCCACACCATCGCCTTGAAGCCCGGCAGGCCCGCTTCCTTGCCGTAGAACGTGTAACGCAGCTGCAGCGATTTCTCGTGCGGGGCGTTGTAGTCGACGTCCATCGAGTTGGTCAGGAAGATGCCGTTCGTTTCGTTCAGGTAGTCGAAGAACTGGTCGCCGAGCACTTGCTGGAAGCCGAGCAGCAGTTCGTGCGGGCCATGCTGGGCCGCCAGCGACAGGCTGTACGCGTTGTTGTTGATCTTGCCTTGCAGCGCATCGCCCGTGTCGTGCGTCGAGTAGACGTTGCCGAAGCCGGTCCACTTGATCGTCTGCGGGCTGCCGATGCTGTGCTTCACCGACGCGTAGTACTGGTGCCACACGTCGTCGGCCTGGTTCGCGTACAGCGCGACTTCGCCGTTCGGCGAGTAGTCCCACGTGCCGCCGACATAGGTCAGGCGATTGATGCGCGTGCCGCCGTATTGCGTCGTCAGGTTGGTGAGCGTCGTATGGCCGCGCGCGTCGGTCTTCGTGAAGCTGCCGGCCTCGAGCATCACGTTCTTGAATTCATTGCTGACGAGCGTCGCGCCGAGGAACGTCGGCGGCAGCGCACGGTTGTCGTGCTGCTCCATGAACGGGTTGTCGACGGCCTGCAGACCGTACTTGACCACCGTGTTCGAAATGCGCGCCTTGACGTCGTAGATGCCCGGGTAGGCCCACGCGAGCTGGTTGCCGCCGCCGCCGCCCTTCGCGATGTGCACCATGCTGCCGGCGCCCTGACCGCCGTCGAGCTTCAGCGCCGCATACAGCGACGCGTCGAAGCCGATCCCGATCAGGCCGGTCGTATAGCCCGACTCGAAGTTCGCCATCGCGCCCTGGACCCACGCATGGCGATGCGGCCCGCCCTTGGCGTCGAGCACGTCCGCATAGTTGCGGAACAGGAAGTCGAGATGGCTGTCGGCGATGAAGCCGTTCGATTTCGACTGCGCCGACGGCTCGTCGGGCGGCGTGACGGCCTGGGTCGCCTCGGCGTTGACAATGGCGTTCGGAGTCGTTGCCTGCGCAACGGTTGCGCCGGTACCTGAAGCCGGCGCGGCCTGCGCGACCGTCAGCGGCGCGCTCGCCGCGTCGTCGGCGTGCGCGACGCCCGTCAGCGAGACGCCGGCGAGCGCCGGCAGTCCCCATGCGAGCAGCATCTTCGATGCCGTCGCGATCGTCTTCTGCTTTTTCATCGTAATAATTCTCGTCTTGTGTTGATATCGTCCACACCGGTTGCGATCCGCTCCCGGCCCCCCGGCGAGCCCGGCTAAGGGCGCGCCTGTACCCGCGGCGCGAAGATCGTTCGCGCCGCACCTACCCCTGTTGACCTGCCTTGGTTATGTTTGCTGCGTCACTTCACATCACGCCGCGCCCGCGCGGATGCACGCGACGCGCGCCGCCGACCCCTGCCGCACTTCCGGCAGCGGCACGTCCTGCGCGCACGCGTCGATCGCGACCGGACAGCGCGTGCGGAACGCGCAGCCGGACGGCGGGTTGAGCGGCGAGGGCATCTCGCCCGCCAGCAGCATCGGACGGCGAGCACGCTCGCGCGCCGGCTCCGGCGTCGGCGCCGCATCGAGCAGCGCCTTCGTGTACGGGTGTTGCGGCACGCCGTACACGTCATGCCGCGTGCCGAACTCCATCACGCGGCCGAGATACATCACGAGCACGCGCTGGCTGATGGCCTTCACCACCGCCAGGTCGTGCGCGACGAACAGATAGGACAACGACAGTTCGCGTTGCAGATCGCGCAGCAGGTTCACGATCTGCGCCTGGATCGACACGTCGAGCGCCGAGACGGGCTCGTCGCAGATCACGAGCTTCGGCTCGCCGATCAGCGCACGCGCAATGCCGACGCGCTGGCACTGCCCGCCGGAAAATTCATGCGGATAACGCAGCAGGTGATGCGCGTTCAGGCCGACGCGTTCGAGCATCGCGATCACGCGGCGGCGCACTTCGGTACGGCCGAGGCCGGGCTGATGCGTGACGAGCGGCTCCGCGACGACCTGCTCGATCGTCATGCGCGGGTCGAGCGACGCGAGCGGATCCTGGAAGATCATCTGCACTTCGCGCCGCATCGCGGTGCCGCGCAGGTGATCGGGCGCGACGGCCTGGCCGCGCCATTTCACGGTGCCGGCCGTCATCGGCACGAGGCCGATCAACGCGCGCGCGAGCGTCGATTTCCCGCAGCCCGATTCGCCGACGAGCCCGACCGTCTCGCCACGCCTGACGTCGAACGACACGCCGTCGACCGCGCGCAGCGTGCCCTTCGGCGACCACGGATAGCCGCCGAGCGGCACGCGAAAATGCACCTTCAGATTTTCGACGGACAGCAACGTGTCGTCCGTCGCGCCGGCTTGGCGGCGTTCATCGACGCTCATCGCAGACCTCCCGTCAGATCGGCCACCGGGCGGTGGCATGCGCGCACCGCGCCCGCGGCGCCATAGGTTTCGAGCGCCGGACGCGCGGCGGCGCAGCGTTCTTCCGCATACGTGCAGCGCTTCGCGAACGCACAGCCGGCCGGCGCGGCGCCGGGCATCGGCGGGTTGCCGGGAATCGCGACGAGCGGCGCATCGTCCGCGTCGGTCAGCCGCGGCAGCGCGTTGAGCAGCCCGATCGTGTACGGATGCGACGGCGCCGCGAAGATCGATTCGGCCGGCGCGTATTCGACGGTGCGGCCCGCGTACATGACCATCACGTCGTCGGCGAGGCCGGCGACCACGCCCATGTCGTGCGTGATCAGCACGATCGCGGTGCCGCGCTCGCGGTTCAGCTCGCGCAGCAGGTCGATGATCTGCGCCTGCACGGTCACGTCGAGCGCGGTGGTCGGTTCGTCCGCGATCAGGATTTCCGGCTCGGACAAGAGCGCCATCGCGATCATCACGCGCTGCCGCATGCCGCCCGAGAACTCGTGCGGATACATGCGGATGCGGCGCGCCGCATCGGGAATGCGCACCGATTCGAGCGCCTCGATCGCGCGCTTGATCGCCGCCTTGCGCGACAGCTTGCGATGCAGCTGCAGCGTCTCCGTCATCTGCCGCTCGATCGTCAGGAACGGGTTGAGCGACGTCATCGGATCCTGGAAGATCATCGCGATCCGGTCGCCGCGCACCGCGTTCAGCGCGCGCGTATCCATGTCGAGCAGGTTCTCGCCGCGGTAGCGCGCGGCGCCGGTCGTCGTGCCGTTGCCGGCCAGGAGGCCGAGCAGCGCCATCACGGTCTGGCTCTTGCCCGAGCCCGATTCGCCGACGATGCCGAGCGTCTTGCCGGCTTCGAGCGAGAACGACACGCCGTTCACGGCGTCGATCGGCGGCGCGTCCTTGCGCGTGAAGCGCACGCCGAGGTTTTCAACTTCCAGCAGTGCAGCCATTTCAGCGATCCTTCGGGTCGAGCGCGTCACGCAGGCCGTCGCCGACGAAGTTCACGCAGTAGAGCGTCACGCACAGCATGACGGCCGGGGCCAGCAGCAGCCACGGCATCGATTCCAGTTTCTGCGCGCCGTCCTGGATCAGCACGCCCCAGCTCGTCATCGGCTCCTGCACGCCGAGGCCGAGGAACGACAGCACCGATTCGGTCAGCACGATATTGGGCACCGAGACCGTCGCGTACACGACGACCACGCCGAGCAGGTTCGGCACGACGTGACGCAGCACGATCGACGCCGGCGACACGCCGATCGCGCGCGCCGCATCGACGAACTCGCGGTTGCGCAGCGACAGCGTCTGGCCGCGCACGACGCGCGCCATGTCGATCCACGAGAATGCGCTGATGGTCAGCACGACCAGCATGAACGAGCGGCCGAACAGGGTCATCATCAGGATCGCGATCAGCAGGTACGGGATCGCGTACATCATGTCGACGATGCGCATCATCACGGAGTCGACGCGGCCGCCCGCGAAGCCCGCGGTCGCGCCCCATGCGACGCCGAACAGGCCCGACACGAGCGTGCCGAGCAGGCCGACCTCGATCGATACGCGGCCGCCGATCAGCGTGCGCACGAGCAAGTCGCGGCCGAGCTCGTCGGTGCCGAACCAGTGCTGGTTCGCCCAGGTCGGCGGCAGGCTGATCGAGGCCCAGTCGCTCGCGGCGGGATCGGCCGCGAGCAGCCACGGGCCGACGAAACAGGCGAGCGTGATCAACGCGAGCAGCACGAGGCTGAACACGGCCGCGCGGTTGTGAAGGAAGCGCGCGAACGCGAGCTCGAGCGGCGAGCGCGAACGCGGCGGCGAATCGGTCTGCACGGGCAGGCCGACGACGGGAGTGGTCGGGGTCATCGCTGTGCCTCGCTCAATAACGGATGCGCGGATCGAGCCACGCGTACGCGAGGTCGACCAGCAGGTTGAACAGCACCGCGAAAACGGTCGTCAGCACGACGAGGCCGAGCACCAGCGTGTAGTCGCGGTTGATGGCGCCGTTCACGACGAGTTGCCCGAGACCCGGCAGCGCGAACACCGATTCGGTGACGACGGCCGCCGTGATCGACGTGATGCAGACCGTGCCGAACAGCGACACGACCGGCATCAGCGCGGGCTTGAGCGCGTGGCGCAGCACGATCGTCGAGCCCGGCAGGCCCTTCGCGCGCGCGGTGCGGATGTAGTTGCTCGACAGCGTCTCGATCATCGAGCCGCGCATCACGCGCGCGAGCAGCGACACGTTGATGAAGGTGAGCAGCACGATCGGCAGCAGCCGGTACCGCCAGCCGCCATCGCCCCAGCCGCCTGCCGGCAGCCAGCCGTTGCCGGCCGACGTCTTCAGCAGGATCGCGAAGATCCACACCAGCACCGGGCCGAGCACGAACGGCGGCACGACGTTGCCGAAGTTGCCGATCAGCATCACGAAACGATCGATCACGCTGTCGCGGCGCACGGCCGCGACGGTGCCGAGCAGCACGCCGAGCACGATCGAGATCGGGATCGACACGCCGCCCACGCCGAGGCTCACGGGCAGCGCCTTCTTCACGAGATCGTTCACCGACCAGTCGACGTAGCGGAACGACGGGCCGAGATCGCCGTGCAGCAGCGAGCCGAGATACAGCAGGTACTGCTTCCACAGCGGCTCGTCGAGGTGATACTTCGCGTTCAGGTTCGCGAGCGTCGCGGCGGACAACTGCTTCTCCGTATCGAACGGGCCGCCGGGCGTGAAGTGCAGCAGCAGGTAGCAGACGGTGATGACCGCGAGGATCGTCGGCACCGCCCACAACGTGCGCCTCAATGCGTAGGCCAGCATGATCGCTCCGCTCAGTGCTTGATCAGGTACATGTCCTGCGAAGCACGCATGTCGATCACGTTCTTCAGCGAATAGCCGCCCACGTAGGGCTTCACGAGACGGTCGGCCGAATACTGGAACAGCGGCACCATCGGCGTGTCGTTCATCGCCATGTCGTGCGCCTGCGTGAGCAGCGCGGCGCGCGCCTTGTCGTCGAGCTTCTGGTTGCCTTCGTCGACCAGCGCGTCCATCTGCTTGTTGCAATAGCCGACGGTGTTCTGCGAGCTGCCGCAGCGGATCAGGTCGAAGAAGGTCATCGCATCGTTGTAGTCGGCGAACCAGCCGTCGCGCGCGATCTGTACCTTGCCGTCATGCCGCTGCTTCATCAGCACCTTGAACTCGACGTTCTCGAGCTTCGTGGTGACGCCGAGCTTCGTGCGCCATTCCGATGCGGTGAACAGTGCGACCTTCTTGTGCAGGTCGTTGGTGTTGTACGTGAGCGTGAACGACAGCGGCTTCGCGTCCGAATAGCCGGCCTGCTTCAGCAGGTCCTTCGCGGTCGCGATGCGCTTGGCCATCGGCCACGACGCCCATTCCGGCGTGAACGGCTGCACGCCCTTCGTGCCGTTCGGCATCAGCCCGTACATCGGCTTCTCGCCGGCCTGCGTGAGCTTCGACGTGAGGACGTCGCGATCGATCACCATCGACAGCGCCTGGCGTACGCGCTTGTCCTTCAGCGCCGCGTCGCTGTTGTTCAGGTAGTAGTAGTAGGTCGCGAGTTGCAGGCCCGGGCGCAGTTCGCTGCCGAACTGCTTGCTCACCTGCTGGAAGATGCCCGACGGAATCGAGTAGCTGTAGTCGATCTGGCCGGCCTGGTACATGCGCATCGCGGTTTCGTCGCTTTCGATCGGCAGGTACGTGACCTTGTTGATCACGACCTTCGACGCGTTCCAGTACTTCGCGTCCTTCGTCGCCACGATGCGGTTGTTCGGCTGCCAGTCGACGAGCTGGTACGCGCCGTTGCTGACGATGTTGCCCGGGCGCGTCCATGCGTCGCCGAATTTCGCGACCACGTCCTTGTTCACCGGCGCGAGCGGCGCCATCGCGGTCAGTTCGGGGAAGAACGCGACCGGCACGTCGGTCGTCACCTCGAGCGTGTACGGATCGACCGCGCGCACGCCGAGCGTCGACGGCGCGGCCTTGCCGGCGATGATGTCCTTCGAGTTCTTGATGAACTCGACGAGGATCGTGTATTTCGAGCCCGTCTTCGGATCGACGAGGCGCTGCCACGAATAGACGAAATCGGCGGCCGTCACCGGCTGGCCATTGCTCCACTTCGCGTCGTGGCGAAGCTTGAAGATCCACGTCTGCGGCGTCTTGCGTTCCCACGACAGCGCGACGCCCGGCACGACCTGGCCGGCCGCATCGATGCGCGCAAGCCCTTCGAACAGGTCGAGGCCGATCGTGTTGCCGGTCCACGATTCGATGTGCGCCGGGTCGAGCGACTCGACTTCGGCCGGCACCTGACGCGTCAGGTCCTGTTGGGAAGCGAGCGCGACGTTCGACGGAACGGTTACGGCGTGGGCGACGGGCGTCGTCAGGGCGAGCGCGGCCAGCACGGCCGACATGGCATGCAAGGATTTCATCGTGGCGGTCTTGAGAAGGTGGTTCGGTGGGCGTCGCGCGGCGGATGCCGCGGCTTACGCGTGAGACGCTGACGGGGACAGCGATCGAGGAGGCCCGTGGTTCTCGTATTGCATGTTAGTATTCCTTACATTTCTTTCGACGGGCATTCCATCGAAGAAACGAAGGAATACCCGTGCGTTAGAACAGTCGCGGCGTACCGACCCAGACCACCACCGACTCGATCTTCGCGGTGTTGACCCAGCTGTGCGGGACCGTCGACTGATAGTGCGAACTGTCGCCGGCTTGCAGGACGAACGTCTTGCCTTCCAGCGTCAGCGACACTTCCCCTTCAATCACGTACAGGAACTCCTCTCCTGCATGTGTCGTCACCTCCGACCGTTTCTGCCCCGGCGGCATCCTCACGAGGATCGCCTCCAGCTGGCGCCCTTCGGACACGTTCGTCAGCCTCGCGAACAGGTTCGCCGAATCGGCAAACCCGAAGAAGCGCAACTGATCGCCTCGGCAAACCGAGCGTTCCTCGCTCGGCGTATCCACGAAGTACTGCACCGTCACACCGAGCGCATGCGCGATACCGGCCAGCGACGTCAGCGACGGCGACGCGAGCCCGCGCTCGACTTGAGACAGAAACGGCTTCGAAATCCCCGCGGCGGTAGCGGTGTCGTCGAGCGTGCGCTTCAGACGTTGGCGCAACGCGCGAATCTTGCTGCCGAGTGCGACAGCGTCTGCCGATCGCGAGTTTTCAGTGGGGGGAATCATAGCAGGCCGAAAAGTGGTCGTCAAAAAATGTTTGATGGAAAGTAACTAAGTTAATACGAGATGGCTTAATCTTCGGGTTCGCACACGCCTTCGGCGTTGAGCCCGGTGCACTAAACAGGGCCCGAAGCGAGCGAAACGACGCGCTATCTTGCCAGACTCGCCGGCTTCACAGGCAAGCTGCAAGCGGCTCTCCGGGAATCTGCGGAGAACGCGCGCCAAGCTTACAAGTAGATGATGAGACAAATGTTCCTGAAAGCTGCTGCCACATCGGGAGTTTCCCTAAGTGGCGCGGACCTGACGCACCGGACCGGCAAACGTTACCATTCGCGCGCCGGTCGGGGCCGCGCTCCGCCTTCCCGGGCGGAGTCCGACCCCGGCCCGGGCCAACCGCCCGACTGCTCCATCGCCGACGCAAGCCTACCCGGCCCCAGTGCTCCGGCGCCAGTTCGACCCTCAAGGCGACGCGCGATCCGCGCCGTCCGTTTCAAACGAGATTGATGATGCACGCACCTGTTTCACAGACCCGATCGTTTACGACGGTCTTCCTCATCGAAATGTGGGAGCGCTTCGGCTACTACGGCATGGCCGCGCTCCTGGTCCTCTTCATGGTCGACCGCCTCGGCTTCACCGACAGCCACGCGAACCTGACCTGGGGGGCATTCACCGCACTCGTCTACGCCGCGCCGTCGATCGGCGGCTGGATCGGCGACAAGGTGCTCGGCGCGCGCCGCACGATGATCATCGGCGCGTGCGTGCTGTGCGCCGGCTACCTGATGCTCGCGGTGCCGAACGATCGCCTGACGTACATGTACGCGTCGCTCGGCGTGATCGTCGTCGGCAACGGCCTGTTCAAGGCCAACGCGGCAAACCTCGTGCGCCGCATCTACGAAGGCGACGACGCGCGCATCGACAGCGCGTTCACGATCTATTACATGGCGGTCAACATCGGCTCGACGGTATCGATGCTCGCGACGCCGTGGATCAAGGATCACTGGGGCTGGCACACCGCGTTCGCGGTCTGCTGCGGCGGCATGCTGCTCGCGATCCTCAACTTCATGCTGATGCACCGTACGCTCGCGCACGTCGGCTCGCAGCCGGACGACGAACCGATCCGCTGGAAGCGCCTCGGCGCGGTCGCGGCCGGCGGCGTCGCGCTCGCGCTGATCACGCTGTACGTGCTGCAGCACAAGCAGCTCGCGGTCGCCAGCGTGTGGACGGCCGCGTTCGCGATCCTCGCGATCTTCGCGTACATGATCGCGAAGTCGGAGCGCTCGGAACGCGCGGGCCTGATCGCGGCGCTCGTGCTGATCGGCCAGGTGATCCTGTTCTTCATCTTCTACGTGCAGATGTCGACGTCGCTGACGCTGTTCGCGCTGCGCAACGTCGATCCGCGCTTCATGCTGTTCGGCACGACGCTGTTCACGTGGAGCGCCGCGCAGTTCCAGGCGCTGAACCCGATCTGGATCATGCTGCTGAGCCCGGTGCTCGTGTGGGTCTACAACGCCGTCGCGAAGGGCGGCCGCGACCTGCCGGTCGCCGCGAAGTACGCGCTCGGTTTCGGCGCGGTCGCCGCGGGCTACCTGGTGTTCACGATCAGCGGCCGCTACGCCGTCGACGGCCGCGTGTCGTCGTGGTTCATGGTGTGGGGCTACGGCCTGTACTCGCTCGGCGAGCTGCTGGTGAGCGGCCTCGGCCTCGCGATGATCGCCCGCTACGTGCCGGCGCGCATGAGCGGCTTCATGATGGGCGCGTATTTCGTCGCGACGGGCGTGTCGCAGTATCTGGGCAGCGTCGTCGCGAACTTCGCGCAGATGCCGTCGCACGAACTGCCGGCCACCGAATCGCTGCCGCTCTACCTGTCGCTGTTCGAGAAGCTCGGCTGGCTCGCCGCGATCGGCATGCTGCTCGCGCTGCTGCTGCTGCCGCTGATGAACCGCCTGTCGCGCCAGCATCAGCGCTGCGCGGAAGAGCGCCGCGAGGAAGCGCTGCAGACGCAGGTCGCCGCCGCGCAGTAAGTACTATCCCTCGGCGTGCGGCTTGCACGCCACATTCTCCCGCCAGGTGCGCGAACGCGTCCTACACTGGTTGCAGGCAATGCATCCGCTTCGCGAGATGCGCACGGGTGGGAGAGCACGATGAAAAGCAAGACGACGCGGCTTTTGAGGATCCTGTCGGACATCCGGCACGCGCAGCGCTGCACCGCGATGCGCGCCGCCCGGGCCGCGGCCGAAGCCGACGCGGTCCTCGCGGAGCGCGACGACCCGGCGCAGGACGAACGCGACGACGCCGAAGCCGACGACGCAACCGCCCCGCCCCGCTCCCGTATCGGCTCACCTCACTGACGCCGCGCGGCGCCTGCCGCGCCGCATGCCCCCTTACGCGCGCCTACGCCGCCGCGCCGCGCCATCGCGCGATCCACGTTCCCGAACCGGCCACCGCCATCATCAGCCCGAGCGCGCACGCGTCGGCCACGAGGCCCACGCCGACATGCCGCAGATCGGCGCCGCGCACGACCGGGTGCAGCAGCGAGTCGATCACGAGCGAGATCGCCGCACCCGCGACGAAGCAGATCAGCCCGCGCTGGCCGACCGCCACGACGGGCCGCACGCCCTGCGCGATCCGCGCGATCCAGCCGAAGCGCACGCAATCGGCCATCAGCCACGCGACGGCCGCGAAGCTCACGACGCGCGGCAGCGCGAGATCGCGCTTGAGCACGCCTTCGGGCACCGGCAGCCCCGAGAACAGCTTGTAGCTCGCACAGCCGAGCACGATCGCGCACGCGAGCCCGGTTGCCGCGGCGCCCCAGCGGCCGAGCGCGATGCGCCGGTAGAACGGCTGGCAGCGCGCGAGCACGCCGGCGACGAACATCAGTTGCCACGCGAACGGGTTGAAGCTCCAGCGGAAGCCGTCGGTGTCGAGCAGCTCCGGGCCGAGCCAGCCCGCCGCGAGCCACGACGCGGCGCTGATCGCGACGAGCAGCCACGGATGGCGCCGCGCGAACGGCACCAGCACCGGCGACGCCAGCGCGAACAGCACGTACATCGGCAGCACCGACGCGAGATACGGCTGGCGCTGGAACGTCAGCAGCTCGGCTGCGCCCGTGAGCGGCGACGCGAGCATCACGCTGACGTCGTCGAGCGCGAGGTTCGGCGCCTCGATGCCGTAGTGGTCGAGCACGGCCGACACGACGAGCATCAGCGTCGACGTCGCGAGAAACGCGCGGTAGATCTGCATCGCGCGCCGCACGAAACGCCGTTGCGCGGCGCGCGCGCCGTGCCGCTCTGCAATCGCGCCGTATGCGCTCGCGGTCGCGAAGCCGCCGAGGAACACGAACACCTCGGCCGCATCGCACAGCGCGAACGCGTGCAGCGTCACGCGCGACAGCACGCTCGCGCCGATGTGATCGACGACGATCATCAACAACACGAGCCCGCGGAAGAAATCGACTTCGATGAGGCGGCCGCTGCGCGACGACGGCACCGTGGCGGAATGCAACGGCCTCAACGACATGAGCGCACCTGTGCGGCGGCGGTGCGACGCGCACCGGAGAAGGGATCGGAAAAAAGCAGGCGAGCGCGATCGGCGGCGATACGCGTATGCTCGCATCGCGCCAACCCGGCCGGCCCGGCACGGAGATGACCGTTCATTGAAAAGCCGCATACGAAGGGAAGTCGGTCAGATCAGTTTAATGACCGATCAGGGGAGACCCTAAGTAACAAAGTGCAACCGAATCTTCTCTTCGATTACAAGCGCGCGTGTTGCGCGGCGAAGCAGGCAGCGTCGCCAGATTCGCGTCAGCGCGGCGCCAGTCGGCGGTCAGTATCGAGGGATTCGGCGGAGCAACGAGCACGACTCGGCGGTCGACGATGCACGCGATGCGCGCCACGTTCCGCACGGCCGGCGCATCGTGACGACGCGCTTATCCGCGCGCGGGCAGGCGCCGCATCAGCATCGCGCTGTGCCAAGCGGTCAGCGCGACGGCGACCCAGATCGGTCCGTACGTCGCGAGCTGCGCGACGCTGAGCGTCTCGCCGAGCAGCAGCAGCGACACCACGACGAGCAGCACGGGCTCGACGTAGCCGAGAATGCCGAACAGCGCCATCGGCAGCATCCGGCTCGCCTTCAGATAGCTCGCGAGCGCGAGCGTGCTGAGAATGCCGAGCCCCGGCAGCAACGCGGCCCACAGCGTCGGATGGCCGGCGACACGCGTCGTGCTCGTCGCGACCATCGCCAACGCGATCGGGCACAGCAGCACGATCTCGATCGCGAAGGCGGCCAGCGAATCGGCGTTGATGCGCCGGCGCAGCACGAAATACGGCGGATAGCCGAGCGCGACGACCAGCGTCGGCCATGCGAACGCGCGCGTCGCCCACACCTCGTGCGCGACGCCGAGCGCCGCGCACGCGACCGCCGCCCATTGCAGCGGGTCGAGCCGTTCGCGATAGTAGAAGCGGCCGACGAGCACCATCGTCAGCGGCAGCAGGAAATAGCCGAGCGACACTTCGAGCATGCGCCCGTGCAGCGGCGCCCACAGGAACAGCCACAGCTGCACGCCGAGCAACGCCGCGCTCGCCGGCAGCGCGATCAGCAGGCGCCAGTCGCGCGCACCGCGCCGCGCAAGCTCGGCGAGCGCCGGCCAGCGGCCGCGCAGCGCGATCAGCGCAAGCGCGCCCGGCGCGGTCCACACGACGCGCCACGCGAAGATGTCGAGCCCCGTGAGCGGCGCGAGCAGTTTCGCGTAAGCCGACATCAGCGCGAACAGCGTCGACGCCATCACCGACAGCATGAGGCCGCGCCCGGCTTCCGGATACCCCGTCATGATCCGTGCCGCTTACTGCTGCTGAAAGCGCTCGAAGCGCCGCTCGGTCTGGCGTTCCTCGAAGGTCACCTCGGTCACGCGCGCGGCGGGCGGCCCGTGACGCAGCCATGCGAGCATCCGGTCGATCTGCGCGCCCGGCCCCTGGATCATCGCCTCGACGGTGCCGTCCTCGAGATTCGCGACCCAGCCGCGCAGCTTCAGCGCATGCGCCTCGCGCACCGTCGCATGACGAAAGCCGACGCCCTGCACGACGCCGCGCACCCGCACGTAGTAGGTCTCGATCCGTTCGTCCAGTTCATTGCGGCTCATCGCGTCGCCCTCCCGTTGCATTCAAGCCCGGCATTGTATTCGCGTCGGCCGCTTCGCACACGCGCCGGCCGGGCGTCGCCGCGCACGCCGACCACGTACAATCTCGCCGATGCCCAACCGCCGCGCCGCGCGCGCGGCCCTGAAGGAAACGCATGACTGATACTTCCCGCGATCTCGTTCTCGTCACCGGCGCGTCCGGTTTCGTCGGCTCGGCCGTCGCGCGCATCGCGCAGCAGAAAGGCTATGCGGTGCGCGTGCTCGTGCGCCCGACCAGCCCGCGCACGAACGTCGCGGATCTCGATGCCGAGATCGTCACCGGCGACATGCGCGACGAGGCGTCGATGCGCGCCGCGCTGCGCGGCGTGCGCTACCTGCTGCACGTGGCCGCCGACTACCGGCTGTGGGCGCCCGACCCCGACGAGATCGAGCGCGCGAACCTCGAAGGCGCGGTCGCGACGATGCGCGCCGCCCGCGCGGAAGGCGTCGAGCGGATCGTCTACACGAGCAGCGTCGCGACGCTGAAGGTGACGAGCGCCGGCGACCCGTCCGACGAGAACCGGCCGCTCACGGCCGAGCAGGCGATCGGCGTCTACAAGCGCAGCAAGGTGCTCGCGGAGCGCGCGGTCGAGCGGATGATCGCCGACGAAGGATTGCCCGCCGTGATCGTCAATCCGTCGACGCCGATCGGCCCGCGCGACGTCAAGCCGACGCCGACCGGCCGCATCATCGTCGAGGCCGCGCTCGGCAAGATTCCCGCGTTCGTCGACACGGGGCTGAACCTCGTGCACGTCGACGACGTCGCGCACGGCCACTTCCTCGCGCTCGAGCGCGGCCGGATCGGCGAGCGCTACATCCTCGGCGGCGAGAACCTGCCGCTGCAGCAGATGCTCGCCGACATCGCGCAGATGACGGGCCGCAAGGCGCCGACGATCGCGCTGCCGCGCTGGCCGCTGTACCCGCTCGCGGTCGGCGCCGAAGCGGTCGCGAAGTTCACGAAGAAGGAGCCGTTCGTCACCGTGGACGGGCTGCGGATGTCGAAGAACAAGATGTATTTCACGTCCGCGAAGGCCGAGCGCGAGCTCGGCTACCGTGCGCGCCCGTACCGCGAAGGGCTGCGCGATGCGCTGGACTGGTTCGGCGCGGCGGGCTACCTGAAGTAACACAAAGCGGCGCACCTCGCGCCGCTTCGCGCACTTTGTTACACGTCGCGCACGGACCGGTATCGGCGCAGCGGTTAAAATCGCGGGTCTTACGCAGAGAAGACACGCATGAACCTGAACGATCAGATCGCTTCGCTCGCCACGGGCGTCGATCAGCTCCTCCACGATCACCACGCCGCCCAGCAGGCGGCCCGCAGCGCGGAAGCCTTCGCGCGCGCCGCGGCGGCGGAAGCCCGGGCCGCGGCCGAGCGCCACGCGGCGGCGGAAGCCGAAGCGCAGGCCGCCGCGCAGCGCCACACGGCCGCTGCCGCCGATGCCGAAGCCGCGCAGCGGCGCCACGCCGACGCCACCGCCGCCGCCGAAGCGGCTGCCCAACGTCATACGGATGCAGCCGCGCAAGCCGAAGCCGCTTCCCAGCGCCATGCGGAAGCCACCGCGCTGACCGAAGCGCTCGCGCAACGTCACGCGGATGCCGAAGCCGCATCGCAGCGCCACGCGGCGGCGATCGCCGAAGCCGAGGCCGCCGCGCAGCGCCATCACGCCGCCGCGACCGAAGCCGAAGCGGCTGCGCAACGCCATGCCGCGGCGACCGCCGAAGCCGAATCCGCCGCGAAGCGCCACGCGGAAGCGACCGCCGAAGCCGAGGCCGCCGCGCAACGCCACGCGGCCGCGATCGCCGAGGCCGAGGCGCTCGCCCAGCGTCACGCGCAGGCGCTCGCCGACACGCAGGCGGCCGCCCAGCGCCACGCCGAAGCCACCGCCGAGGCCGAAGCGATCACGCGGCGTCACGCCGAAGCGATCGCGCAGGCCGAAGCCGCCGCGCAACGCCACGCCGAAGCAACCGCCGAAGCCGAAGCCATCACGCGGCGCCATACCGAAGCGATCGCCCAGGCCGAAGCGGCCGCGCAGCACCACGCGAAGGCCATCGCCGACGCCGAAGCGCTGGTCGAGGCCGTCGTCACGGAAGCCGCGACGAGCGCGGTTACCGCCTCGGCCGCGACAGCCGACGTCGTCGAGCCGGCAGCGGCGGCACAAGCGCCCGTGAGCCCGGCCGCGCCGGCTGTGGTTGATGCGGTCGAAACGGTCGAAGCAGCCGACGCCCCCGCCGATACCGAGACCGCACCGATCCCGGCTGCACAAGCCGAAACCGCGGTTGAAGCCGGCGCTGCTGAGCCCGCCGACAAGGCGACGCTGCAAGTCGCGCGCCCGTCCCAGAATGAACTCACGCTGACCATCAACGGCGAATCGATCACGCTGCATCCGGAGCAACTGGGCCAATTGATTGAGGAACTCGCGCACGCGCGCGCGTCGATGCAGCCGGAGCCGCCGCCCGGCATCCCGGCCGGCTGGCGTTTCGTGACGACGAAGAACCCGATGATGGCCGTGCAGAAGCAGTCGAACGGCGACCGCCTGCTGGTCGCCCGCCATACGGGCTACGGTTGGGTGCCGTTCACGTTCTCGCCGGACGTCGTGATCCAGATGTACATGATGCTGACGCAGCGGTAAGCGCGCGCATCGGCCGGAAGCCGGCCGGAAAGCAAACAGCCCGAATCGGCTTGCGTCGATCCGGGCTGTGTGTTTTCAGGGTTCCGGTTGATCGGGACGGCCGGTATCCGTCGGCGTAACTCAGCGCTCCACCGGCGCCTGCACGCGCGCCTTCCACTGGCCGCCCTTGCCGCGCCAGTAACGCCACGCGGACGCGAACGTCGCGCCGACGTAGAACAGCGCGACGAGCGGCAGCGCGGGCGCCCACAGCGGCGAGCGACGGTAATAGCGTAGCATCGGCGCATACGCGGCGCACATCGACGCCCACGCGAGCCACGCCGGCCACGCGCGCGCGCCGTAGGCGAGCGCGGCGACGGGCGGCACCAGGTAGATGATCGTCATCCCGAGCAGCGTGCCGGCCAGCAGCAGCGGCGAATAGTGGAGCTGCGTGAACGCGGTGCGCGCGATCATGTTCCAGATGTCGCGCCAGCTGTCGTACGGGCGCAGCGACACGCTGCGATCGGCGAGATCGAGCCGGATCGGATGGTGGCCGCTGCCGCGATGCTTGATCTGCGCGGCGAGGCTGCAGTCGTCGATCAGCGCGCCGCGAATCGATTCGATGCCGCCCGCTTCCTCGAGCGCCGTGCGCTTCACGAGCATGCAGCCGCCGGCCGCGCCGGCCGTCCGATTGCGCGGGTTGTTGATCCACGAGAACGGATACAGCTTCGCGAAGAAGAACACGAACGCCGGGATCAGCGCCTTTTCCCAGAACGAGTCGCAGCGCAGCCGCACCATCAGCGACACGAGATCGCGATTCTCGGCCTGCGCGCGCGTAACGAGCTGCGCGACGGCATCGGCCGGATGGCCGATGTCGGCATCCGTCAGCAGCAGGTAGTCGGCCGGCAGGCCGAGCGTCTGCACCGCCGCGATCCCCTGCGACTGCGCCCACACCTTGCCCGACCAGCCGGCCGGCAGCGGCTTCGCGCTCAGCACCGTCAGCCGGTCGGCGCGGTTGATCGCGAGCGCGGCCGCGCGTGCCGCATCGGCGGTGCCGTCGTCGCTGTGGTCGTCGACGATGATCAGATGGAACGCGCCCGGATAATCCTGCTCGAGCAGCGAAGTCGCCGCGCGGGCAATCACGTCGGCTTCGTTGCGTGCCGGCACGACCGCCACGACGGCCGGCCAGCCGGCTTCGGCCGCGGCGCCGCGGGCGTCGGGCGGCAGCGGCCGCGCGGGCTGCGCGCGCCAGAAGCCGCCGCGCGCGACGAGCAGCACGATCCAGATCGCCAGCGACAGGCCGGACACCAGGAAAGCGATCGCCAGCATCATCGGCCTGCCTCCTGCCGGGCGCCGGCTTCGGCGGCGCGAATAAGGGTCGGAAACGAAACACCCAAATCCGCATGGGCGGACGGGCAATACGCGTAAGAATCGACGGTCATCGAATGGCCTTGAAATGAGCGCGATGGCGGGCAGCCGGAGCGGCCGACCGCGAAACCGCGCAGTTTACCGGGTTCCGCGCGGGCCAGCGCCGACGCCGCTCTCCCGCAATTGCAACGGTTCGACACGGCACCAAAGCAAGGACGGCGCGATAGGGTTAAAATGCGCGATTAATTCGGGGTTCCGGGGCCTGGCCGGCCGGTTCGTTCCTGCCTTCATAACACCAAGCCGGGGCGAGCAAGCGTGTGCCAGCGCCTCGACCCCGGCGTCTGTCGTCGGAGTTCGCTCACTTATGCGAGTCATCCTTGCCCAGCCCCGCGGCTTCTGTGCGGGGGTTGTCCGTGCGATCGAGATCGTCGATCGCGCGCTGCAACAGCACGGTGCGCCGGTCTATGTGCGTCACGAGATCGTGCATAACCGGCATGTCGTCGAAAATCTGCGTAATAAAGGGGCACGATTCGTTGAGGAACTCGACGAGGTGCCGCACGGCGCCGTCGCGATCTTCAGCGCGCACGGTGTCGCCCAGACGGTCGAGCACGACGCGCAAGCGCGCGGGCTCGACGTGCTCGACGCGACCTGCCCGCTCGTCACGAAAGTGCACGTGCAGGGCCGCCAGTACGTCGCGGCGGGCCGCCGGCTGATCCTGATCGGCCACGCGGGCCACCCGGAAGTCGAGGGTACGATCGGCCAGATTCCGGCCGAGGTGATCCTCGTGCAGAGCGAAGCCGAAGTCGATACGCTGACGCTGCCCGTCGATACGCCGGTCGCGTACATCACGCAGACCACGCTGTCGGTCGACGACACGCGCGGCATCATCGAAGCGCTGCAGCGTCGGTTCACCGACCTCGTCGGCCCGGACACGCGCGACATCTGCTACGCCACGCAGAATCGCCAGGCCGCCGTGCGCGAGCTGAGCGAACAGGTTGACGTGCTGCTCGTCGTCGGTGCGACGAACAGCTCGAACTCGAACCGCCTGCGCGAGATCGGCACCGAAAGCGGTGTGCCGAGCTATCTCGTCGCCGACGGCTCGGAAGTGAAGCCCGAATGGTTCGCGGGCGTGCAGACGGTCGGCCTGACCGCCGGTGCGTCGGCGCCCGAGGAAATGGTCGAGGATGTAATCGGCGCGCTGCGCGCGCTGGGGCCCGTCGATGTCGCGACGATGGCGGGCCGTGAAGAAAAAGTCGAATTCAAGTTGCCGGCGAAGCTCACGCAAGCTGTCGCCCGCGAAGTTTAAGGAGGACATCCCTTGTCTATTCCGCTGCTCCAGCAAGTCCGTGTCGGCGCCTACATCGTGCGCCAGCACCTGTCCGGCAACAAACGCTATCCGCTCGCGCTGATGCTCGAGCCGCTGTTCCGCTGCAACCTCGCGTGCAACGGCTGCGGCAAGATCGACTATCCGGATCCGATCCTGAACCAGCGCCTGTCCGTCGAGGAATGCCTGCAGGCCGTCGACGAGTGCGGCGCGCCCGTCGTGTCGATCGCCGGCGGCGAGCCGCTGCTCCACAAGGAGATGCCGGAAATCGTCAAGGGCATCATGAAGCGCAAGAAGTTCGTGTACCTGTGCACGAACGCGCTCCTGATGGAAAAGAAGATGGACGACTACCAGCCGAGCCCGTATTTCGTCTGGTCGGTCCACCTCGACGGCGACAAGGACATGCACGACCATTCCGTGTCGCAGGAAGGCGTGTACGACAAGGCGGTCGCGGCGATCAAGGAAGCGAAGCGCCGCGGCTTCCGCGTGAACATCAACTGCACGCTGTTCAACGATGCGATCCCCGAGCGCGTCGCGAAGTTCTTCGACACGCTGGGCCCGATCGGCGTCGACGGCATTACCGTGTCGCCGGGCTATGCATACGAGCGCGCGCCGGATCAGCAGCACTTCCTGAACCGCGACAAGACGAAGAACCTGTTCCGCGAAATCCTGAAGCGCGGCGAAGGCGGCAAGCGCTGGTCGTTCAGCCAGTCGTCGCTGTTCCTCGACTTCCTGGCCGGCAACCAGACGTACAAGTGCACGCCGTGGGGCAACCCGGCGCGTACGGTGTTCGGCTGGCAGAAGCCGTGCTATCTGGTCGGCGAAGGTTACGTGAAGACCTTCAAGGAACTGATGGAAACGACCGAGTGGGACAACTACGGCGTCGGCAACTACGAGAAGTGCGCGGACTGCATGGTCCACTGCGGCTTCGAGGCCACGGCCGTGATGGACACGATCTCCAACCCGCTGAAGGCGCTGCGCGTGAGCCGCAAGGGCATCAAGACCGACGGCCCGTTCGCACCGGACATCTCGATCGCGAAGCAGCGTCCGGCCGAGTACGTGTTCTCGCGCCACGTCGAGATCAAGCTCGAGGAAATCCAGCGCGCCGGCAAGGGCAAGCTGCAGAAGCCGGCGAAGTCGGCGACGGCCGCTTAAGCGCGCCGCGCCGTGCGAAGGTTCGCGCCTTCGCAGCGGCCACGCATCGAAAAGCGCCACGGAGTTCGCTCCGTGGCGCTTTTTGTTTTGACGGACGCCGAGTGACGCATTTGCGCTGGCGCGCCTGCGCGGAGGCGACCGTCGATTGCCTAGCTTCGCGACTCCGCTGCGGCGATCAGTTGCCACGCGGTCGGCCCCGGATCGAGCAGCGGGTCGGACGGCGGATCGAGATCGTGCGGATGCGCCTCCTCGGACGGCAACGTCTGCGCTTTCGCAATACCGATCTCGTCGCCGCACACGGTGCATCGATAGATGCCCGCCACCGTCACCTTGCTGCCCGGCGGCAGGTTCTCGCTGAATGCGCGGCCACTTCCGCACGTGAAGTAGCCGCCGCTCCTGTATAGCGCCATCGCTCCTCCTGACTGAAACGAATGCGTTCGCGTCGACACGCACGTTCGTCGCCAACGCGAGGATGGATCGTCATCGCCCGGCTCGCCGGGGTTCCAGTCATGTCATTAAACGGCGCGCGGCCGCGCGAAGGAATCAGACGCGTATGAAACACGGCCCGCGGGCCGCCACTCAATGCAGAACGGCCGGTTCCCGCATCTTCGCCGCGGCCTGCGCGACCAGCCCCGGCTGTTCGGCCGTAGCGAACGTGCAGACATGACGCCACAGCTCCGCCAGCCGATGCCGCGTGAGCGTCGCGACGCATGCGTCGTTCGCGGCGAGCACGCGTTCGAGCACCGCGCATTCGTCGTCGTGCAGCGTCCACGCCCCGCTTTGCGCGGCGCGCGCCACGCTCGCGTCCAGCGCGCGCTCCGCGTCGACGCACAGGTCGACGGTCGCATCGGGACAGACTGCATCGTCGAGCGCGAGGAACACCAGATACACGCTCGTGCGCAGCCGCATCAGCAACGTTTCGCTACCGTGCTCGCCGCGCAGCGCGACCAGCGCCATGTGGCACTTCAGCGAGATGTCGCGTGCATGCGCGGGCGGCAGCGGCAGCAGCCATTCGCGCGTCAACGGCGGATGGCGGCGGCCTTTTCGGGCAGCTTTCATGATTCGCCCTCGCGCGCGGACGCGCCGTCCTCCGCCGCCCCGGGCCACGCGCTGCGGCACGCGACGGCGCTGCGGCCCGCGTCGCGCAGGGCGTTCGCCCGGCGTCGCATGCCGTGCACATCGGCGCGCCGTCGCGTCGCGCACGCTTGCGGCAGCCTGCGTATCGCCGACGCACGCAACACGCCGCACCATCGGTCGGGGCATGCCATGTTCGTCTCCTGCGTCAAAACGTGTTCTCGCCCTTCAGGTAGTACGCGGTTTTCACGAAGAACGCCTTCACCGGATGGCCGCTCTGCGCGTCGCGGGCCGCCCGCGCTTCCATCGCGGCCTTTTCGTCGCGCCACCGGTCGGGCATCGGGTTGTTCACGCGCTCGAGCGCCCGCTGCATCGCGAGCGGATAGTTCTGGTTGCCGACCGTCGTCGCGCGATAGCCGGCACGCGTCATCTGCATCAGTTGCACATCGGTTTCGGCACGTGCCGCCGACCAGGTCAACGGCGCGGCATGCGGCGTGTCGCCGGCGCCGATCGACTGCGCGAAGCCGACGGCCGGCAGCGCAGCGAGTGCGCAGGAAAGAACGGTAACGGGAACGAGGGATCGCATAGTGGCCTCCAGATGGTTGTCCCCGCATCGATCCATCATCGATGCGTTGAAATCATCGTATGTCGGGGCGCATGTCGCTTGAATAGCCGAATCCGCAATTGTTATTTTCAGCCGCGCATTCGGCGTGCGGACGGCGTCGCTCGCGAATCCCGTCGAAATGGAATTTCTTTATTTCATTCAACGATCTGATCGGATCTTTACCGGCGATTCGGTAGGTGCTCATTCCGCTCTTTCGATTTCGGAAATGACGTGTTGCCGGTGCGATTCCGGCCGGCGCGCCTGCCCGCAAGGCTGCGGCGTGCTATCGCGCACACGGATACCGCGGAGACGACCTCATCGGATCAACCGATTCTTCGATATAGGACAAATCATCCGCATCGGCTTGCCGGATCGAGACGCGACGCAATCGACTAGGACGCGCGATAATCACGCATCGGCCGTTTCGCACGGCATCTCCGGCATTTCCCTTTTTAATCGAGTCTCTCCATGGCCGCCCTCGACACTACCGCCATCGACAGCTGGCACGCGCACGTCTATTTCGATGCGGCGAGCCGCGACGCGGCCTGGGCGTTTCGCCAGGTCGTCGACGCGCGGTTCGGCGCGGTCATCGAACTCGGCCGCTTTCATGAACGCCTCGTCGGCCCGCATCCGGCCTGGTCGTACCAGATCGCGTTCGGCGCCGCGCGATTCGACGACATCGTGCCGTGGCTCGTGCTGAACCACGGCGCGCTCGACATCTTCCTGCATCCGAATACCGGCGACGACCTGCGCGATCATCGCGATTGCGCGGTGTGGATCGGCAAGTCGCATGAGCTGAACCTCGGCGCGCTGGGCGGCTGACGTCCGGACCGAGCTGCCTTGGGCGCGAGGGGCTTGCGGGCGGCACGATCGTGTCCGGCACATGCGGCATCCACGTTTCGGCCCGCGCTGAAACGTCTGGCGGCATCGCGCCGATACAGTGGTTCCGTTATCCACGCGTGCCGCCACCGCCATGACCCTCGCCGACCACACCGATGCGCACCGCATTCATCAGAACTGGCACGCCGCCGTCGTCGCGCGCGATCTCGACGCGCTGATGTCGCTCTACACGGACGACGCGATACTCGAAACGCCGCTGATCGTCGTCGCGCTGCCCGGCCACGGCTCCGGCATGCTGCGCGGCAAGCCCGCGATCGGCGAATTCTTCGCGGCCGGCCTGCGCAATCCGGGAAACCGGCTCGGACGCTGGTACCGCACCGGCGTGTTCTTTTCGAACGGACGGCAACTGACGTGGGAATATCCGCGCGCAACGCCGGACGGCGATCAGGTGGATCTCGTCGAGGTGATGGATCTGCGCGACGGGTTGATCGCGCATCATCGCGTGTACTGGGGATGGGTCGGGTTCAACGTGCTGCGCGGCGCAGCATCGACGGCCGAGCGCGCATGACCGCCGCCGCGCCGAAGCGCTCGCCCATGCGGCACCGCGCGCTGCTCACGCGACATACATCGCGACGCTGACGAACTGGCACAGGCTGCCGGCCAGCACGAACAGATGCCAGATGCCGTGCCCGTGGCGAATGCGTTCGTCGTTGATGAAGAAGTAGATCCCCGCGCTGTAGATCACGCCGCCGGCCACGAGCCACGCGGTGCCGATCGGCGGCAGCGCATGGATCAGCGGCCGCACGGCGACGAGCGCGAGCCAGCCCATCAGCACGTACAGGATCATCGACAGCAGGCGCGTGCGACGCCCGAGCGTGAGTTCCTGCACGATGCCGAACACGGCAAGCCCCCAGCTCACGCCGAACAGCGACCAGCCCCACGGGCCGCGCAGCGTGACCAGCGTGAACGGCGTGTAGCTGCCGGCGATCAGCAGGTAGATCGCCGAATGGTCGCATTTCTGCAGGATCGCCTTCAGGCGCGGGTTGCGCACGCTGTGATACGCCGTCGAGATCGCGTAGAGCAGGATCAGCATCGCGCCGTACACGCTGAAGCTCACCACCTTGTACGGATCGCCTTCGAGCGCGCCCATCGTCACGAGCGCGACGAGACCTGCCACCGACAGCACCGCGCCGACGAGATGGGAAATGCTGTTGAAACGCTCACCGACATGCACGACGTGTTCTCCTGCGGGGGCCATCGGGAAAAAAAGAAGCCCTATGATACCGGCGGCCGGATATCGCCGTGCTGCGCCCCGGCAAACGGCTGGCGTGCGCCGTGTGATGCGCGGCCGGCCCGCCCCCCCAAAAAAAACGCCGCGATAGCCATCGCGGCGCTTTCCGTTTCGATACCGAACCGATTCGTCAGTTCATTGCAACATTGCAACGACCCGGTTCAGCAACACTTCCCCGCCCCCGACCCGTACCGCGCATTCTGACGCTCGCGGAAGAATTCCTCGTACGTCATCGGCTCGCGGTCCGGATGGGTGTCGCGCATGTGCGCGACGTAGGTATCGTAGTCGGGCAGGCCGACCATCAGCCGCAACGCCTGCCCGAGGTAACGCCCCGCGCTGCGCAGGTCGCTGCCAAGATCGGTGAACATCGCGGCCTCCCGTTATCGTCCGCTGCCGAGCGCCTGCGCGGCCGGCATCGCTTCGTACGGCGTCTCGCGCACGGTCGGCTTCGCTTCGCGGCGCGCGCGCAGCACGGCGATCAGCCCGTATACCGCGATGCTGACCACGACGAAGATGAACAGCCCGGCCAGCGCCGCATCGATGTAGTCGTTGAAGATGATGCGCTTCATCTGCGCGATCGACTTCGCCGGCGCGAGCACCTTGCCTTCGTCCACCGCGGCCTGCAGCTTCGCGGCGTGCGCGAGGAAGCTGACCTTCGGGTTCGCGTCGAAAATCTTCTGCCAGCCTGCCGTCAGCGTGCAGATCAGCAGCCACGCGGTCGGCACGATCGTCACCCACGCATAGCGCTCGCGCTTCATCTTGAACAGCACGACGGTGCCGAGCACCAGCGCGATCGCGGCGAGCATCTGGTTCGAGATGCCGAACAGCGGCCACAGCGTGTTGATGCCGCCGAGCGGATCGACCACGCCCTGGTACAGGAAGTAGCCCCACGCAGCCACGCACAGCGCGGTGGCGACGAGGTTCGCCGGCAGCGATTCGGTGCGCTTGAGCGCCGGGTGGAACGTGCCGAGCAGATCCTGCAGCATGAAGCGTCCCGCACGCGTGCCCGCATCGACGGCCGTCAGGATGAACAGCGCCTCGAACAGGATCGCGAAGTGATACCAGAACGCCATCATCGCTTCGCCGCCGATCACCTGGTGCAGGATGTGCGCCATGCCGACGGCCAGCGTCGGCGCGCCGCCCGCGCGCGCGATGATCGTCGTTTCGCCGACGGCCTTCGCGGTCTGCGTGAGCATGTCGGGCGTCAGCACGAAGCCCCATTGCGTGACGGTGTTCGCGACGGCTTCCGGCGTCGAGCCGAGCACGGCGGCCGGTGCGTTCATCGCGAAGTAGATGCCCGGCTCGATCACGCACGCGGCCACCAGCGCCATGATCGCGACGAACGATTCCATCAGCATCGCGCCATAACCGATGAAGCGCGCGTTGGTTTCGTTGTCGATCAGCTTCGGCGTCGTGCCCGACGAGATCAGCGCGTGGAAGCCCGACACCGCGCCGCACGCGATCGTGATGAACAGGAACGGAAACAGGTTGCCCGACCACACGGGGCCGGTGCCGTCGACGAACTTCGTCAGCGCGGGCATCTTCAGCTCCGGTGCGACGACCAGGATGCCGATCGCAAGGCCGAGGATCGTGCCGATCTTCAGGAACGTCGACAGGTAGTCGCGCGGCGCGAGCAGCAGCCACACCGGCAGCACCGACGCGACGAAGCCGTAGCCGATCAGGATCCACGTGAGCTGCGTGCCGCTGAACGTGAACCACGCGGCGAGGGTCGGCGAATCGTGCACGTGCTGACCGAACGCGATCGACGCCATCAGCAGCACGAAGCCGATGATCGACACTTCGCCGATGCGGCCCGGACGGATGAAGCGCGTATAGACGCCCATGAACAGCGCGATCGGAATCGTCGCGGCGACGGTGAACGTACCCCACGGCGAATTGGTCAGCGCCTTCACGACGATCAGCGCGAGCACCGCGAGGATGATCACCATGATCAGGAACGCGCCGAACAGCGCGATCACGCCGGGCACCGTGCCGAGTTCCATCTTGACGAGGTCGCCGAGCGAGCGGCCGTCGCGGCGCGTCGAGATGAACAGCACGATGAAGTCCTGCACCGCGCCGGCGAACACGACGCCGGCCAGGATCCACAGCATGCCGGGCGTGTAGCCCATCTGCGCGGCGAGCACGGGGCCGACCAGCGGCCCGGCGCCGGCGATCGCGGCGAAGTGATGGCCGAACAACACGTACTTGTTGGTCGGCACGTAGTCGAGGCCGTCGTTGTACTTGACCGCCGGCGTCATCCGCAGCCCGTCGAGCTGCATGACCTTGCTGGCGATGAAACGGCTGTAGAAGCGATACGCGATCAGATACACGCAGACTGCGGCGATCACGATCCAGAGGGCACTGACGCGCTCGCCGTGTGCAAGCGCGATCGTGCCGAATGCGAACGCGCCGAGCAGCGCGACCGCGATCCAGAGCAGGGTACTGGAAGCCCGATTCATGGCGTCTCCTGGTCTCCAATGTGTTTTTGAGTGGATGCGGCGAGAGGCCGAACCCGCGTGACGTCGATGCGTCGTGCCGCGGCCTCGCAGAGACCGCGGCGATGGGCCGTAGTATTCCGCGCGACGGGGGCCCCTTACAAGCGGATAACTACGTATGAGGATCTACGTAGAATTACGTAGATGCGTGGCGCCTGCATGCCGTCAGGCCGCGATTGCCCGCGACCGGCGAGCCACGTACAGTATTTGCCTGCCTCCATTCCGGAACCGCCATGCCGATCGGATTTCAGAAGATGAACGCGAATGGCGATGACTTCGTCATCGTCGACCTGCGCGGCCGGGAACACGATCCCGCGCAGCGCATCGATCGCGACCTCGTGCGGCGCATGGGCGACCGGCGTCGCGGCATCGGCTTCAACCAGCTCGCGGCGATCTCGAACGACGACGACGCAGCCGCGCGCGTCGCGTTCTGGAATCCCGACGGCTCGGCGCTCGATACCTGCGGCAGCGCGACGCGCGGCGTCGCATGGAAGCTGATGCGGGAAACCGGCGCGGCGTCGGTCGTGCTGCGCACGAATCGCGGGCGCCTGCACTGTGCGCAGGCGGCGGATGGGCTGATCGAGGTCGAAATGGGCGCGCCGCGGCTCGGCTGGCAGGACGTGCCGCTCTCGGAAGCCGTCGACACGCTCGCGCTGCCGCTGCCCGGTGCGCCGGCCGCCTGCAGCATGGGCAATCCGCACTGCACGTTCTTCGTCGACGACGTCGCTGCGCTCGACATCGAAGCGCTCGGCCCGCCGATCGAAGCGCATCCGCTGTTTCCGCTGAAGACCAACGTCCATTTCGTGCAGGTCCTCAGCCGCACGCATGTCCGTCTACGTATCTGGGAACGCGGCGGCGGCGTGCCGCTCGGCTCCGGCTCGTGTTCGTGCGGCGCGGTGGTCAACGGCGTCCGGCGCGGGCTGCTCGACGACACCGTGCGGGTGACGTGCGACGGCGGCGACGTCACCGTTCGATGGGACGGCGCAGGCAGCGCGTTCCTGAGCGGGCCGGTGACGTTCGGGTTCGACGGAGTGTGGCTGTGACGCCCGACGACGCACGAACTTTCCACGCGCTGCGCCCGCGCCTGCAGAAGATCGCGTACCGGATGCTCGGTTCCGTCGCGGATGCCGAGGACATCGTGCAGGACGTGTGGCTGCGCTGGCACGACGCGGCGCGCGACAGCATCGAGAACGCCGAGGCGTGGCTCGTCGCGGTCACGACGCGGACGTCGATCGATCGCCTGCGCGCGGCGAAGCTCCGGCGCGAGCACTATACGGGTATCTGGCTGCCCGAACCGGAGCTCGGCGAATCGCCCGCGACGCCCGAGGAAATGACGGAGCGCGCGAACGACGTGTCGGTGGCGTACCTGCTGTTGCTCGAACGGCTGACGCCGGAAGCGCGCGCGGCGTTCCTGCTGCACGAAGTCTTCGAGTTCGACTATGACCGGATCGCCGACGCGATCGGCAAGACCGAAGCCGCGTGCCGGCAGCTCGTCAGCCGGGCCCGGGCGCGGCTGCGCGACGATACCCTGCCGCGGCATGCGGTGCCGCACGAAACGCATCGCCGGCTCCTGAAGACGTTCACGCAGGCGCTCGCGCAAGGCGACTTCCCGTCGATCCAGGCACTGCTCGCCGAAGATGCGATGCTGATCGGCGACGGCGGCGGTCACGTCCAGAGCTTCCCGAAACCGATGGTCGGCGGCCGGCGCATCGCTCAACTGTTCTATGCGACGTGGTTGCGCTGCGGCAGCGGTGTCGAGATGCGGCCGGTCGTGCTCAACGGCCAGTGGGCGCTGCTGCGCTTCATCGACGGGCGGCTCGAAGCGGCGATGGCGTTCGAGACCGACGGTACGCGCATCGGCCGGATTCTCGTGCAGCGCAACCCCGACAAGCTCGCCCGGATCGCGGCTGCCTCCGCCGCCGGCTGACGCGTGCATCGCGCGCCGGCCGCGGTCGAGCGCGGATTGGTGCAGCGCGCGCAACACGATGCGTCCCCGTGCGTGGCTACCGCCCGCTAGCGCACACTCCTAAGATGATTTCGCGCGGCGCCCTGCCGCCCACGACACCCGCGCAGCGCGGGCCAGCCTCTTCGTCGCCAGGAGAAATCATGACGCAGCGTATCAACTACATTCAACAGTCGCCCGAGCTGTTCAAGAAATTCCTCGAACTCAGCAATCAGCTGCGCAACAGCGCGATCGAGGAATCGATCCGGGATCTCGTGTCGCTCCGCGCATCCCAGATCAACGGCTGCGCGTTCTGCGTCGACATGCACGTGAAGGAAGCGCGCATCCACGGCGAGCGCGAGCTGCGTCTGCACCATCTGACGACGTGGCGCGAATCGACGCTCTTCTCGCCGCGCGAGCGGGCCGCGCTCGCATGGACCGAAGTCCTGACGACACTGCCCGAGCACGGCGTACCGGACGACCTTTACGATCGCGTGCGCGGCCAGTTCTCCGAGAAGGAATTGTCGGACCTGACCTTCGAAGTGATGGCGATCAACGGCTGGAACCGCGCGAACGTCGCGTTCCGGACCGTGCCGGGCTCGTCCGACAAGGCGTTCGGCCTCGACAAGGCGAATCTCGCCTGACGGCCGCCCACCGCCCTCCTTCGCTGCCGGCCGTCGGCCGGCGGCCCACCGGAAGCCACCACCATGATTCGCAAGACACACGTGATCGCGTCCGCGCTCGTCGTCGCGAGCGCCGCGACCGACGCCGCTCGCGCGGCGCCCTCGGCCATCGTCACGCCGCTGATGACGAAGCCGCTCGACGCGTACCCGGGCAAGGAAGCGCTGATGATCTCAGTCGAGTATCCGCCCGGCGCGGTCGATCCCGTCCACCGCCACCACGCCGACGCGTTCGTCTATGTGGTCGAGGGTTCGATCGTGATGCAGGTGAAGGGCAGCGAGCCCGTCACGCTGAAGCCGGGCGACACCTTCTACGAGGGCCCGAACGACTTGCACACGGTCGGACGCAACGCGAGCCGGACCCGGCCCGCGAAGTTCATCGTGCTGCTGTTGAAGGACAAGGGCGCACCCGTGCTCGTGCCGGAAAAATAGCCGGCTCGCACGTCGCCCGCACCCTGTTTGAAAAAATGCGGCGGGCGGTGTCACAGGCAGCAGCGCTGAAACGTCTAGTCGCATACGGACACCACGATTCCAGCGCCTCCATGCCCGACACCTCCATTCGCCGCCCCGATGCCGACGATCCGTTCGCGCGCAGCTTCTCGACCTGCTATGCCGGCGTGGTCACCTTTCTGGCCGTCGTCACCGAAGGCAGCTTCGCGCGCGCCGCCGATCGCCTCGGCGTCGGCCGCTCGTCCGTCAGCCGCCACGTGCAACGGCTCGAGGACCGGCTCGACGCACGCCTGTTCCAGCGCACGACCCGCAGCGTGTCGCTGACGCGCGAAGGCGAGCTCTTCTACGAAAACTGCCGGCCCGGCATCGAGCGTCTGGCGCAGGCGCTCGAGGACATGCGCGAGCTGCGCAGCGGGCCGCCGAGCGGGCACCTGCGCATCGGCTCGACGCCGGGTTTCGGCCGCAAGGTCGTCGCGCCGCTGCTGCGCGATTTCCATGCGCGGTATCCGGACATCACGCTCGACCTGCTGCTGAACGACCGGCCGGCCGATTTCTCCGCCGACCGCATCGACGTCGCGTTTCGCGACGGCCGCATGGAGGACAGCGCGATCGTCGCGCGCCGGCTGATTCCGATGCAGATGATCGTCTGTGCGTCGCCGGCTTACGCGCACCGGCACGGCTTGCCGCGCCACGTCGACGATCTCGCCCGGCATCGCTGCATCAACCTGTGCACCGCGTCGGGCCGCGTGACGGAATGGGAATTCAGGATCGACGGACTGACGCAGCAGCGTCAGGTCGCCGCGCATCACACGTTCAACGACATCGACCTCGTCGTGCGCGCGGCGCTCGACGGGCTCGGCATCGCGCAACTGCCGGCGTATCAGGTGTGCGACCTGCTCGCCGACGGCCGGCTGGTAAGCTGTCTCGGCCAGCATGCGCCGGACGACGGCGGACACTACCTCTGCTACCTGAGCCGCAAGCACCTGCCCACGCGCATCCGCGTGTTCATCGACTACATGATCGAACAGACGCGTGCGCGCGACCTGCAGTGCCCGGCCACGATGACGACGATGGCGCCGCTGGAGACGATCGATTGATGCATTCGCAGCAACACGGTGAGGGCTTGCAGGCCTCTACCGGATCACGCGGCGCATGCCTACGATGCGGGCTGTTCGACACGCACGCGAGTACGGCGCTGCGCCGTTCGGCAAGATACCGGCCCGGTCGCGCGAGCGCGACGGTCGCCGGTTTCGGCAGGTTCAAGCGGCGTGCATGTCGCGCGCCCGTTCAAGGAGAGCAATCGTGAAAATCGTCGTGATTGGCGGTACCGGCCTCATCGGCAGCAAGGTCGTCAGGAACCTCATCGCACGCGGCCACGACGCGGTGGCGGCCGCGCCGTCGACCGGCGTCGATACGATCACGGGTACGGGACTGGACGACGCGCTCGCCGGCGCGGAAGTCGTCGTCGATCTCGCGAATTCGCCGTCGTTCGAAGAAGCGGCCGTGAAGGCCTTCTTCGAGGCGTCGGGGCGCAACCTGTTCGCCGCGGAGCGCGCGGCCGGCGTGCGCCATCACGTCGCGCTGTCGGTGGTCGGCACCGACCGGCTGCAGCAGAGCGCGTATTTCCGCGGCAAGATCATTCAGGAAAACCTGATCCGCGATGCAGGCGTGCCGTACACGATCGTGCGCTCGACGCAGTTCTTCGAATTCGTCGGGGCGATCGCGCAGGCTGGCACGCAAGGCGACACGGTCCGGTTGACCACCGCGCACTTCCAGCCGATCGCATCGGACGACGTCGCGGCCGCCGTGACCGACTTCGCGCTCGACGCGCCGCGCAACGGCATCGCCGAGATCGGCGGCCCCGAGCGCGTGCGGATCGCGGATCTGGTCGAGCGTTTCCTGGCGGCCACGCACGACGCGCGGACGGTGACGCGCGATGCGGGCGCCGACTACTTCGGCGCGATGCTGCAGGACGACACGCTCGTGCCGGCGCCCGGCGCACGCCTCGGCGCGACGACCTTCGACGCATGGTTCCGGCAGAACGCGCTCGTACGCTGAACGCCGCAGCCGGATCACGCACGCCATGACGCCGCTGCGCCCGCCGCCGCTGTCGCTGCTCGACCGGTATCGCGGACGGGAACCGCAGACGCTGTACTCGACGACGGTGACCGTCACGGGCGGGGCGGCCGAGCACGGCCGCGCATCGGGCGTCGCCCGTTCCGACGACGGGCGCCTGGACATCGAGCTGCGCCTGCCGTCCGCGCTGGGCGGGCCCGGCGACGGCCCGAACCCGGAACAGTTGTTCGCCGCCAGCTATGCGGCGTGCTTTCACGGCGCGCTGAGCCTGCTGGCTGCACGGGCGGGCGTGTCGATCGCCGGCGCATCGGTATCCGCATCGATCGACTTCTGTCGCGATCCGATGGACGGGCTGTTCATGCTGAACGCGAACATTCGCGTGCGGCTGCCAGGCGTCGAGCGCGCGGTGGCGGAAGAACTCGTCCGCAATACGGAGCGTTTCTGTCCGTACACGAAGATGGCGCACGAGGGAATCAGCCACGTCGTGGCGCTCGCGCCGGCGGACGATGCGCCCGAACGCTAAACGGCGCGCACATTCAACCCATCGTCTTCACGAGAAAGTCATGCAGTCATTCGACAACAAGGTGGTCCTCATTACCGGCGGCGGTGCCGGCATCGGGCTGGCAGCGGCCGTCGCGTTCGCACGCGAAGGCGCGCGCGTCGTCATCACGGGCCGCCGCGAAGATGCGCTGTCCGCGGCCGCGCGCAGCGCGCCGGGCATCGACTACGTGGTCGCGGATGCCGGCGATCCGGCCGACGCCGCGCGCACGATCGACGAAGCGGTCGCCCTGGCGGGGCGGCTCGACGTGCTGGTCAACAATGCGGGCGCGGGTGCAATCCTGCCGCTCGAGTCGGCTACCTTCGAAGCGATCAGTGCGATCTTCTCGGTCAATACGCTCGGACCGTCGATGCTCGCGACCGCCGCGTTGCCGCACCTGAAAGCAGCCCGCGGCAGCATCGTCAACGTGTCGAGCACGTTCGGACACAAGGCCGCGGCGCTGTTGTCGCACTATGCGGCGAGCAAGGCCGCGCTCGAGCATCTGACGCGCTGCTGGGCGCTCGAGCTCGCATCGGCGGGCGTACGCGTGAACGCCGTCGCGGCGGGTCCGACGGAAACGGATTTCCTGTCGGAACGGATGAAGCTGTCGGCACCCGAGATCGAAGCGATCAAGGCGCAGGAGCGCGCGCGCATTCCGCTTGGCCGGCGCGGCGAGCCCGCGGACGTCGCGAACTGGATCGTGTCGCTCGCGTCGCCACAGGCGGCATGGATGACGGGGCAGGTGATCACGGTCGACGGCGGACTCGACGCAACCTGACCGTCGCGAGAACGCGCGGCACGCGACGGACGACGCGTGCCGCGCGAGGTGGCAGATCAGTGCTTTTCGTCGAGCTTCTTCGGCTTCGGCGGCGACGGCACCTTCGCGTACTGGAACGCCGGCGTGGCCTTCAGCGCCTCCTTGGTCGCACCGGGCAGGTAGATGTTGCCGTTGCGCACGTCGAGCGACGCGATCGGCACCGCGACGTCGTGCGCGGCCACGCCGAGGAAGCCGCCGGCCGACACGATCGCGGCCGACACCGAGCCGTCCGGCGCGACGATCAGGTCGCGGACCTTGCCTACTTTCTGGTTCTCGTCGTTGTACACGGTCTTGCCGAGCACGCTCTTCTTCACGCTCCAGCCTTCGAGCAGCGCCTGCGATTGCTCGACGGTCACGCTGATCGGCTGCGCGCCCGCGATCTGCGCGTGCGCGCCGACGCTCGACGCGAGGACGGTTGCTGCGAGGAGGGTCTTGTAGAACTTCATATGCGTTGCACTCCGGTTCGGTTGTTGTGGATTCCGGGAACGAAGCGACGCGGGTGCAAAGGCCGATCGGTGAGCACCCTGCGGGTGGCCGCCCCGCGGGTGACCGCCCCGCGGATGGCCGCCCCGCGGATGGCCGCCCCGCGGATGGCCGCCCCGCGGATGGCCGCCCCGCGCTTCGTCAGTCGCGTGGCGGCCGACCGCGCCGCCACGGCGTGTGTGCGTGGCGGACCGACATGGCCGGGCCGCAGCGTGCAACACGGCGTTCATGGTAGCGGCAAACGACGGATCGTGCGTTCGGAGTGCGATGCAGCAGGTAGGGCGAACCGGATCGGGATCAAAGATCACGCAGAACAGACGGGCGCGCGGCACGAAAAAATGACGCCGCGGCCCGTCGATCAGGACAACCTCGCAGACGGCCACCCGATCTTCGCGGCGCGCCGAACGACGCGGTGGCCGGCACGCCGCCGCCCCGCTGCGTCACGCATTGCGCGAATACACCCTGCGATGCCGCACCGCCTCCGCCAGCACGTCGAGCACCGGCTCGGTCTGCGTCCAGCTCAGGCACGCATCGGTGATCGACACGCCGTACTGCAACGGCACGCCCGGCTTCAGATCCTGGCGGCCGGCCTCGAGATGGCTCTCCACCATCACGCCGACGATCCGGTGCTCGCCCTGCGACAGTTGCCGCGCGAGATCCTGCGCCACCTCGATCTGCCGCTCGTGCGACTTGTTCGAGTTCGCATGCGAGCAGTCGACCATCACCTGCTCGCGCAGGCCGGCCTTGCGCAGCACCGCGCAGCTCGCTTCGACGTGCGCCGCATCGTAGTTCGGCCCGTTCTTGCCGCCGCGCAGGATCACGTGCGCATCGTCGTTGCCGCGCGTCTCGAAGATCGCGGCCATCCCCATCTTCGTCATCCCCATGAACGCATGGCTCGCGGCTGCGGCGACGATCGCGTCCGACGCGACCTGCACGCCGCCGTCGGTGCCGTTCTTGAAGCCGATCGGGCAGCTCAGGCCAGACGCGAGCTGGCGATGGCTCTGGCTCTCGGTCGTGCGCGCGCCGATCGCGCCCCACGCGATCAGGTCGGCGATGTACTGCGGGCTCAGCAGATCGAGGAATTCGGTCGACGCCGGCAGGCCGAGCGCGTTGATGTCGAGCAGCAGTTGCCGCGCGGCGCGCAGCCCTTCGTTGATGCGGAAGCTGCCGTCGAGACGCGGATCGTTGATGTACCCCTTCCAGCCGACCGTCGTGCGCGGCTTCTCGAAGTAGACGCGCATCGTGATCAGCAGGTCGTCCTTTAACGCGTCGGCGGCGACCTTCAGGCGGCGCGCGTAATCGAGCGCCTGTTCGTGATCGTGGATCGAGCACGGGCCGACGACGAGCAGCAGCCGGTCGTCGCGGCCGTGCAGGATATCGCCGATCGCGCGGCGCGTATCCTCGACGAGCGTCTGCGTGGCGGCCGGCACCGGCAGTTCGTCGAGCAACAGCGCCGGGGAAATCAGCGGACGCACGGCGCCGATGCGGACGTCGTCGATGCGCGTGGTGTCCTGCGTCGCGTCGGCGCTGCCTACCTCGCGATCGTGGGAAGGATTGTCGAGGTTCTGCATGGCGATTCTCCGGGGACGTCTATCTGGAATGATGGGCAGGCTCGATTATGGCACCCGGGAGAGGCAGCAGCCGACACGCCGGCCGAAGACGCGCTGCATGGCATCGTCCACGACCTGTCGGAACAAGTTCGCACGGAACAGGGGTGGCGCGTCAACGCAGACTCGGCTCCACGCCCGAGACGGCCGCCGACGACATCGCGCTGAAGTAACGCGATGGTGCGCGCGCACCATCGCCATTGCGTCAGGAAGGGATCAGCCCGCGTCGCCCTGCGCGCCGACGTCGATCCCCAGTTCGCCGGCCATCCGCTGCACCAGCGCATTCAGCCGCGCCACTTCGTCCGCGAGGCGTTTCTGTTCGGCCTTCAGCGCTTCGAATTCGGAAGGCGGCACCGCCTCCGCACCGCCGGCATCCGTGCTCGCGAAATCGGCCACGTTCACCGCGCCGCACATCAGGTGCATCCAGCGGTTCTCACGCGCGCCCGGTGCACGCGGCAGCCGGACGACGAGGGGTTGCGCGCGCGCCGCGAGTTCGTCGAGGAACGCCTCGACCGACGAGATATCCGCGAAGCCGTGCAGGCGCGCGCTGTTCAGGCGCAACTCGGCGGCCGTCTGCGGGCCGCGCAGCAACAGGATCGTCAACAGCGCGATCGCCTGGCTCGGAATGCCGAGTACGCGGTTCATGTTGTGCTCGAAACGCGGCACGCGGCTGCTGCTGCCCTCCATCACGAGGCTCAAGTGCTTCAGCCCGTCGAGCGCGGTCGTGACTTCGTCCTCGCTGACGTTCATCACCGGCGAGCGCGCGGTTTTCTGGTTGCAGCCCGCGGTCAGCGCGTTCAGCGACAGCGGGTAGGTATCCGGCACCGTGTGCTGTTTCTCGACGAGCACGCCGAGAATGCGGGCCTCGAGAGGCGTGAGTTCGCGAAGAGCGCGGGGCGTGGGCGTATCCGGCGTGGTGTTCATGAGTGGCGTCGCAGCGTGCAGCAGGTGAAGGGAAACGGTCGCGGCCCGTCCGGCGTCGCGCACGGGCGAGCCATATGATAGCTCGCGACGCGCGGCCCGGCGCCACTCGCCGCACCGGCGCGCGCACGCGCCGCAGCGGGCTTTCGTCGGACGTAGCGGCGCGCCCGATAGCGGGCGACGACGCGGCGACCCATGTGCACGGCGCCGCAGATTCGTCCTTCGCGCACGCCCGGGCGTTTGCGCGATGCGCATGCCGGCGCTACGATAGACGTTCATCCCGATATCAGCGGCGCCGCGCGCGGCCTTCACACGTCGATACCACGCATCGCTCGCGTTGAACGCGCTGCACCATACCGCGCGCCGCTCGCCAAACCCGTTCACGTCCTCACCGGTTCACCACCATGACTGCATCTTCTCCCGCACCCGTGCGCGCCATCGTCACCGGACACACGCGCGGCGTCGGCGCGGCGCTCGCCGAACAACTACTGCAGGAAGGCATCGCCGTGCTCGGCGTGTCGCGCAGCCGTCATCCGTCGCTCGCGTCGCAGGCCGGCGAGCGCTTCGCCGAAGTCGAACTCGACCTGTCGGACTCGAAGACCATCGCGACCTGGCTGGCCGGCGACACCCTGCGCCACTTCGTCGACGGCGCGTCGCTCGTGCTGCTGTTCAACAACGCGGGCATCGTCGATCCGATCGGCCCGCTCGCCGCGCAGGACCCGGCGATCGTCGCCCGCGCGGTCGGCCTGAACGTCGCCGCGCCGCTGATGTTGTCGGCCGCGCTCGCACAGGCCGCGTCGGCCGCGACCGAATGCCGGATCGTGCACTTGTCGAGCGGTGCGGCCCGCAACGCGTATGCGGGCTGGAGCGTCTACTGCGCGACCAAGGCCGCGCTCGATCACCATGCGCGCGCCGTCGCGCTCGACACGAACGGCGCGCTGCGCATCTGCAGCGTCGCGCCGGGCGTCGTCGACACGGGCATGCAGGCCACGATCCGCGCGACCGGCAAAGACGATTTCCCGATGCGCGAGAAATTCGACGCGCTGAAGTCGAGCGGCGCGCTCGCGACGCCCGAGGCAACCGCCCGACAGCTGATCGGCTATGCGCTGAGCGACGCATTCGGCAACGAGCCGACGGCCGACGTGCGCAACCTGCCGACGAAGTAAGCATCGGACGCAGCGCGTCACCCTTCGAGCCGCTTCGTCCAGTCTTCGACCTGCCGCGCCGTCCGGCGCTTTTCCAGCATCCTGCGCCAGCCGGGCGGCAGCAACGGCACGTCGCACAGCGCATCGAGCGCGGCCATGTCGAGCGTGCGTCGATACAGCACGTCGAGCACCGTCGACAGCGGCCATTGCGGGTAGCGGCGCTCGTGCAGCGCCAGCACATCGCCCGCCGCCACCCAGCCCTCCTGCAACACGCGGTAGTACCAGCCGGTCCGGCCGCTTTGCTGCACGAGCGCCGCCATCCGCGGATGATCGAAACGCGCGTTGAGCTTCCAGCACGGCTGCCGCGACTGCGACACCTGGAGCACCGCGCCGCCGAGCATGAATACGTCGCCGAGACACACGTCGTGCTCGGTGATGCCGCGCGTCGACAGGTTCTCGCCGAACGCGCCCGGCCGGGCGAGCACGTCGCGCGCGCCGATCTGCCCGGCCCACCACGCATAGTGATCGTGCGCATAGTGATGAACGGCCTTGTCGGGGCCGCCGTGATGCCGCGCATCGGCCTGCGCGTCGCCGGCGAAGCCGAGCGCGCCCAGCCACAGGCGTGCATCCACCGGCTGCTTGTCGATCGCGCTTGCGTGCGGCGTGCCGGCGAGCGGACGGCTCGCGCCGATCCGCACCGCGCCGATGGCGGCCGCGATCGCCGGCCGGGCGTCGTCGCTCATGCGGCCACACCGTCCGGCAGCGCCGCGAGCAGTCGTTCGAGTTCGCGCGTGCGTGCTTCGCCGAGCGGCAGCAGCGGCCGCCTCGGTTCGCCGGCGTCGAAGCCGCGCAGCCTCAACCCGGCCTTCACGGTCACCGGCAACCCGCCGTTGACGATGAACTGCAGCAACGGCAACTGCGCGTGAAAAACCGATCGGGCGCGTGCGAGATCGCCAGTGCGCATCGCATCGAACAACGCGAGCGGCAACGCGGCATTCAGGTTCGGCGCGGCCGTGCACCATCCGGCCGCGCCCGCGGCCAGCGCGGCGAGCGCCATCGGATTGCTGCCGTTGTAGAACGGGATCGTCCCGTCGCTCAATTGCGCGAGCCGATGCATCCGGCCGATGTCGCCGGTGCTCTCCTTGACCATCGTCACGTTGTCGACGGTGCGGCAGATCGTCGTGATCAGGTCCGGCGACATGTCGACGCCGCTCGTCGCCGGGTTGTTGTACAGCATGATCGGGATGCCGATCGCTGCACCGATCGCGCGGTAGTGCGCGACGATCTCGTCGTTCCCGAGCTTCCAGTACGACACCGGCAGCACCATCACCGCATCGGCGCCGGCCTGCTCGGCGAAGCGGGCACGGCGCACCGCGCCCGCCGTGGTGAGATCGGAAATGCCGACGACGGTCGGCACGCGCCGGCGCACCGCGCGAATCGACGCGGTGGCGACGGCCTCCCATTCGGCATCGGACAGGTAGGCGCTTTCGCCGGTACTGCCCAGCGGCGCGATCGCGTGAACGCCGTCGGCGATCAGGCGCTCGATCAGCGCATCGAGCGCTGTCAGGTCGACGCCGCCGTCGGCGGAGAACGGCGTAACCGGGTAGGCAATGATGCCCTTCAACAGAATCGTCACGATTCGTATTCCTCAATGATTGTCTGACAGGAGCGGAACAGCACGCCCGCTTATGCGACGCAGTCCCGATGCGTCCGCAACGCGCGGCGCGCGTAGTAGTCGAACGTCACCGCATCGCGCTTCGGCTTGGAGATCCAGTCGTGCGCTTCGCGCGCGAGCGCCGGCGGCACCGGCTTGATCTCGCCGGCCGACATCGCGAGCAGTTGCAGCTTCGCGGCGCGCTCGATCAGCAGCGCGAGCATGCACGCCTCCTCGATCGTCTTGCCGACCACGAGCTGGCCGTGATGCGACAGCAGGATCGCGCGCTTGCTGCCGAGCGCCTTCGAGATGATCTCGCCCTCCTCGTTGCCGACCGGCACGCCCGGCCAGTCCTTCAGGAACGCGCAATCGTCGTACAGCGGGCAGGTGTCCATGTGCGACACCACGAGCGGCTGCTCGAGCATCGACAGCGCCGCGACATGCGCCGGATGCGTGTGGATGATGCAGTTCACGTCCGGGCGCTCGCGATAGATCCACGTATGGAACCGGTTGGCCGGGTTCGGAATGCCTTCGCCATCGACGACGTCGAGATCCTCGTTCACGCGCAGCAGGTTCGCGGCCGAGATCTCGTCGAAGCCGAGCCCGAGCCGCTGCGTGTAGTAGGTGCCGGCCGCATCCGCGCGGCAGGTGATCTGCCCGGCCAGGCCCGAGTCGTGGCCGGCGTCGAACAGGATCCGGCACGTCAGCGCGAGCTTTTGCCGCGCGGACCAGCCGCTGTCACCCACTTCGTTTTCAAGGCGCCGCTCCGCCAGCGCGACCAGCGCTTCCTTCGTCAAATTCAGCGTTTCCGCCATGTTCGCCTCCTGAATGCACCGGGTCTGCCACGCCGTCCGCGGCCGTTTCCCCGAGCGCATGACACACAATACACCGAATGACACTTTGTGTCATGCGTTACAATCGATTCTTCGAAGGACACTTGGCGCCCCCATGACGATTCGCCTGAAGCTGCTCAGAAAACAGAAAGGCTGGACGCTCGACGTGCTGGCCGACGAGACCGGCCTCACCAAGAGCTACCTGTCGAAGGTCGAGCGCGGCCTGAGCGTGCCGTCGATCGCGGTCGCGCTGAAGCTGTCGAAGGCGCTGAACGTCGACGTCGAGCAACTGTTCTCGGAAAGCCGCAACCGCGAGCTGATCACGGTCACGCGCGCCGGCGAGCGCACCGCGATGGGTGCAGCGGCCGACAGCCACGCCCACCGTTTCGAGAGCATCGCGGCCGGGGTCGCGCCGAAGAAGATGCTGCCGTTCGTCGTGCATCCGCCGCACGAATTCGTCGCGTCGACGTTCCGCGAGCACGAAGGCGAGGAATTCCTGTTCGTGCACAAGGGGCGGGTCGAAATCGAATTTCCGAACGAGACGGTGCAACTCAGGGCCGGCGATTCAGTCTATTTCAACGCACTCATTCCCCACCGCACGCGCAGCCTCGGCACCGCGCAGGCGGAGATTCTGGTCATCGTCAGCCACGACGACTAGCCTCGTCACTTCTTCGCGCAAGGATCTTCCGATGGTCACCAGGGCCACCGCACCGTTCCAGCAGATCAAGACGCTCGTTCGCCAGAACGTCGAGTCCGGCGACTGGCGCCCCGGCGACCGCATTCCGTCCGAACTCGATCTCGCCGCGCAGTTCGGCGTCGCGCGCATGACGGTCAACCGCGCACTGCGCGAGCTGACCGAGGAAGGCGTGCTGAAGCGCATCGCGGGCGTCGGCACGTTCGTCGCCGAGGTGAAGCCGCAGTCGAACCTGCTGATGATCGCGCATATCCGCGACGAGATCCGTGCGCGCGGGCACGAGTACCGCTGCCGCGTGCTCAGCCAGGCGCGCGAGCCCGCGTCGTTCGACGTCGCGGCCGCGTTCGGCCTGCCGGTCAATACGCCGGTCTTTCACGTGGTGTGCGTACACGAGGAAAACGGCCGCCCGATCCAGCTCGAGGATCGCTACGTCAATCCGGCTGCCGCGCCCGGCTTCATCGATCAGGATTTCCGGGTCGAGCCGCCATCCGAATACCTGTACAACAACGTGTCGCACTACGAACTGGAAATCGAGCACGTCGTCGACGCGTCGCTGCCCACCGGCGAACAGGCGCGGCTGCTCGACATGCGCGCCGACGAGCCGTGCCTCACGCTCACGCGCCGCACGTGGACGGACGGGCTGCCCGTCACGTTCGTGCACTTCCTGCATCCGGGCAACCGCTACCGGCTCGGCTCGCGCTTCAAGCCGGGCGCGGGGCGCCACCCGACCTGATCCTTCGTCGCACACCCCCGACGCGCACGGCGGCCGTTTCGTCCTGAAACGGCCGCCGTGTTCATTCACTCCTCGAGTCAGATCGCGCCAACCTGCCCCGCCTCGCGCGACCACACGACCGGAAACAGCGGGTGATCGAGCGGCGCGCCGTCGGCCAGCTGTTCCGCGAGCCCGGGAAAATCGGGCGACGTTTTCCAGCGGCGCGGCGCGTGACGGACATCGTCGCCGACGAAGCGGATCGAGAACGCGCGCCGGCGGTTCCGCGTGCCGCCCGACGCATGCAGCGTGAGCATCCGGAAGCACACCATGTCGCCGGGTTCGAGCGCCCAGCGGCGGATCGGGAAGGCCGCACGGTCGGCTTCGATGTCGGGCAGATCGGCGAGGCTGCCTTCCGGGAACCACTTCGCCTCCTTGTCCATGAACGTGCGCGGCATCAGCCACGGCCCGCGATGCGAGCCGGCGACGAATTCCAGCGTCGATTCGAGCGGCACCGGGTCGACCGGAATCCACATGCTGACGTTGTCGTCGCCTTCGATGTTGTAGTACGGCTGGTCCTGATGCCACGGCGTGCGCTGCCGCGTGCCGGGCTCCTTCACGAGCAGATGGTCGTGATGCAGCCGCACGTTGTCCGTGCCCATCAGCGCGGCGGCGACCGACGGCGCCGGCGAGCGCACGATGAAGTCGCGATACGCGTCGTTGTGCTGCCAGTTGCAGAAATCCTCGAAGAACCAGCCCGGATCGTCGGGCCGGCTCGCGACTTTCGCGCGTTCGCTCGGCTGCGCGAGGTTCGCGTCGATGCCGGCCCGCAACGCGGCCACTTCGTCGGGCGAAAAAATGCCCTTGATGCAGACCGCGCCTTCGTCGCGGAACGCGGCGATCAGTTCGGGCGTCACGGCTTGCGCGACGCGCTCCTGGATACTCGTCATGGTGTACCTGTCGATCGAATGGGTCACGGGGTCACGGCGCCGAAGTCAGTTGCTGCTTCGCGCCGTAGATGTCGAAGTCGAAGTATTTCGCGGCGATCTTCTGGTACGTGCCGTTCGCGCGAATCGCGGCGATCGCGTCGTTCAGCCGCTTCTTCATGTCGGCGTCGCCCTTGCGTATGCCCATCGCGACGCCGTAGCCGGTGATCCGCACGTCGGTCACGTCCGGGCCCGCGAACGCGTAGCCCTTGCCGCGCGGCGTCTTCAGGAACGAGTAGCCGGCTTGCGTCTTGTCCTGGAAGGTCGCGTCGAGGCGGCCGTTGACGAGATCCTGATACACCTGGTCCTGATTCTGGTACGAGACGATCGTCACGCCCTTGGTCGCCCATTCGGCCTTCGCGTACGCCTCCTGCGTCGTGCCCTGGTCGATCCCGACGCGCTTGCCGGCGAGCGACGCGGCGGTCGGCAGCAGCTTCGAGCCGACCGGCGCGACGAGCGCGCCCGGCGACGCATACAGCTTGTTCGAGAAGTCGATCTGCTTGAGCCGCTCGTCGGTGGCCGTCATCGCGGACATGATCACGTCGAACTTGCGCGCGCGCAGCGCCGGGATCATCCCGTCGAAGCCCTGCTCGACCCACACGCACTTCGCATGCAGTTGCTCGCAGATCGCATTGCGCAGGTCGATGTCGAAACCGGCGAGCGAGCCGTCGGGCTGCTTCGCCTCGAACGGCGGATACGTGGGATCGATACCCCAGCGGATCGTCGACGTGTCCTGCGCGAACGATGCGAGCGGCGCGAACGCCAGCGCGGTAACGAGGAACTTGGCGATACGGTTCATGGCGTGTCCTTGAAAGTCTCGACGCGGCGGGCGACGCCGGCGTCCGGTGAAGGCGCCGCGACGGACTGCCGGCGCGAGGCGCGAAAGACGGGGGACTTCGATGAAACTGCGATGCAGTCTAGACCGCCAGATTTCCGAGTGCAAGCGGAAGGAAGCGGAGACAGGATGGATGGAGGTCCAGCGGACGCGGAAAGACGGGGCGACGCTTTATTTATGGCCGATTTACGGGACTGTCAGGGTGTTTACCCTGTGCGTCGCGCGTCCCCCATAGCGGGCGTTTTTCCGGATGTCCACGGGGCAATGATGTCTATATATGCGATCTGAGCGACGCCTCGAACGAGGCGTGCCTCAGCGAAATCACGATGCGACCTATACCGCCTTGAAAACTCCCTGGGAGGCAGTAACCCGGTCGAAAATGTAATATATACTTTACATTGAAGCGCGACGAATCCGCGTGGGGAGGTGAACATGCAACTCTATGAAATCGGTCAGGCCATCGCCAGGCGGCGAGCCGAACTCGATCTCACGCAGGCCCAACTTGCCAAGCTCGCCGGGCTGTCTCGTCTTACCATCAACCAGCTCGAAAGCGGTAAGGTGAAGGATCTCGGCATCAACAAGCTCATCCCGTTGCTCAGCGTGCTCGGCATCGAACTCCTGGCGCTGCCGCGGCAGGCTCAAAACGGTCTCCACAAGGCCGTCGTGAGTGCGAACGTGAGCTACAAGGGCGAATTGACCGAAGGACTGCTGGCCGACGCATTGACCACCGGACGGATTCCTGAAGGATACGAATCGCAGTTCTCCGTCATCCTCGACGAAGTGCCGCTGCCTGTCGTCGTGAAAGCGGCCGAGGAAGCCGCCGAGCGCTCGGGCACCCCGCTTCGGACCATCTGGAAAAACCTTGCCGCGTGGTCGAAGGATCTCCATCTGTATCGGGAGGTATGGGTATGACCGCACCATCCACGTTGCCCGACGGACCGTGGCAGGGTCTTTTTCGCCACGCGCTGACACTGGTCGACGAGATACGGAAGCACGGCATGCCGAATCCGTTCTGGACGTTCGGTGGGGCACGGTTCTCATGCTGCGCCACGGCCATCGCGTCAGCAAGGACGTGGACATCTTCGTACCCGACCCGCAGTATCTCGGGTACGTGAATCCCCGCATCAGCGACGCCGCGTCCGACATCACGATGGACTACGAGGAACACGCCAGCTTCGTGAAGCTGGTGCTGCTCAACGGCGAAATCGACTTCGTCGTCTGCCGGAATCTGACGTCTCCCGGCTACGACGAATGGATGCTGATGAATCATGTCGTCAAGGTGGAGACTTCCGCGGAAATCGTCGCCAAGAAAATGTGGCATCGCGGCGATCGTCCGACCGCGCGGGATCTGTTCGACCTGTGCGTGGTCATCGAGCGCGAGCCGGAAAGCCTGATGGAAGCCGGTGCGTTCCTCGTTCGGCATCGCGACACGTTTCTGCGTCTGCTCAACGAACATCGCGCGTTCGTACAGCCGCGCTTCGACGCCATCCGGACACTCGACTACACGCCATCGTTCGACTATTGCGTCGAACTGGCCGAAGCGTTCCTGCGGAAACTCCCCGACAGCACGCCCGAACCAAAATCGCGCGCCCGCTAAGACTTGCGCCCCTCCCGCCCCCACCCGATCTCCGCCGCCAGTGGCGTCGCGCCCCCCCCGCCGGGTCCGGCGAAACCGCGATTGCCTGCGATGGGCGGCCATGTTAAAAGTCGTCGCACGCATTTGAAAACGAAATGCTCGAATTCACAGAAGTACAAAAATGAATAGACCCCTGTTCGACATCGACCTGTTGCGCGCGCTGGTGATGGTCGCCGACTGCGGCAGTTTCACGACGGCTTCCGCGCGCCTGCATTCGACGCAATCGACGGTCAGCCAGAAGGTGCGCCGGCTCGAGGAAATCGCCGGCCACCGCTTGCTCGACCGCGGCACGCGCGACGTGCGGCCGACCGACGCGGGCGTGACGGTGCTCAGCTATGCGCGGCGCATGCTCGCGCTGAACGACGAGATGCTGGAAGCGCTGTCGGGCGCGACGGTCGCGCTGACGATCCGGCTCGGCGTGCCCGACGATTTCGCGGCGGGCCGCACGACCCATGCGCTCGCGGCGTTCAAGCGCGAGCATCCGCAGGTGAAGCTCGAAGTGACGTGCGGATTGAGCCGCGACATCAGCGCCGCGTACGACCGCGGCGAACTCGATCTCGTATTGATCAAGCAGCGGCGCGACAGCCGCGAGGCGGTCGTGCGCTGGCCCGAGAAGCTGCGCTGGATCGACAGCGCGAAGCATCCGTCGATCGATCTCGACCCGGTGCCGATCGTCGTGTTCCCGCCGCGCGGGCTGTACCGCGACGACATGATCAAGGCGATCGAGGAGCGCGGCCGCCGCTGGCGGATCAGCTTCACGACGTCGAGCCTGAGCGGGATCCAGGCAGCCGTCGCGGACGGCCTCGGCATCAGCGTGCTGCCCGCGCGCGTGGTGACGGACGAGCACGTGGTGCTGACCGCGAAGCAGGGCTTCGCACCGATCGAGCACATGGACATCGCGATCCTGCACCGGCCGACGGCCGACCCGATGGTCGGCGCGCTGACGAAGACGCTCGCGGCGATGCTGGAACTCGAAGGGCGGTAAGCGAGACGCGCCCCCGATCCGGCCGCACGGCCGCGCGTCAGAACATCGTGTTGCCGTTCGCCGCCTGCTCGGGCACCGGCTGGTTGACGTCCCAGTGTTCGACGATCTTGCCGTGCTCGAGCCGGAAGATGTCCATGATCGCGCTGCCGCGCGTGCCGGGTTCGCGCACCGCGTGCACGTGCAGGATCACGTAGTCGCCGTCGACGAACGCGCGCTTGATCTCGCTGTGCGACTGCGGATATTTGTCGCGCAGAAACGCGACGAACTGGCGAAAACCGTCGCGCCCGTCGGCCGCGTTCGGATTGTGCTGCACGTAGCGATCGCCGACATACGCGAGCGCGGCGTCCGCATCCTTCTCGTTCAAGCCTTTCTCATAGAACGCCAGCACCGTCCGGCGATTGGCCTCCTGCTGCGTGTCGCTCGCGCCGGCGGCCGCAGCATGCGCGGCCGTCACCGCGAACGTCGCCGCCGCGATCCATCGTGTCGTCCGTCCTGCTGCCATGCGTCGCATCTCGATCTCCCGGTCGAATCGTTGAAGGCCCGATCATACCGAGGACACCGCCCATGCACGCCCGGACGCGTTGACGCACCCGAGCGGGCCGCCCGCACTCACACCAGCACGCCGTTGCGCGCGACGATCTTCCCGGACGACACGACGAGACGCCGCACCGGCCGCGCGACGACGGCCTCGGCGAACGTCAGCGCATCGACGAGCACGACGTCCGCGCGGCAGCCTGGCTGCAGCCCGTAATCCGCGAACCCGCAGCCGCGCGCCGCACCGTGCGTCACGCAGTCGAGCGCGACTTCGAGCGCATCGTCGCGGCGGAAATCGTTGCGCATGCCGATCAGCATCGCGCGCTCGAGCATGTCGGGCGAGCCGTACGGCGTCCACGTATCGCGCACGCCGTCGTTGCCGCCGATCACGGTCACGCCCGCCGCACGGCACGCGGCCACCGGCGGCACCGGCACTGCGGCCGGCGCAGTCGTGACGATCGCGACGCCGAGCTCGGCCATCCGCGCGAGCAGCGCATCGCGCTCGCGTTCGGCGATATCGCCGAGGCAGAAACCGTGGCTGATCGTGACCTTTCCCTGCATGCCGTGAGCCGCGGTACGCTGCAGGATCAGGTCGAGCGAGTACGCGCCCATCGACCCGCGCTCGTGCAGATGGATATCGAGCCCGCGGCCGTGGCGCGCGGCGATCGCGAACAGCACGTCCACCGCCTCGACCGGATCGCCTTCGATCGCACACGGATCGAGCCCGCCGAGCAGGTCGGCGCCGGCGTCGAGCGCGTCCGACAACAGCGCATCGGTGCCCGGCCGCTTAAGGACACCCGATTGCGGAAACGCGACGATCTGGATCTCGACCTGCCCGCGCAGCGTCTCGCGCGTGGCCAGCACGCCGTTCAGGTGGCGCAGCCCGGCCTGGGTATCGACGTCGACGTGGGTACGAATGCGCGTCGTGCCGGCCGCGAGGAATGCGCGCGCCAGCGCGAGCGATGCGGCGCCCGCGTCATGGCCGCTCGTCGCGCGATAGTGGCGCTCGTTCTCGATGCGGTCGACGAGGCGCGGCCCGACCTGGTTGCGATACCACGGCATCCCCCAGTGGGTCTTGTCGAGGTGCGTATGGCCTTCGACGAGGCCGGGCAGCGCCAACGCGCCCGCGCCGTCATCGATCGCGCAGCCGGCGGGCGCATCGAGCGACGGGCCGACGCGCGCGATGCGATCGCGTTCGATCAGGATATCGAGCGTGGCGTCGGCATTCGTGCGGACATTGCGGATCAGCAGGTTCGTCATGTCGGGTCCGGTCGGGTCGGTCGGTGCAAGGCGGGCACGGCGCGCGCCGTGCCGCCGCTCGGGTGGGTCAGCGCGTAAAGCGCAGCGACGGCGCGAACGGCGCGTCCGTATCGCTTTCGCCGCGGCGGAATACCCAGCGTTCGGCCGGCACGCCCGCGACGGCCGCCGCCGCATTCGGCGCGCGCACCGCGACGAAGCTCGCGTCGCAGCCGACCGCGATTCCGTAGTTCTCCTTGCCGATTGCGCGCGCGCCGGCGTGCGTCGCCATGTCGAGCGCGACGCCGAGCGCCTCGTCGGTGTAGAAGCCCGACCGGTAGCCGACCATCATCGCGCGCTGCAACATGTCGCCGTTGCCGTACGGCCACCACGCGTCGCGGATGTTGTCGTTGCCCGCGAACACGTGCACGCCCGCGTCGCGCAGCCGTTGCACCGGCGGGAACGCGCAGTCGCCCGGCGCATTCGTCAGGATCGATACGCCGGCTTCGGCCAACACCGCGGCCGTACGCCGCACGTCGTCATCGCTCACCTGGCCGAGCGCGTACGCATGGCTCACGTTCACACGCCCGCCGAGCCCGGCCGCGCGCGTGCGCGCCGCGATTCGCAGCAGTTGCGCGATGCCCGTTTCTCCCGGCTCGTGCAGGTGGATGTCGATTTTCGCGCCACGCTTCTCGGCGATGCCGAACACGATGTCGAGCTGGCCGTCCGCGTCGCCGTCGAGCGTCGTCGGGTCGATCCCGCCGACCACGTCCGCGCCTTCGCGCACGGCGGCATCGAGTATCTCGGCGGTGCCCGGGCACGTGATCACGCCGGCCTGCGGAAACGCGACCAGTTCGATGTCGACGATCCCGCGCCATCGTTCGCGCGCGGCCATCACCGCGTGCAGGTTCGACAGGCCCGTCGTCGCGTCGACGTCGACGTGGCTGCGCATCGCGATCGTGCCGAACGCGGCGGCCTGCGCGATCAACGCGTTCGCACGCTCGACGATCGGCGGCGCAGCCGCGAGCTGGCGCTTCTCGGCCGCGAGCCGCTCGCGCAGCGAGCCGGCCGGTTCGTGCGGCACCCAGCGATCGCCGACGAAGCTCTTGTCGAGATGGATATGGCCGTCGACGAAACCGGGCAGCACGACGCGGCCGTCGAGGTCGATCGTCTGCGCGCCGGGCGCGGCTGTGCAATCGGCGCCGATCGTGGCGAAGCGGCCGTCGCGGACGACGAGGTTGACGGGTTGGCCGCCGGCGTCGACGGCATTGATGAAGAATCGTTCGGTCATGGCCTGGAATAGGAGGTGGTCGCGGCGCGACACCGACGCGGACAGGGGAAGGAACCGCAGCCGGCGCGGCGCGACCGTTGGCAGGGAATCCGGCCACGATATCGGACGCCGCTGCCCGAGGCCAATTAAATGTCGCGATGCCGCGCATTCGATTTCGCGATGTGCGGCGCGCAGGCGCCCCGGACCGGGTGCGACGGCGGGCGCGATCGACGGGGAAAGGGCCGACCGGTCGGCGGCCGCGCATCACCCATCGCCCGTATCGCCCGTATCGCCCGTATCGCCTGCGTCGTCTTCGTCGTCCGCATGCGAGCGCCGGGAAGCCGCGTCGCCGCGTTGCCGGACGGGGTTTCGGCGCCCCGTCCGACCGGCGATTTACGCGGCAACAGACTTTACACGTTGTTACCCGGCCGCACCGGACGCGCATTCGCCCATTCCTTATACTCACGCCGAGTTCGCCACCCGTGTCGGGAATCCATCGGCGGACACGTTGCCGATGCAGGAAACACATGATGCGCATGCCTTCCACGAAGACCGTACTGTTCGCCTCGCTCGTCGCCGTGGCGGCGCTTCCGCTCACCGCGTGCGTCGCGCCGGGCTACTACGGCGCGCAGCCGGGCTATCCGCAGCAGCAGCAATACGCGACGCCCGGCTATGCGCAGCCCGCGTATTCGCAACCGGGCTACGTGCAGCAGCAGCCGGCGTATCCGAACCAGGCGCCGCAACCGTACGATCAATACGGCAACCCGTCGCAGTACGGCTCGCAGCCGTATGACCAGTACGGCAATCAGCAACAGCAATACGCGAACCCGTACGGCACGCAATACGGCACCGTCGCGAACATCCAGCCGGTCAACGGCTCGGTCGGCCCGTCGGGTGTCGCCGGCACCGTCGTCGGTGCGCTGGTCGGCGGCCTGGTGGGCAACCAGTTCGGCCGCGGTCATGGCCGCGATGCGGCAACGGTGATCGGCGCGCTCGGCGGTGCGGTGGCGGGCAACCAGATCGGCCAGCAGATGGGCGCCGCGCAAGGCCCCAGCAGCTACCGGATCGACGTGCAGGTCAGCGACGGCTCGATGCGCTCGTTCGACGTGCAGTCGCCGGGCAACCTGCGTCCGGGCGACCGCGTGCAGATCAACGGCAATCAGTTGTCGCGCTATTGATTCCCGTCGCGCGCGCGTGAGCGGATCTCGCGCGTGCCGAGCCTTCGGCGTCGGGCGCCGGTTCGGCGCAACGGCACATGTGCCAGGCGTTCCCTCGTCGATGGTGGCGCGCCCCGCCGTCTTCACCGTCTTCCCGGTTCACGATCGCGCCCGCACCGGGCATCGCCACGCGACATCCGGATTCCCGTTAGGATAAGGACGATGCATCCCGCGACCGCCGCGGCGGCGCGCGCGGGCATGCGCGTCCCTCAACCGGAATGCCCCCGATGACGATCACGATCCGCCTGCTCGACGCGGCCGACGCCGCCTCTTTCCGGACCGTCCGCCTGCGTGCGGTCGACACCGCGCCCACCTCCTTTCTGCCGACGCTCGACGAAGAATCGCAGGTGCCGGTCGACGAATTCGCGAAGCGCCTCACGCCGACGCAGGTACAGGCGGTGTTCGGCGCGTTCGACGGCGACACGCTCGTCGGCATCACCGGCGTGCGCCGCGATGCGCGCACGAAGATCGCGCACAAGGCAACGATCTGGGGCGTCTACGTCGACGCCGCATATCGCGGGCAACGCATCGCGCAGGCACTGCTCGACAGCGCGACCGCGCATGCGGCGAACGCGTGGGGATGCAGCCAACTGATGCTGTGCGTGAACGAGGCCAACCACACCGCGGAGCGGCTGTATGCCTCGCAGGGGTTCGTGCGGTTCGGCACGGAGCCGCGCTCGATGTGCGTCGACGACCGCTTCTACGACGAGCACTACATGATCAAGATGCTGGCATGACGCATCGGCGTTCGCGTGCAGGCGCCGACCGGTTGCACGCGAACGCCGCGACGTGACGTCATCTCATCGCGTGTCGGCGATCGTCGCGTTGACGACCTTCCCGGCGATCGTCACGTTCGTCAGCGTCATCGCGCTCACGTTGAACGCATAGATCGGCCCCGGCGACGTGACCGTCGGCGTGCCCGAAGCCACCGGCGTGCCGAAGTCGCAATTGGCGATCGTCACGCCGGAGATCGGCTGCACCGCAGGCGCGGGCGGCGTGCCGTTGTAGTCGAACGCGACCGGCCCCTGCGCGACGATCGCCTGGAAGCACGACGCGCTCACGCCGTTCAGCGTCACGTTGCTCGCCTTCACGTCGGCGATCGTCACGTTCTGCACGACCGGCGCGCGCGTGCGCACCGCGTCGTTCGCCGGCTGATAGTCGCAGTCGAACGTGACGATGCCGCCCTGCGCCGCGGACGGATTGCCGGCCGACGGCGTGACGACGCCGAGCGGGACGCTCGCGTTGACCGGGCTGCCCGCGAGCAGCGCACTGCCGTAGCCGCCGCCCTTCAGCGTCACGCCGTTCGGCAGCGTGACGCCCTTCACGTGGAAATCCTTCACGTAGCCGCCGCGGTTCATGTTGGTCTTCACGCGAATCGCGATGTTCAGCGGGTTGGTCTGCCAGTTCGCGTTCAGCATCGACAGGTTCGTCGCATAGATCTGCTCGACGCCGCCGCCCATCTCGCTGCCGAGCGTGATCCCGCCGTGCCCGCTGTTCATCGTGCAGTTGCGGATCAGGTGCCGCTTCGCGGGCCCGTATTCGGTGTCGCGGTCCTTGCCCGACTTGATCGCGATGCAGTCGTCGCCGGTGTTGAACGTGCAGTCCTCGCACAGCACGTCGGTGCACGCGTCCGGATCGAAGCCGTCGTTGTTCGGGCCGATGCTGTTGGTCGTCACGCCGCGGATCACGACGTTGCGACTCGCGGTCGGATGGTGCTGCCAGAACGGCGTGTTCTGGGTCTGGTAGTTCGCCATCAGCACGTTCGTGCAGCCGATGAATTCGACCATGCACGGCCGCAGGTAGTGGCCGAGGCCGAAGATGCGTTTCTCCACCGGCACGCCGGCCTCGGACAGCGCGGGCAGGTAGTTCTGGTCCTGCTGCCACGGCGTGACGGGCGACGTCAGCAGCGCATAGAGCGCGTCGGGAATCGCGGGCGCGACGATCCGCAGGTCGACGTTGTTCGGGTTCGCGTAGTTCTGGGCCGGCACCGTCGCGCCCGCGCCGTACGCGCCCGACGAGCCCTTGTAGGTCCACCAGCACACGCTGTTCGCGCCGCTGCCGGAGAACGGCGTCATCGCCTGCCCGTTGAGCACCGACGTCGGGCCTTCGCCGGTCAGCGCGATGTTCGTCGCGTTGCGCGCGTAGATGGGCGCACCGAAGTTCAGGCAATCGTTCGCCTGCCAGCGGCTGTAGTACAGCCGGCCGTTCGCGCCGCAATCGACCGGGCCGTCCTTCGCGTAATCGGCCGGGTTCGGGCTGAAGTAGATCGTGCAGTTCGCGCTCAGGTGGAACGTGACGTTGCTCTGCAGCACGATCGGCCCCGCGCAGTACCAGGTGCCGGATGGCACGACGACCCGGCCGCCGCCTTCACGCCGGCATGCATCGATTGCCGCGAGAAACGCCGGGCGCGCATCGAATGCGCCGGGCGCGACCGTCAGTTCGGAACCGGGGCTGACCGGCGATTTCGCTGCCGAGTACGGCGACGTCTGCGCGACCGTCGCGCACCGGCGCGCGCCGTACTGCGTCACGTCGAAGTCGCGCCCGCGCCGCGCGAGCCGCGACACGTGCGCGAGCGATGCCGCGATGCGCGCCGCCGCGCCGTGCTCGCCCCACACGAGATCGACCGCCGGCGCATTGGGCGTCGCGCCTGTCGCCAGCGCCCGGGTGGCCGCGAACGGACCGCCGAGCATCGCGCCGCCGGCGAGCGCGCCGGTCCAGCCGATGAAAGCGCGGCGCGATACCCGTTTCGACGCGGGCGATCGGGCGGACGAAGACGAACGGCGGCGATGGGCGGCCATGGGCACTCCTTCAGGGTAGAGGGTATCGATGCGCCGGTCGGCGGATCGTTATTTATACGTCGTCGTACTACATGACGCAGTCTAGACGCGATCGGCGCGGCGTATGTATTTGTCGTTTACCCTGTTATCTATGGAGTTACGTATCGTATGTGTGCGCACACTCACATCAATGAATGAGGCTCAAGAGATATGTTGTCGTATGTTTATGCGCAAAAACTTCCGCTCAATCCTCTCCGGCCAACACGCTCCAACGGTACGGTTCCTGCCCGTGCGCCGCCGACCCGCCTCGGTAATTTCGCCTCTGGTCAGCCCCGCGCCACCCGCGCTATCGTTTGTCCATTCCCACAGTCCAGGAGCTGCCTTTGCCTACCCGCCACGGAGTCGACCTCATCCGCGCCCGCGCGCTGTTCGATCGCGAGCGCCAGGCGTTCGCCGAAGCCATGCCGGTTTCCCGCGCGCTGTCCGCGGAAGCGTCCGAGCACTTGCTGTTCGGCGTGCCGTTGCACTGGATGCAGGACTGGTCGACCCCGTTCTCGCTCTACGTGAAGGAGGCCCGCGGCGCGACCTTCACCGACGTCGACGGTCATCGCTACGTCGATTTCTGCCTCGGCGATACGGGCGCGATGTTCGGCCATGCGCCCGACCCCGTCGCCCGCGCGCTCGCCGAGCAGGCCACGCGCGGCTACACGACGATGCTGCCGAGCGAGGACGCCGCCTGGGTGTCGCGCGAACTCGCGCGCCGCTTCCATCTGCCGGTCTGGCAATTCGCGCTGAGCGCGAGCGACGCGAACCGCTTCGTGCTGCGCTGGGCGCGCGCGGCCACCGGCCGCAACACGATCGTCGTGTTCAACGGCTGCTATCACGGCACGGTCGACGACGTGTTCGTCGATCTCGTCGACGGCCGCCCGGTGCAGCGCGACAGCCTGCTCGGGCAGTCGTACGACCTGCTCGCGAACACGCGTGTCGTCGAATTCAACGATCTCGACGCGCTCGAAGCGGCGCTGCAGGACGGCGATGTCGCATGCGTGCTCGCCGAGCCCGCGATGACGAACATCGGCATGGTGCTGCCCGACCCGGGCTTCTGGGAGGCCGCACGCGCACTGACGCGCCGCCACGGCACGCTGCTGGTGATCGACGAGACGCACACGATCAGCAGCGGCCCCGGCGGCTACGCGGTCGCGCACGGTCTCGAACCGGACATGCTGGTGGTCGGCAAGCCGATCGCGGGCGGCGTGCCGTGCGCGGTGTACGGGTTCAGCGCCGAATTCGCGGAACGCGCGAAGCAGGCGAAGCTGAACGCGCCGCCCGGCCATTCGGGAATCGGCACGACGCTCACCGCGAACATGCTCGCGATGCATGCGATGCGCGCGACGCTCGCCGAAGTCGCGACCGACGCCGCGTATGCGCACATGTTCGCGCTTGCCGCGCGGCTCGCGACGGGCCTCGAACACGCGATCGCGAAACACGGGCTGCCGTGGTGCGTGACGCGCATCGGCGCGCGCACCGAGTTTCAGTTCGCGCCCGTACCGCCGCGCAACGGCACGCTGGCCGGCGCGCAGCTCGACAGCGAACTCGAGCACATCGTGCACCTGTACCTGCTGAATCGCGGCGTGCTGATCACGCCGTTCCACAACATGATGCTCGTGTGCCCGCAAACGACCGCCGACGATGTCGACCGGCTCGTCGCGCAGTTCGATGCGTGTCTGGGCGAGCTGGTGTGAGGTGACGCAAGGCACGGTACTCGCGCAAGCGCGTAGCGGGCCCACCCGCCCGCTACGCGGCCCGCAACGCGCGCCGCGCCACTTCCGCGAAATACCGGGCGCCGACCGGCAAAATGTCGTCATTGAAATCGTACGTCGCGTTGTGCAGCGGCACGCCGCCCTGCCCCGCTGCTTCGCCGTTGCCGATAAACATGAAATTGCCCGGCACCGCCTGCAGGAACGCGCCGAAATCCTCCGAGATCATCATCGGCTGCACGTCGGCGTTCACCGCGTCGGCGCCCGCGACCTGCGCGGCGGCCTGCACGGCCGTCTCGACCCATTCCGGCGAGTTCACCGTCGGCGCGAACTCGTGCGTGTACTCGAACGTGCAGGTCGCGCCGTGCGCGTGGCAGATTCCTTCGCCGATCTCGCGCATTCGCGTGGCCAGCAACGTCTGCACGTCGCACGAATAGCTGCGCGTGTCGCCCTTGATCGTCACGGTCGACGGCAGCACGTTGCGCAGCCCGTCGGTGATGAATTCCGTGCACGACACCACCGCCTGCCGGCCCGGGTCGAGATTGCGCGACACGATCGTCTGCAGCGCGAGCACGATCTGCGCGCCGATCACGATCGGGTCGATGCCCATGTGCGGCCGCGCCGCATGCGTGCCGCGCCCGTCGATCCGGATCACGAAATTGTCTTCGCTCGCCATGATGCCGCCCGCACGCGTCGAGAACGTGCCCGCGCGCATGCCCGGCATGTTGTGCGCGCCGAAGATCGCGTCGACCGGAAAGCGCTCGAACAGCCCGTCGGCCATCATCGCCTTCGCGCCGCGGCCGTGCTCTTCCGCCGGCTGGAAAATGAAGCGCACCGTGCCGTCGAAATCCTTGCGTTCGGCCAGCAACTGCGCGGCGCCGAGCACCATCGACATGTGGCCGTCGTGCCCGCACGCATGCATCTTGCCCGGCGTGCGCGACGCGTGTTCGCGGCCCGGCGCGTGCTCGGCGATGTTCAGCGCGTCCATGTCCGCGCGAATGCCGATCGCGCGCGTGCCCGTGCCGGCCGTCAGGTTCGCGACGAGCCCGGTGCCGCCGATGCCGCGATGCACGTCGAGCCCGAGCGTGGTCAGGATGCGCGCGACGTAGTCCGACGTGTTCACCTCTTCGAAACCCGTCTCCGGGTACCGGTGCAGATGGCGGCGCCAGGTCTTCAGTTGGCCGTGCAGCGTGCTTGCTTCGATTGCGTCGGTTTCGTCCATCGCGTTCGCCTCGTCGGTCGTCATGTCGTTCAGGCCGCCACCGCCGCGCGGCCGAGCCACGCGCGCTGGCGCGCGAGCACCGCGTCGGCCGTCTCGCCGACGCACTTCCGGTACACGGACGGCGCGGTCGCCCCTTCCGTATTGATCGCCAGCACTCGCGCATGCGCATCGAGCCCGACCTGCCGCGCGAGCGCCGGGTCGCGCATCAGCACGTCCAGCCCGGCCACGCCGGCCGCGCCCGATTCGCCGGCGACGAGCGGCACGTCGCGTTCGCTGCCGGCCGCGAGGCTGCGCATCGCCTGCACCGCGTCTTCGTCGTCGATCAGCATGAAGTGATCGATGCACATCTCGAGGAAATCCCACGCGAGCGGCGACGCCTCGCCGCACGCGAGCCCCGCCATCACCGAATCGACGCTGCCGGTGGCCTTCGTCGCGCGCCCGGCCAGCGCGCTCTGGTACAGACAATCGGCCTGGCGCGGCTCGACGACGACGAAGCGCGGCCGCTGCACGCCGTGGCGCTCCCACAGGTAGCTCGCGACGCCTGCGGCCAGGCCGCCCACGCCGCCCTGCAGGAATACGTGCGTGAACGGTCGCCCGTCGTCCGCTGCCGCCTGCGCGGCCGCTTCGGCGGCGATCACGCCGTAGCCCTGCATCACGTCGCGCGGAATCGCTTCGTAGCCGTCGTACGACGTATCCGACACGACGTACCAGCCGTTCGCCTGCGCGAGCTGCGCCGCGCAGACGACCGATTCGTCGTAGTTCCCCGCGATGCGCACGATCCGCGCGCCGTACGCCGAGATCGCGCGTTCGCGCTCGGCGTCGACGTTCGCGTGCAGCACGATCACGCACCCGCAGCCGATCGCGCGCGCGGCGGCGGCCAGCGCACGGCCGTGGTTGCCGTCGGTCGCGCTGATCACCGTCAGGTCGGCCAGCGCCGACGCATAGCGGCCGGTGACGAGCCCCCGCGGATCGAGTTCCTGCGTGCGCCGCAGCCGCTTCACGAGCCGCACCAGCGCGATCGGCGCGCCGAGCGCCTTGAAGCTGCCGAGCGGCGAGCGGCACGACTCGTCCTTCACGCTGACGCTCGCGACGCCGAGCCGCGCGGCGAGATCGGGCAGCGCGCGCAGCGGCGTGCGCGCGTGGCCGACGAGCGGCCAGTGCGACAGCCACGCGCCGCTTTCGTCGGCCGACGCGATGTTCATCACGCGGCGCAGCGCGTTCGGGTAGGCAGTGCGCGACGCGCGCGGGTTGGCGATCAGCATGGCAAAGGGCTCCGGAGCGGGACCGCTGACGGTCCGTCGGGTAAGTCGGATCAGGCAGACGCAGGTTGCGCTCGCCATCGGTTGGAAAAATAATATTGCGTACACTGATGAACGAAATCGCCAAATCGACGGCTCATACGCAAAAATTTCTCATTCTTTCGAGGTTCGACCCGCCATCATGACGACCCCGCTCGATGCGTTCGATCGCAAGCTGTTGATGGAAGTCCAGCGCGACGCGCAGACGCCGCAGGCCGAGCTCGGCGCGCGCGTCAACCTGTCGACCGCCGCCGTGAACCGGCGGCTGCGGCGCCTCGCGGAAGACGGCGTGATCGTGCGCTATACGGCCGTCGTCGCGCCGGACAAGGTCGATCATCCGCTGACGATCGTCGTGAACGTCGAGGTCGAAAGCGAGCAGATCGACCAGCTCGACGCGATGAAGCGCACGTTCGAGCGCTGCCCGCAGATCCAGCAGTGCTACTACGTGACGGGGGAATGGGATTTCGTGCTGATCCTCGCGGTGCGCAACATGGATCAGTACAACGCGCTCACGCGCGAGCTGTTCTTCGCGAACAACAACGTGAAGCGGTTCAAGACGCTGGTGAGCATGAGCCGCGTGAAGGTCGGGCTCGACGTGCCGGTCGACGCCGGCGAGTAAACGCTGCGATGAAACGGCCGGCGCACGACTGCCTGCGCCGGCCGCTTCCCATCGACGGCTACGTCAGCGACAACTGAAGCTCGCCGCCGAATTCAGGTCGCCCGAGCCGTTGTAGCGCGCGGTCTGCGGATACGGGCACAGCGGCCGCGTGCGCCCCGCACCCCACGATGCGGGCACGTCCGCGTTCGGCACCGCGTTCGTCGTGTCGCGCGCGGCGGCAACGATCGCCGTCGGCGCCTGCCCCTGTTCGACCCACGCGACGAGCGGCGTCAGCATGTCGAACTGGTCTGCGGCCGGCCCGCCCGAGCAGTGATTCATCCCCGGCACCGGATAGAAGCGTGCAAAGCTCGACGCATCGCCGCCGTTCGCCTGCGCGACCTGCGCGTACCAGTCGCGCGTGTCGTTGAACGAGAACACCGGGTCGCCCGTGCCGTGATAGACGAGCAGCTTCGCGCCGCGCGCCTTCAGCGCGGACAGGTTCGTCTCGTCGGGCGGCGTCATGAACGACCACGCCGATTGCGTGTACATGCCATTCGTCGCGAAGATCGCCGGCGCGTCGTTGTCCATGTCGAAGCCGAGCGCGAAACCGGGCAGGTTCGCGAGCGCCGCGGCGGTTTTCGGCGGCGTCATGAACGTGAACGCCATCGCGGCCGGATCGAGCGTGATCGACGCCGATTGCTTCCACGACGCCCAGCCGCCGGCAGCCACGCCCGGATCGTATGGAAAGCTCGCGTACAGCGCCGTGCCCGCGCCGTTGCGCGCCCCGGCGAACACGTTCTCCAGCGCGGTTTTCTGCGCGGGCGTCAGGCAGGAGCCGGTGCGCGTGCCGTTCGCGCAGGTCGGGATATCGGCATCGACGCTGAAATGCGCCTGGCACGCGGCGACGTCCTGCACCATCCCGTCGGCCGCGCCGTCGAGCGCATCGCATTTGTCGAGGATCTTCGCGCCGACGAACTGGCGCTCTGCATCGTTGAAACCGCTGCGGATATCCGGCAACCCGTTCGATCCGGTGGCCGACGCGATCTTCGCGAACTGCTGCGCGCCGTACATCTCGCCGATCGCCGCCTTCGGCAGATGGAAGCCCGGATCGCCCGCGATGATGCCGTCGTAGTCGGCCGGGTTGCGCACCGCCGTGACCATCGCGTGACGGCCGCCGTTCGAGCAGCCGCCGAAATAGCTGCGATCGGGCGCCTTGCCGTACGCGAGCCGGATCACCTGCTTCGCCATCGGCGTCAGCGCATCGACGGCGCCGTAGCCGTAGTCGATCCGCGCCTGCGGATCGAGGCCGAACAGCGGATTCTGCGCGGCGCTGTGCCCGGAATCCGAGCTGATCACCGCGAAACCCTGGTTCAGCGCGTTGGTCAGCGGCCCGCCGCCGCCGATCTCACCGGTCGCGGTCACGACGTTGCCGTCGAGCCCGCCGTTCGCCTGGTAGAAGAAGCGGCCGTTCCACGCTTTCGGCAAGCGCATCTCGAAGCCGATCGCATAGGTCTTGCCGTCCACCGCGCTCACGCGCTCGTTCATCTTCCCTGCGATCACGCAGTGCTCGGCGACCGGCTTGCCGGCCACCGTCAGCGCGCCGGCCGCCGCGGTCGTCACCGACGTGAACGACGTGTTCACATACGCGAGCTTCGCGGCGAGCGCGTCGCAGGTCTGCGCCATCGCGGCCGGCGTCGCGGCGCTCAGGTGCGTGGGCGCGGCACCGATCGAATCGTCGCCGCCGCAACCGGCGAGCATGGCGGCGGCCGACAGCGGCGCAATGCAGAGGATTGCAGATTTTCTGTTCAAGATAACTCCCGTTCGGTTCGTCACGCCGGTGAATCAGAACATGTGCCGCACGCCGACCATCGCGCCGAGCTGCCCCATCCCGGCGCCGGGCGTCGTGCCCGGCCCACCGCCGCTGACCGAGTAGCGGGCATGCGCGCTGTTCCACAGATACGACGACTGCGCGTAGACGGCCGTGCGCTTGCTCAGCAGATAGGTCGCACGCAGCGTCGCCATCGTCGCGCGCGTGTCGTGCGCGCTGTTGACGATCCGGTAGCCTTCGCCGTCGACGATGAAAGCGGGCCTCACCGCATACGACGCACCGACGAAGAACAGGTCCGAATGCGCGCCGGCCGCGGCCGGCGAACCGGTCGACACGCGCCGTCCGATCCAGCCCGCGCCGATCTTCGCGCCGCCCGCCTGCGCATACGCGCTCACGTGCGTGCGCGCGTCCTTGCCGCCGCTGCTCGTGAAGGGGACGGGCGCGACGCCGTCGAAGAAGTTGGCGGCCGCGCCGGTGCCGCCGCGCTGCTCCTCGTACGACGCCGCCGCGCCGAAATACGCGCTGTCGTACTTGAGCATCACCGACCAGTTGCGGCACTGCACCGCGTCGCCGGGCACTTGCCCCGCGCACGTGCCTTGCCCCGGCGAGTTGCCGGTGCCCGCACCGTCGCGGCCGAACGAATACGCGGCGCCGAGCGTCACGCCGCGGTACGTGCCGAGGTAGGTCACCGCGTTGTCGGCGCGGCCGTTCGGCACGTACGCGTCGAACGAGCCGAGCCCGTAGATGTCGGGGCCGATGATGTCCGCGCCCTGCAGCGCGAGATAGGTCATCGTGTACTGACGGCCGAACGCGAGCGTGCCGAAACCGCTCTTCAGCCCGACGAACGCCTGCCGCCCGAACAGCCGTCCGCCCTGCCCGAGATCGCCGCCGCGCACGTTGAAGCCGCTTTCGAGCGTAAACACCGCCTGGTAGCCGCCGCCGAGATCCTCGGTGCCGCGCAGCCCCCAGCGCGACGGCAACTCGCCCGTCACGCCCGGCATCCGCACCACGTGGTCGCCGGCCGCGTTCGCGTGCGACACGAATTCGACGCCCGTATCGATGATCCCGTACAGCGTCACGCTCGACTGCGCGTGTGCAGCCGGTGCGACGAGCGCGCAGCACGCGCCCGCGGCCAGCAGGCCGTTCCTTGTCTTCGTTTTCATTTCGTTGCGTCTCCAGACCTTGTTGAATCGCGCGCTCTGACGGCGCGCATTGAAAAAACGAAACCTCAGTCGCCGGCTTGCGGCCGGCGAATCAGCACGAAGGCAGCGAAGGCTGCGACGAGCGTGACGGGAATGCTCGCGCCGATCACGACGGGCGCGCTGCGGCCGGCGGCCAGCAGCGTCGCGGCCGCGAGCGGCCCGACGACGGAGCCGAGCCGGCCGACGGCCACCGCCGCGCCGACGCCGGTGCCGCGCATCGCGGTCGGGTAGTAGATCGCCGCGAGCGCATACAGCACCGACTGCCCGCCGACCACGAACATCCCCGCCGCGAACGCGGCCGCCGCGAGCGACGCGAAACCGGGCGCGGCCGCGAGCGCGGCGAGCGACAGCACGATCCCGACATACATGCCGCCGACCACGCGCGACGCGCGCATCCGGTCGAGCGCCGCGCCGATGCCGAGCGCGCCGAGCCCCGCGCCGACGTTGAACGCGATCTGCACGAGGCCGACGTGCGCGCGATCGAGCCCGCGCGAGGCCATCAGCGACGGCAGCCAGTTCAGCAGGAAGTAGAGGACGATCAGCGTGCAGAAGTAGCTGACCCACAACGCGACCGTCGACGTCGTGCGGCCGTCGCCGAACAGCGTGCGGGCGACGCTCGTGCGCGCGGCCGGCGTGCCCGCGACGTCGAGATACGCGCGCGATTCCGGCAGGAACCACACCAGCAGCGGCACGAGCAGCAGCGGCCCCACGCCGCCGACGTAGAAGATGTGCCGCCATTCGGTGTCGCCGGCGAGCAGCACGCCGATCACCGACGCGATCACGCCGCCGAACGGGATCCCGCAGTACATCGTCGCGACCGCGCTGCTGCGCGAGCGCGGCTCGACCGCTTCGGACGACAGCGCGATCAGGTTCGGCATCGCGCCGCCGAGGCCGATGCCGGTCAGCACGCGCACGACGACGAGCATCGCGAAGCTCGAGACCTGCGCGGTCGCGATCGACAGCAGCCCGAACAGGATGGTCGAAGCGATCAGCACGCGCTTGCGGCCGATCCGGTCGGCGAGCCGCCCGCCGAGCATCGCGCCCGGCAACAGCCCGAAGGTGCCCGCGCTGAACGCGATGCCCATCTGCGACACGGACAGCCCGAATTCGCGCGCCATGCGCGGCGCGGCAACGCCGACCGATTGCAGGTCGAGCCCTTCGAGGAGTGCGATCGCGAAACACAGCGCGAGCGTGGTCGCGACCGTGGGTTTTTCGGCAACGTAAGTGTTCATGCTGTCTCCAAATCCGATGTCTTGTAGTCGGTCAGCCTTGCAACGACCTTCGCGCGCCGCCGCCAGCCAATGGCGGTTCGGCGCGCGAGGTGTCGCGTGAACGGCCGCCCTTATCAGGCAACCTGATTCACTGGCCGCAAAATTGCCTGCCGGTGTCGTGGCCGGCCGGTCGTTGTGCCTGCTTGTCGATGCTCGTTACTGCTTGCTGCTCGTTACCGCGCGTGCGTGCTGCTTACGCGTAAATCACGTCGGGATCGCGCCGCGCCGGATCGTACAGCGCATCGATCGTCGCCGCGCGATGCTTCTGCACGGCCGCCTGGTTCAGCGAACCCTTGTCGGTCACTTCGCCGAGATCGAGCGACGGCGGCGTGTCGATCAGCCGGATCCGCGCGACGAACGTCGAGCCGCCGCTCGCGTGCCGGTTCAGCTCGGCGAGCCACGCCGCGAACGCCGCCCGCACGGCCGGCGCGCGCAGCACGTCGGCCACCGACGCATCGGCGGCGAGCCCCGCGAGCGCACGGCACGCATCGACGCGCGGAAACACCAGCAAGCCGATGTCGTCGCGATCGATCCCGGTCACGACCACGTCCTGCACGTACGGCGCGCCCGTCGACACGGCATTCGCGCGCAACGGCCCGACGCTGACGAACGTGCCGCTGCTCAGCTTGAAGTCCTCGGTGAGCCGCCCGTCGAACAGCAGCCCGAGCTCCGGTCGCGCCGGATCGGCAAAGACCCCCGCGTCGCCGCTGCGGTAATAGCCTTCTTCGTCGAACACGTCGCGCGGATCGACGTCGGCATGCCAGTAGCCGCGCATCACGTTCGGCCCCTTGAAACGCAGTTCGTGCTTGCCGCCGCACGGCACGAGCTTCGCGTCGCAGCCGGGCGCGGGCAGCCCGATATAGCCGGCGCGCATCAGCGGCCCCGTCGTGAACAGGCACGACGGCGACGCCTCCGTCATCCCGAGGCCGGCCATGATCCGGATGCGCTCGCCGCAATGCGCTTCGGTCACGCGGTCGAGCCGATCCCACGCGGCTTGCGACAGCCCCGCGCCGCCGAAGAAATACAGCTTCACGCGCGAGAAGAACGTGTCGCGCAACGCGGCATCGCGTTCGAGCGCGGCGGTCAGCTCCTCCCAGCCCTTCGGCACGTTGAAGTAGATCGTCGGCGCGATCTCGCGCAGGTTGCGCACGGTTTCGTCAAAACGGCCGGGCATCGGGCGGCCGTCGTCGATATACAGCGTGCCGCCGTTGTACAGCGCGATGCCGAGGTTGTGACTGCCGCCGAACGTGTGGTTCCACGGCAACCAGTCCACCAGCACCGGCGGTTCGCGCGTGAGTTCGGGCATCGTCTGGCGCAGCATCTGCTGGTTGCTGCACAGCATCCGGTGCGTGGTCGGCACGGCCTTCGGCAGCTTCGTCGAACCGGACGTGAACAGGATCTTCGCGAGATGGTCGGGGCCGACCGCATCGTGAATCGCGTCGATCGTGCGCGGAGCGGTGGCGAGCAGGCGCGACAGCGGCACCGCGCGGCCCGCGCCGCGGGTGTCGGCATGCTCCTGTGCATCGGCATCGCGGGCGACGATCAGCGCCGCATCGGCCGGCAGCGTCGCGTCGAGCGCGCGCGCGAACGGTGCGCGCTCCGCGACGAACACCGCACCCGGCCGCAGCACGCCGAGCGTGTGACGCAGCTTGCCGTAGTCGGTCGACACCAGCGAATACGCGGGCGAGATCGGCGAGTACGGCACGCCGGCCAGCATCGCCGCGAACATCAGCTGCAGATGCTCGAGATCGTTGCCGGACAGCACCGCGAGCGGACGGTCGGCCGACAGCCCGAGATCGACGAGGCCCTGGCCGAGCGCGCGCGCGCGTTCGAGCATCCGCGCGTACGTGATCTCGATCCAGCGCCCGTCGGCGCCGCGCCGCGCGGCCAGCACGCGGTCGGGGTGCGCTTGCGCGCCGCGCACGAGGCAGTCGGTGAGGCGCGTCGGATAATCGCCGAGCGGCTCGCGCGAGCGCAGGTACCAGGTGCCGTCATCGTCACGGCGAATCTCGGCCGCGCCGACCGCGACGGCGGCCGCGCGATAGCGCACGCCGCCCGTGTCGGCCGCCGACCCGCCGGCGGGGTGCGAGACGTTCATCGTGACCTCGCTCATATCGGGTAGTGCCGCGGCGCGGTCTGCACGGTGATCCAGCGCAGTTCGGTGAATTCGGCGATCGACGCACGGCTGCCGAAGCGGCCGTAGCCGCTCGCCTTCGTGCCGCCGAACGGCATCTGCGCTTCGTCGTGCACGGTCGGCCCGTTGATGTGGCAAATCCCCGATTCGATCCGCCGTGCGACCGCCATCGCACGTGCGACGTCGCGGCTGAACACGCTCGCCGACAGCCCGAACTCGCTGTCGTTCGCGAGCGCGACCGCGTCGTCGTCGCTATCCGCACGCAGGATGGCGACGACCGGCGCGAACGACTCCTCGCGATAGAGCCGCATGTCGCGCGTGACGCCGTCGACGATCGCGGGCTGCATCGTCGCGCCTTCCACACGGCAGCCGAGCGGCAGTTGCGCGCCGTGCGCACGCGCATCCTCGACCAGCGACGCCGCGCGCGCGGCGGCCCGCGCATCGACCATCGTGCCGAGCGGACGGCCGGCCAGCGGATCACCCGCGACCAGCGTGCGCGCCTTCGCGGCGAGCCGTTCGACGAGCGCATCGGCGATCGGCCGCGCGGCGATCACGCGCTCGGTCGACATGCAGATCTGCCCCTGGTTGAAGAATGCGCCGAATGCGATCGCGTCGACGGCCGCGTCGAGATCCGCGTCGTCGAGCACCAGCACCGGCGCCTTGCCCCCGAGTTCGAGCAGCACGGGCTTCAGGTGCGCGGCCGCATGGCGCGCGACGATGCGGCCGACGTGCGTCGACCCGGTGAAGTTGATCCGCTTCACGTGCGGATGCGCGATCATCCGCTCGACGAGTTCCGGTGCGTCGGCCGCCGCGTGCATGATCACGTTCACCACGCCCGCACCGAGCCCCGCTTCGTCAAGCACCGCGCCGATCAGCGCATGCACGCCCGGGCACGCCTCGGACGCCTTCAGCACGACCGTGTTGCCGCACGCGAGCGGCATCGCCAGCGCGCGCGTGCCGAGGATCACCGGCGCGTTCCACGGCGCGATGCCGAGCACCACGCCGCACGGCACGCGCATCGCGAGCGCGAGATTGCCCGGTACGTCGGACGGAATCACGTCGCCGGCGATCTGCGTCGTCATCGACGCGGCCTCGCGCAGCATGTTCGCCGCGAGCGTCACGTTGAAGCCGAGCCAGCCGGGCGTCGCGCCGGTTTCGGCGACGCCGGTTTCGATGAACGCGTCGATGCGCGCATCCATCAGGTCGGCCGCCTTCAGCAGCCGGCGGCGCCGCTCGGTCGGCGCGAGCGCCGCCCACGCCGGGAACGCGCGGTGCGCGGCGTCGATCGCCGCGTCGGCGTCGGCGATGCCGGCCGCCGGCGCGCGCGACGCGAGCGCGCCCGTCGCGGGGTTGAGGCGGTCGAAGGTCCGCCCGTCGCGGGCGGCGCACCACTCGCCGCCGATCAGCATCCGTCTGTCGGTCATGTCGTCTCCTGCCTTGCCTGTCTCTTGGGATTACACCGGCGGTGACGCCGGCGGCTGCGTCGGCGCTTGTCTCAGCGCTTGTATGCCTGCAGGCCCGGCTTGATCGTCTTGTCGTCGAGGAACTGCTTCAGCCCCTGCTCGCGGCCGCGCTCCGGGTCGCGCAGCTGCGCCTGGTCGAGCTTCGCATACAGGTAATCCTCGCACTGTTCCCACGTGAGCTCGCGCGACCGCTTGAAGCCGTGCTTCGCGGCGCGCAGCACGACCGGGTTCTTGTCCATCAGCCGCGCGGCGAGCGCGATCGTCGCGTCGCGCAGGCCGGCGAGCGGCACGCTGCTGTTCACGAGGCCCATTTCAGCCGCTTCCGCGCCGGTGAACGTGTCGCCGGTCATGATGTAGTGCAGCGCGCGGCGATGCCCGACCGTATCCGCCATCGCCTTGCTGACGAGGTTGCCCGGCGGGATGCCCCAGTTGATCTCCGACAGCCCGAACACCGCTTCGTCCGCCGCGATCGCGAGATCGCACGCGACGAGCGGCGAGAACCCGCCGCCGAAGCACCAGCCGTTCACCATAGCGATCGTCGGCTTGTTGTACATCCGCAGGCGGCGCCACTGCCATTCCGATGCGTCGCGGCGCACCTTTTCCTGCAGCGCGTCGGGGCCGCCGTCGATCTCGCGGAAATATTCCTTCAGATCCATGCCGGCCGTCCACGCGGCGCCCGCGCCGGTCAGCACCAGTACCTTCGCCTCGTCGTCGAACTCGATCGCGTCGAGGACGTCCAGCATCTCCCGGTTCAGCGTCGGGCTCATTGCGTTGCGCTTCTCGGGACGGTTCAGCGTGACCCACGCGATGCCGGCCTCCACCTTCACTTCAACGGTCTGCCAGCGATTGTCGTACTTGCTCATGTCTGTTCCTGTCGTTCGTTCCTGTGCGATTCGGTGCGCAGCATCCCTGCTGCGGACGACTTCATTTAATATCAGGCTACCTGATATTGCAAGCGGCACGAGCGCCGGTGTAAACCCGGAGCGGAAAGCGGGGAAAGCGTCGGGGAAATCGGGGAGCGGTCGGGCGAGCGCCGCGGGCGCGTACGAAGCGAGCGGGCCCGGCGGGCCCGCGTCGCGGCAATCGAGGAAGCGGTCAGCCGCGCAGGTTGCGCGAGAACAGTTCGAGCGCGCGCTGCACGTGCGCGGCGTCATCGGCCGAGATGTCGCCGAGCATGCGCGCCTCGAGCGGGCGCAGCACGGCTTCGCATTCGCGCAGCATCGCCGCGCCTGCATCAGTCAGCGTCAGCAGGATGATGCGGCCGTGCGACGGGTCGGCTTCGCGCGTGACGAAACCGCGCGCGGCCATCACGCTCATCACCTCGTTCGCCGATTGCGGCGTGATCCACGAGCGCTCGGCCAACTGCGCGTTCGACGATGCGCCGCGCGCCTCGAGCACCGACAGCGCCGTGTATTGCGCGAGCGTGATGCCGAGCGGCGCGAGCGCATCGGTCATGTGACGGCGCAGCAGCCGGTCGAGGCCGCCGATCACGTAGGTCAGGCGTTGTTGCACGCGCGCTTTCGGCTTGTCGCCCGTCGCGCGGGCGTTCTTCACGGCGTTCTTCACGGCGTCTGCCGTGGCGCGCGTGGCAGCGTTTTTCGGATTCGCGGGCTTGGTCGGTGCGGAACTCATGGCGCTGGCGGGATGGAATTGCGGGCCATCTTACCAGCAGGCGGGGAGAGGGACGGATGTTCGGAGATGACGGTCGGCCGCCGTGCGCTCGTGCATGTGCGGCGGATCGCGGGCCTGACCGCGAAGTCCGCCGCGTCGGCAGGATCCCATGGACGGGAACCCGTATGCGACGACGCGATCAACCGTGCGGCGTGCCCGCGAACCGCGCGGTCGGCAGCCCCGCATGCCGCGTCTGCGTGACGAACACGCCGCCCGCGTGCGCGTCGCCGGCCAGCGCGTCGTCGCTCAGCCCGACACGCGCACTCGTCACGTACAACCGGCCTTCACCATCGATCGCGACGCAACTCGGCTGCGCGGTCGGCACCTCGACGCGGTCCGTCTCGGTCCCGTACAGCCCATAACGCACCACCCTTCGGCCGCCCCACTGCGCGTTCCACAGCCCACCGTCGCGATCGACGATCGAGCCGTCCGGATCGCCGTCCGCATCCGTCAGCCGCGCGAACGGCCGCACGTTCGCGACGTCGCCACCGGCACGGTAATCGCACACGAGAATCTCGCGCACCAGCGAATCGCAGAAATACAGCTTCGTGCCGTCCGGCGAGAACCCGATGCTGTTCGCGATCGCGGCCGGCGGCAACGCGAGCCGTTCGAGCGTGAGATCGGGATTGAGCCGGTAGAACCCGCCGATCGCGCGCGGCGGCTCGGCGCCCTCGTCCTTCATCCCGAACACGAATGCGCCGAACGGATCGCAGCGCCCGTCGTTCAGCCGCGTGGGCAGATCGGGCTCGACGTCGACGATCCGCGTGAATGCGCCACGGCGCAGGTCGAAGAACGCGAGATGGGTCGCGAGCCCGACGAGCAGCACGTCCGGGTCGTCGGTCAGCGCGAAGCACGCGAGCCGTTCGGGCATCGGCCATTGCGTGAGGTCCGAACCGTCCGCGCGGCAGCGCCACAGCTGCGCGCCCTCGATGTCCACCCAGTACAGCGCGTGCGTCCTGTCGCACCACGTCGCGCCTTCGCCGAGCGTGTTGCGGCTGTCGACCAGCAGCGCCGCCGCCGTGCCCGGTTGAGTCTGTTGCATGCCGTCTCCCGATATTGGTCGTAAGTACAAGCGGCCGCGCGTGGGTCGAAGTCAGATCTTCATCGCGCGCCGCTGGTTGCGACGATACTGGTCGAACAGCACCGCGAGCAACAGAATTCCGCCGCGTATCAGATATTGGTAAAAGGTCGGCACGTTCAGCAGGCTCATCGCGTCCTGCACGGAGCCCATGATCAGCACGCCCACCAGCACGCCCGAGATCGTCGCGACGCCGCCCGTCAGCGACACGCCGCCGAGCACGCACGCGGAGATCACGCCGAGCTCGAGGCCGACCGACGTCTTCGGATCGCCGAGGCTCATCCGCGACGCGAGCATCACGCCGGCAAAGCCCGTCACGAGCCCCTGCAGCACGAACACGGCGATCTTGATGCGCATCACCGGCAGCCCCGCGAGCAGCGCGGCCTCGCCGTTGCCGCCGACGGCCAGCACGTTCTTGCCGAACACCGTCTTGCGCAGCAGGAAGCCGAACACGACGAAGCCGACGATGTTGCTCCAGATCGGGTACGAGATGCCGAGGAACGACCCGCCGCCGAGATCGAAGAAGCGCTCCTCGGAGATCATCACCGCGTCGCCGTTCGACGTGATGAACGCGAGCCCGCGCACGACTTCCATCATCGCGAGCGTGACGATCAGCGAGTTGATCCGGTAGCGCGCGATCAGCACGCCGTTCACGAGCCCGACCGCGCCGCCCGCGAGCACGCCGGCCGCGATGCCGAGCACGACGCTGTGCGTCGCGGTGATCAGCGTCGACGCGACGACGCCCGCGAACGCGACGATCGACGCGACCGACAGGTCGACCTCGCCGAGCGCGAGCACGAACATCATCGTCACCGCGATCGAGCCGATCAGCGTGACCGACAGCAGCAGGCCCTGGATGTTGCGCGGCGTGAGGAAGTCCGGCACCGTCAGCGACAGCGTCGCGAACAGCACGAGAAACACCATCACGATGCCGGAGCGGTTGATCAGCTGCCACACGCCGCCGCGCGGGCGTGCGGGCGTGGCGGCGGCGGCGGCCGCATCCGGGGACGGGGAGGTACGTTGAGGTTGCATTGCCTGGCTCATATCAGTTGCTTTCCGGTTGACTGCTCGCCGCTAGCGCGGCAGCGCGAGCTTGATCAGCGCGTCGGGCGTCGCGTGCGCCTTCGCGACCTCGCCCGCGATCCGCCCTTCCTTCATCACGACGATGCGGTCCGACACGCCGATCACCTCGGCCAGATCGCTCGACACGAGGATCACCGTGCGGCCCGCTTCCGCGAGTTCGTAGAACAGGTTGTAGATTTCCGCGCGCGCACCGACGTCGATGCCGCGCGTCGGCTCGTCCATCAGGAACACGTCGATGCGCTCGGCCAGCCAGCGCGCGAGCACGACCTTCTGCTGATTGCCGCCCGACAGCGCGCCGATCGGCGTTTCGCCGTCGCGGGTCTTGATCGCGAGCCGCTCGATGTATTGTTGCGCGAGCTCGCGTTCGCGCCGCCCGTCGAGCAGCACGCGCGCCGGGCTGAAATGACGCCGCGCGCTGATGTTCAGGTTGTCGGCCACCGACGCGATCGCGACGATGCCTTCCTGCTTGCGGTCTTCCGGGCACAGCGCGATGCCGGCGCGCACCGCGTCGCGCGGGCTGCCGAACGCCACCCGCTTGCCGTTCAGCTCGACGTACCCGGCGCTCGGCCGCACCGCGCCGTACAGCAGCTTCATCAGCTCCGAACGGCCCGCGCCGACGAGCCCGAAGAAGCCGACGATCTCGCCGCGCCGCGCGGCGAACGACACGGGCTCGGCCAACCCCGGCCCCGTCAGCCCCTTCGCTTCGATCAGCACGTCGCCGGCCGGGCGCGGCCGATAGCCGTACACGTCCTCGATCGAACGGCCGACCATGCAGCCGATCAGCCGGTCGCGGTCGAGATCGGCGACGGATTCGAACGTGTCGATGCGGCGACCGTCGCGAAACACCGTCACGCGGTCGCACAGTTCGTAGACTTCCTCCATCCGGTGCGTGACGTAGATGATCGCGCGGCCTTCCGCGCGCAGCGCGCGGATGATCCGGAACAGTTGCGTGGTTTCGCGCGCGGACAGCGAACTCGTCGGTTCGTCGAACGCGATCACGCGCGCGTCGCGCATCAGCGCCTTGCCGATCTCGATCATCTGGCGCTGGCCGATCGACAGATACTTCACCGGGATGCCCGGATCGATGTGCTCGCCGAGCCGCTCCAGCGCATCGAGCGCGCGCGCGGCGAGCGCACGCTCGTCGACCACGCCGAGCCGGCTCGGCAATTGCCCGAGCATCAGGTTTTCCGCGACCGTCAGCTCGGGCACCAGATGCAGCTCCTGGTAGATGATCGCGATGCCGGCCTCGAGCGCCGCGCGCGTCGACGCGAAGCGCTGCACCGTGCCGTTCAGCGTCAGCGTGCCGGCCTGCGGCTGGTTCACGCCGGACAGCACCTTCAGCAGCGTCGATTTCCCGGCGCCGTTTTCGCCCATCAGCCCGTGCACTTCGCCCGCACGCACCGACAGCGACACCGCGTCGAGCGCACGCACGCCCGGAAACGTCACGGTGATGCCGTCGAGCGCGAGCAGCGGGCCGTCCGGCGGCGTGGCCGCTTCGGCGTCGTGGCCGGACGCGGCCGTCATCGTCTGCATCGTCATCGCGTTCTCGCCTCGCCCCGCTCAGATGCCGAGTTCGGCGCGCACGGCCTGCCAGTTCGCGCGCGTCATCAGCTTGCCGCTCGTCTGCGTGTCGGCGGGCGGCACCTTGCCGTTACGGATCCAGTCGACGAGGTTCTGCGTGCTGTCCTTGCCGTGGTTCGTCGAGCTGACCGCGATCGTCCCGTAGAAGCCGGTCGGCTCCTTCTTCTGGAATTCCGCGAACGCCTCGCCCGCGCCGTTGATGCCGACGCCGATCACGTCGGCCGCCGGGATGTGCAGCTGTTCGGTCGCGCGCACCGCGCCGAGCACGGTTTCCTCGTTGAGCGCGTAGATCACCCACTTCTTCACGTTCGGATGGCGGGCGAGCACCGGCGCCGCCGCGCTGAAGCCGCCTTCGTCGTCGGTCGTCTTCTGCGGCGCATCGAAGATGTTCTCCTTGCGGAAGCCGTTCGCGAGCAGCGCCTGCGTCGCGCCGTCGGTGCGCAGCTTCGCCGTCGGCAGCTCGTAGTTGGTGACGCGCAGCGCGCCGACTTCCTCCGGCTTCCAGCCGCGGCGTTTCATCTCGTCGGCGATCGCCTGGCCGACCTGGTTGCCGATCTTGGTCGCCGACATCCCGAGGTGCGGCACGTTCGGCAGCGGCTTGCCGGTCGAGTCGACGAGCTGGTCGTCGACCGTCACGAACTTCATGTTGTAGCGCTTCGCGCGCGACGCGATCGCCGGCCCGAGGCGCACGTCCGGCGCGCAGATCACGAAGCCCTGCGCGCCCTGCGAGCCGAGGTTGTCGATCGCGGCCAGCACCTTCTCGCCGTCCGGCGTGCCGATCTTCACGACCGAGAAGTTCTCCTTCTGGCCGAGCGCGGCAGCGGCGTTCTGTTCGTTGATGAACCATGCCTGCTCGGGCATCTTCACGAGGAAGCCGATCTTCAGCGGCGCATCGGCGCGCGCGGCGCCCTGCATGCCGAGCGGTGCGATGCAGAGCGCGGCGAGCAGCGCGCGCAGGGTATGTCGGCGAATCGTTTGGTTCGTGCGGTTCATGCGTGTCTCCTTGTAATGGCTTGGGTCTTCAACATCCGTCGTGCTCATCGCTCGCGTTGGCGCGCGCCGGCACAGTGTCAGCGGCCGAACGCGTCGGTCCCGACGCGCCGCCCGAACAGGAACGCGTCGGCGACGAGCCGCAACGGCCGTACGTCGACGTCGCTTTCGCCGCGCGCGATCAGCGTGCGGAAATGCGCATACAGCGCCGGATACTCGCGCTCCGGCCCGATCTCGACCGGCGCGCCGTCGATCGACAACTGCGCGCCGCCGCGGCTGATCGCGAGCACGCCGTCCGACGTGTCGACCGCGATCTCCCACTGTTCGACGGGGCCGTGGCGCCAGTCGAATTCCGCGTGCACCGGCACGCCGTTCGTATCCGCGCAATCGAGCTCGGCCGCGATCGGCATCTGCGCGTCGCTCGGCACGTAGAGCGTCGCTTCGCGCAGCACGAGTTCGCGCGGCAGGATCCGCGTGACGATCGACAGCGCGTTGATGCCCGGATCGAACACGCCGAGGCCGCCCGGCTCCCAGATCCACTGCTGCCCCGGATGCCAGCGGCGCACGTCTTCCTTCCAGCGCACCTGCACCGCGCGGATCGTGCGCGTCGCGAGCCATGCGCGCGCCGGTTCGACCGCGCTCGCGCAGCGCGAATGCCAGGTCGCGAACAGCGTGAGGCCGCGTTCGCGCGCGAGCGCGTCCAGCGCGGCCACTTCGCCCAGCGTCGCGCCCGGCGGCTTCTCGAGCATCACGTGCTTGCCGGCTTCGAGCGCGGCGCGCGCCTGCGCGTAGCGCACTTGCGGCGGCGCGCACAGCGAGACCGCGTCGAGCTCGCGCTCGGCGGCCAGCAGCGCGGTCAGATCCGGATAATTGCGCACGCCGTTGACTTCCGCGTGACGGCTCGCACAGGCAGTCAACGCGAAGCCCGGTTCGGCGGCGATCGCCGGCAAATGCTGGTCGCGCGCGATCTTGCCGATCCCGACGACGCCCAACGAAATCACATCGCTCATCGTGCTTTCCTCCTTCGCCACTCGCTCAGTGCGCCCAGCGCAGCACGAGCGGATCGAGCCGGCGCGCGATCGCGAGCAATTCCGCGCGCGTGTCCGGGTGCAGTTCCGGCATCGGATGCCGCGGCCGCTCGCACGCGATCACGCCGCCTTCGCGCATCAGCGCCTTCGCGGTCAGGATCCCGGACTGGCGGTTCTCGTGGTTGATCAGCGGCAGCCACGTCTGATAATGCGCGAACGCATCGTCGTGCCGCCCTTCGCGGAACGCTTCGAGGATCGGCCGGATGCCGTCCGGAAAGCCGCCGCCCGTCATCGCGCCGGTCGCGCCCGCATGAAGATCGGCGAGCAGCGTGATCGCCTCCTCGCCGTCCCACGGCCCCTCGATCGCGTCGCCGCCGAGCCGGATCAGCTCGCGCAGCTTGTTCGCGGCGCCCGGCGTCTCGATCTTGAAGTACGCGACCTGCTCGATCTCGCGCGCCATCCGCGCGAGGAACGGCGCGGACAGCGCGGTGCCGCTCGCGGGCGCGTCCTGGATCATGATCGGGATGTCGATCGCATCCGATACGCGCGCGAAGAAATCGAAGATCTGCGCTTCCGGCACGCGGAACGTCGCGCCGTGATACGGCGGCATCGCCATCACCATCGCCGCGCCGAGCTGCTGCGCGCGCAGGCTGCGCGCCGCACACACCTGCGTGCTGTAGTGCGACGTCGTGACGATCACCGGCACGCGGCCTGCGACGTGCTCGAGGATCGTGCGCGTGAGCACGTCGCGCTCGTCGTCGGTAACCGCGAATTGCTCGGAGAAGTTCGCGAGAATGCACAGCCCGTCCGAGCCGGCGTCGATCATGAAATCGACCGCGCGCTTCTGGCTCGCGAGGTCGAGCTCGCCGGTCTCGGAAAAGGTCGTCGGGACGACGGGGAAAATGCCGCGATAGCGCGGCGTGCTGCTCGATGTCATGGTTGGTCCTGCATCAGTCGAATCGGCGTTCAGCCGGAAAACAAGGCGTTCAGGATTCGCCGGCGAACGCGCCGGCGGCCGGTTCGGGCACGCGCAGCGCGGCGCGGACCACGAACGTCATCAGCACCGCGAACAGCAGCGTCGCCGCGAGGAAGTACAGGCCGGCCGCGAGGCTGCCGGTCGATGCCTTGATCAGTCCGATCCCGTACGGCCCCAGGTAACCGCCGAGATTCGCGAGCGAATTGATCGCGGCGATGCCGACCGCGGCGCTCGTGCCGGTCAGGAATTCGCCGGGCAGCGCCCATACGACGGCCTGGATCGAATAGAGCGAAAACGCGGTGAGGCAGATGAACAGGAATTGCAGCGCGGGCTGCCGTACCCATGCGCTCGCGGCCATCGTCACGGCGGCGGCGGCCGACACGACGACGATGTGCCAGTAGCGCTCGCGCTTGCGGTCCGAATGGCGCGGCACGACGAGCAGGCCGACCACCGCGAACAGGTACGGCACGGCGGACAGCAGGCCGGTCGCAGCATCGCCGGTGCCGAACGCGTGAATGATCGTCGGCAGCCACAGCGACAATCCGTAGATGCACAGCGGGAACGGCAGGAACAGCGCGGCGAGCAGCAGCACGCGGCGGTCGCGCAACGCGGCGAGCGGATTGCCGTGCGAATCGGGGCGATAGGTGTCGCGGTCGGCGGCGAGTTGCCGGGCGATCCAGCGGCGTTGGCCGTCGTTCAGCCAGCGCGCATGCGCGGGCGACTCGGGCAACAGCCGCAGCGTCGGCCACGCGAGCAGCACGGCCGGCAGGCCGCTGACGACGAACAGCGTCTGCCAGTCCGACAGGCCGAGCCACCCGTGCGTCGACAGCAGCCAGCCGGCGAGCGGCCCGGTCACGATGCCGGCGAGCGGTTGCGCGAGCACGAGCAGGCCGATCACCCGCGCGCGATCGCGCATCGGGAACCATTGCGTGAGGAAGTACAGGATGCCGGGATAGAGGCCGGCTTCGGCCGCGCCGAGCAGGAAGCGCAGCACGTAGAAACTGGTCGGCCCCTGCACGAGCGCCATCGCCATCGTGATCGCGCCCCAGGTCGCGAGGATGCGCGCGAACCATACGCGTGCGCCGAAGCGGCCGAGTGCGAGGTTGCTCGGCACCTCGCACAGGAAGTAGCCGATGAAGAACAGTCCCGCGCCGAGCCCGTACGCGGCGTCGCCGAGGCCGATCGCCGCGTTCATGTGGAGCTTCGCGAAGCCGACGACGGTACGGTCGACGTAGGCGACCACGTAGATCAGCGCGAGGAACGGCACCAGCTTGCGCGTGAGCAGGCGGGTCAGGTGCCGTTCGTCGACGGCTGCCGTCGAATCGGACTGTTCCGCCGCGTCCTGCGCGCTCGTGTACTGCGTCGTCATCTTGTCTCCTGTCGGCCCACGTTAGCGCTTCAGCGCTTACGTGGATCCCATGCTTCGCGGTCGACGCACGTTAGTGCTTTCGCGCTTACGTGCGTCCCATTCTTCGCGGCCGGTATGCATTTGCGCTCGGGTGCTTGCGCATACCGCATGCTTCGCGGCTGATCCCCGTTGGCGCTTCTGCACTCATACCCCATGCTTCACGGTCGGCCGTCGTTGGTGCGTGAACGCTTACGCAGCGCTTCCTTCGCGCTCGGCCGCATCCGGCGCGTCACCGTGTTTCCCTCGTGCCCCGCCTCGGTCCGTTCCCGGAATGCTTGTTCCCGCCGCTCAATGCGAATGGCTCGGCACGTCCGCGCCGCGCGTGCCGACCAGGAAGTCGAGGTCGCACCCCTCGTCGGCCTGCAGCACGTGATCGATGTACAGCCGTGCATAACCGCCCTTGCCGAGCTGGCCTGCCACACCCGGCGCCGCGGTCGGATCGACGTCCGACAGGCGGCGCTGCAGCTCTTCGTCCGTAATGTCGAGATGCAGCGTGCCGGCCTCGCAGTCGAGCTCGATCCAGTCGCCGTTGCGCACGGCCGCGAGCGGCCCGCCGGCCGCGGCTTCCGGCGCGACGTGCAGCACGACCGTGCCGTACGCGGTGCCGCTCATCCGCGCGTCGGAAATCCGCACCATGTCCTTCACGCCCTGGCGCAGCAACTTCGGCGGCAGCCCCATGTTGCCGACCTCGGCCATGCCCGGATAACCGCGCGGCCCGCAGTTCTTCAGCACCATCACCGAGCTGGCGTCGACGTCGAGCGCTTCGTCGTTGATCGTCGCCTTGTAGTGGTCGAGGTTCTCGAACACCACCGCGCGGCCGCGATGCTTGAGCAGTTCGGGGCTCGCCGCCGACGGTTTCAGCACCGCGCCGCGCGGCGCGAGATTGCCGCGCAGGATGCAGATCCCGCCGTCCGCGATCAGCGGCCGGTCGAGCGGGCGGATCACCTCTTCGTCGTAGTTCGGCGCTTCGCGCACGTTGTCCCACAGCGACTTGCCGTTGACCGTCAGCGCATCCGGATGCGGCAGCAGCCCGCCTTCGCCGAGCCGGCGCAGCACGGCCGGCAGCCCGCCCGCGTAATAGAACTCCTCCATCAGGAAGCGCCCCGACGGCATCAGGTCGACGATCGTCGGCGTGTCGCGGCCGATGCGCATCCAGTCTTCCAGTTCGAGCGGCACGCCGATGCGGCCGGCGATCGCCTTCAGGTGAATCACCGCATTCGTCGAGCCGCCGATCGCCGCGTTCGCGCGGATCGCGTTCTCGAACGCCGCGCGCGTCAGGATCTTCGACAGCACGAGCCCTTCGAGCGCCATCTCGACGATCCGGATGCCCGACATGTGCGCGAGCACGTAGCGGCGCGAATCGACGGCCGGAATCGCCGCGTTGTGCGGCAGCGCGACGCCGAGCGCCTCGGCCATGCACGCCATCGTCGAGGCGGTGCCCATCGTGTTGCAGGTGCCGGCCGAGCGCGACATGCCGGCTTCGGCCGACAGGAAGTGATGCACGTCGATCTCGCCGGCCTTCAGCGCTTCGTGCAACTGCCACACGGCCGTGCCCGAACCGATGTTCTTGCCTTCGAGCTTGCCGTTCAGCATCGGGCCGCCCGACACGACGATCGCCGGCACGTCGCAACTGGCCGCACCCATCAGCAGCGCGGGCGTCGTCTTGTCGCAGCCGGCGAGCAGCACGACCGCGTCGATCGGGTTGCCGCGGATCGCTTCCTCGACGTCCATCGACGCGAGGTTGCGCGTGAGCATCGCCGACGGCCGCAGGTTCGATTCGCCGTTCGAGAACACCGGGAACTCGACCGGGAAGCCGCCCGCCTCGGAGATCCCGCGCTTCACGTGCTCGGCGAGCTTGCGAAAATGCGCGTTGCACGGCGTCAGTTCCGACCATGTGTTGCAGATGCCGATGATCGGCCGGCCGTCGAATTCGTGATCGGGAATGCCCTGGTTCTTCATCCAGCTCCGGTACATGAAGCCGTTCTTGTCGTTCGTGCCGAACCATTGAGCGGAGCGCAGCCTGGGTTTTGTTGCCGACATCGTCAGTCCTGTGGTGACGGGATACCGGCGCAGTCTAGGCAGAATTTTGATAACTGGCTAATGACGATTTAGGCGATTACGATATCCATTCCGATATCGATATAAACCCGTACGATGCCCGAAGCCAGCCCATGGGGAAACCGCGCCCGCCTGAAGACGCGCCAGTTGCTGCTGCTCGTCGCGCTCGCCGACGAAGGCAGCATTCACCGCGCGGCGGCGGCGCTGAACATGACGCAGCCGGCTGCGTCGAAGCTGCTGCGCGAACTCGAGGAATCGATCGGCGCGGTACTGTTCGAGCGCCTGCCGCGCGGGATGCGGCCGACGCTGTACGGCGACGCGCTGATCCGCCACGCGCGCGCGGCGCTCGGCAGCCTCGACCAGGCGCACGAGGAGCTGGCCGCGCTGAAGGCCGGCCATCTCGGCCACGTGGCGGTCGGTGCGATCACGTCGCCGGGCCTGCGCCTCGTGCCGCCGGCCGTCGCCGCCGTGAAAGGCACGCATGCCGGCCTGCACGTGTCGGTCGAGATCGACACCAGCAACGTGCTGCTCGAACACCTCGCACAGGAAAAGATCGACATCGTGCTCGGCCGGCTATCGGCCGAACACGACAAGCTGCGCCTGCGCTACGAGCCGCTGACCGGCGAGTCGGTGGCGGCCGTGGTGCGCCCGGGCCATCCGCTGCTCGCGCACGCGCCGCTGTCGCTCGCGGACGTGCAGCGCGCCGCCTGGGTCGTGCCGCCGGCCGGCAGCGTGCTGCGCCACCGCTTCGATCTCGTGTTCCAGCGCGCGAGCCTCGCGCCGCCGGCGAACGTCGTCGAAACGGCCGCGCTGCTGTTCATCACGCAATTGATCGAGCAGAGCGACATGATCGCGGTGCTCGCCGAGGACGTCGCGCGCTACTACGCGCGGCACGGCATCGTCACGGTGCTGCCGCTCGAGATGGACTGCCGGATGGACGATTTCGGGATCATCACGCGCACCGACCGGCTGCATTCGCCGGCGGTGACGGTGATGGTTGATGCGATTCGGACGGCGGCGCGGGAGGTGTACGACGTCGCGCTGTGACGCGGGCGCCGCGGTTTCTTATTCCGCTGCACACGCGATCACCGGTTCGCAGCGAATCGGAAAGTTCACCGAATTCGCGATATAGCACTGCGCATGCGCGTCGTGATGCAGATGCGTCGCCCGTTCGCGATCGTCGCCCGCCCGGATCGTCACCTGCGGACGCAGCACGATTTCGGTGAAGCGCCCCGCTTCGGCGCCGTCGAGCATCGTGCCTTCCGCGTGGTCGACATAGGCCAGCACGCGGATGCCGGCCTCGGAACACAGGTGCAGATACCAGAGCTTGTGGCATGCCGACGCCGACGCGAGCAACAGGTCTTCGGGGTTCCAGCGCGTCGCGTCGCCACGGAACGCCGGATCCGACGAACCGGGGATATCGGGCTTGGAACCGGCCCGGATCACGTGATCGCGGCCGTACTCGCGATACCCCGACGTGCCGGTGCCCCGATTGCCCGTCCACTCCACCGCGACGCGATACGTGTGTTCGCTCGATGCCATCTCGCTCTCCATTGAAGTCGGTGTCTCGACCGGCCCGGACGCCGTTGCGTGAGGCCCGCCGGTGGTCGCTATTGTGGCACCGGATCGTCGTTTGGTATACCATTATTCCAAGTCAACGAAACACGCAGGCATGGAAACCAGACTCGACTCCACGGCGGACGCGGTTGCCGCGTCGCTGCGCGACATGATCGTCAACGGCGAGTTGGCGGCCGGCGAGCGGCTCGTCGAGCGCGATCTGGCCGAACGGTTCGGCATCAGTCGGATTCCGATGCGCGAGGCGATCCAGCGGCTGGAACGCGAAGGCCTGCTCGACATCTTCAGGAATCGCGGCGCCGTCGTGCGCATGCTCAGCGCGTCGGACGTGCAGGAAATCTACGACTTGCGCGTGCTGCTCGAAGGCGATGCGATCTACCGCAGCGTGAAACGGCTCGACGACGAAACGCTCGCCCGTGCCGAACTCGTGCATCGCCTGCTCGGCGACGCAACCGTGCCGCGCCGGCAAGGCGAGCTGAACCGCGAATTCCACGCGTTGCTGTATTCGTGCTGCGGCAACGTGCGGCAGTTGAAGTCGATCGCCGAGCTGCGCAGCCAGGTGGAACGCTACGAGCGCCTGCAGGCCACGCTGCTGGCGGACACGCCATCGTTTCAGGTCGAGCACGACGAGATCCTGCAAGCATGCCGCGAACGCAATGCACGCAGCGCCCGCGCGATGACCGTCGCGCATCTCGAGTCGGCCCGACGCATCGTGTTGCGGCTCGTCGAAGGCGAGTAGGGCCGGCGCGCGAAGGGCGTGCTTCACGCGCACCGGCCGGCATGCCGGACGACGCTACTCCATGCGCATCCCGATACGAAGCTGATTGCGGAGCACCGTCACACCGGCAACCTGCTGCGCCGCATTGACCGCCAGCGGAATCTGCATGTTGTCCGGCACGGTGCCCGACAGCGTCACCGTGCCGTCGGCCGCGCGAATCAGGATACGGCTCGAATCGAGCCCGCGCGTGCGCGCGAGCACCGCGGCCACGCGCTTGACGAGTTGCCGGTTCGCCTTGCGCCGCGCGCGCGCAGCATCGCGGCTCGAGCCGGCAGTACCGGAAACGCCGGCATCGCTCGTCACGGCGGCCGCCGGCACGGCGGGCGATGCTGGCGGCTGTGCAAATGCCGGCATCGCGGTCGCGACGAGCAACGCGACGAGCGCCGCAACTGATCTGGAGTTCGAATTGATCATCTGTGAATTCCGCAAAATGAGGGAGAGCGAACGACACACCGGCCGCTGGAGCCGTGGCATCAGAACTGCGTGATCATGCCGACCGACACGCCGGTCACCGTGCGTCCGTCCGGTCGCAGCGACAACCCGCCGATGTTGGTCGGATCCTTCTTGTAGGCGCCCGAGAAGCCGTTTCGATCGAACTCCGCATACAGGCTCGTCCGCTTCGACAGGAAGTACTGCAGCATCGCGTACGACGTGAGCTTGCGCCCATCCGCACCGGCGACGTTCTTCAGGTTCTGCCCGAAGTCGTAATAGGTCGCCCCGGAAAATTGCAGGAACGGCGTGATCTGATAGACGATCCCGATCGCCGGCACCCGGTCGCGCCGTTGCGGCGCACCGGCGTTCGCGGCGCTGACCGCGAGATCGCTGTAGCTCAGGTATGCGCGGGCCGGGCCGATCTGCCAGCTCGCGCCGCCCATGACCGTGCGCGCCCACTGCGATGCCTGCGGATCCCACGTCGTCTGGTACGCGACGCCGAGCGACAGCGTCTGAAACCGGTAGCTCGCGCCGACCGCGACGTTCGAACCCGCGCGCTGGTTGCCGGCGGTTCCTCCAGGCGAGTAGCTGCCGCGCACGGTCGCGCCGCCAAACGTACCGACGTACTTGATCGTGTTGTTGAAGCGCGAATCGAGCGTGAAGAAGTTGCCGGCCCACACGGCGCCCGGATTCGTCGCGAACGTCACCCCTTGCGCGTAATTCGGGTCGAACGCGATACCGATGTCCTCGGCCGCGTTCAACTGTCGCCCGAGCGTGACGCGGCCGAACGTGCCGCTCAGACCGACATAGGACACCTGTGAAAACAGGAGTCCCGGCGATTTCGCCGACGCCCCGGTGCCCGTCAGGAATCCGCTCTGCAACAAGAAGATCGCCTGCAGGCCGCCGCCGAGATCCTCGGCACCCTTGAGACCGAAAATGTTGCCCGATATCGCGTTGTTGTCGAAACCGACCTGGCTTCCGCCTTTCACGCCGTCGGTCCAGCGCACGCCGCCGCCGACATAGCCGAACAATGTCACACTCGATTGCGCGACGGCGTCTGCTGCAACGCATGCCAACACCGCAACCATGATGATTCGTTTCATTTGTCTCCATCCATATATTTCGTTTTACTTATTATCAAGACATCGCCGAGGTATGTTCCTGGTCGATGCAACAGCTTCGTCCGGCTCACGGGATCGCCTCGCGGCGGTCCGCGCGGGCCGAACGTCATGCGCGCCGGCGGCGTCCGCGCGGCCAACGGCTCCCGCAAGATGCTTCGTTGCGGCGCAACGGGCCGTGCCGCGTCACGCCACCGCGTTCTGCGCGATGCAGCGCGCGTAGTACGCGAGGCTGCGTTTGGGCGTACGAACCTGCGTGTCGAGATCGACATGCACGAGGCCGAACTTCTTCGTGAACCCCTTCCCCCATTCCCAGTTGTCGGTGGCGGCCCAGTAGAACAGGCCCTTCAGCCGCACGCCCTGGCGATACGCGTCGTGCGCCGCGCGCAGATAGCGCGCCAGGTAATCGCTGCGCGGGCCGTCGTCGACCGCGCCGTCGCGCGGCGGCGGATCGTTCAGTGCGAACCCGGTTTCGGTGATGTAGATGTCCGGCGCGCCGTAGTCGCGATGTACTCGAACGAGCATCTCGGTCATGCCGTCCGGTTCGACCCAGAAAGCCGCCGTGCGCGGCAGGTCGGCCGGCGGCTCGCTCTGTTCGACGCCGAACGGTGCAGCCGGGTTGGCGCGAACGTAAATGCGCGAGTAGTAGTTCATGCCGAGGAAATCGGGCTTCGCCGCGACGACGTTCATGTCGTCGGGCCTGACGAATGCGGACAACGACCGCTCGAGCGCGTCGGGATAACCTTTCCCGTACAACGGATCGAGAAACGCACGATTCCAGAGCATGTCGACGAGCTGCGCCGCCTTGCGATCTTCATCGCGGCTCCCTGCGGCACGCACCGGCTGCAGGTTGATCGTCGTGCCGATCCGCGCGTCGCGCAGGTTCGCCCGCAGCGCCTGGAACGCGAGGCCCTGGGCCAGATTCTGGTGATGAACCGCGGCGAACGCGGCTTCCGGCGAACGCAAACCGGGTGCATGCACACCCAGGCCGTAGCCGCTAAACGCCACGCTGTTGGGCTCGTTCAGCACGATCCAGCGGCGCACGCGGTCGCCGAGCCGGCGCGTCACGCGATCCGCGTAGTCGGCAAGCCGGAACGCTATGTCGCGGCTGCGGAAATCGCCGGCCCAGACCGGCGTATCCCAGTGAAACAGCGTGGGAACGGGCTCGATGCCCCGCGCCAGCATCGCGTCGATCATCCGTTCGTAAGTCGAGAGGCCCGCATCGCTCGCCGCGCCGGGCCCTTGCGGCTGCACGCGCGGCCATGCGATCGAGAACCGCAACGCGCGAATCCCGGCGGCGGCCATCCATTCGAGGTCGGCCGGGTAGCGCCGCTCGAATTCCGTGCAGCGCGCGTTCGTCGAGCCGTCGGCGACATTCCCGGCACGATCCGCGAACACGTCCCAATTGCTTCGCCCGCGCCCGTCGCGACTTTCGGTTTGTGCGGCGGATGCCGCAACGCCCCAGACGAAATCGTCGGCGAAGCGCGCGTCGTTGTCGCGGGCAAACGCCGGCATGCAGGCCAAGCCGGCCGCCGCCGCACCGGCCTGCAGGATGGCACGGCGCCCCGGGGATTGCGGGAGGGAAGTGTCGATCGTCATTCATGTCTCCGAATGGGGCGCCCGAATCGCGTCGGGTGAACCCCGGTTTAAAAAAGCAGTTCATCCTGCTTGTAAATGACGTGCGTTCCGCGATGGAAACCGGGCGGTGCCGGCGGTATCGCCGCTGCGAACCTACCGTATCGACAGCATGCCGCCCGGCTCACGCCGAGGCGGTGTGCCATCGGCACGGCCGCCGCCTTCGGTACGAATGCTTCGCAACATACAAGTAGCGCATATTGCTTGTCAACGAAGCGAACCGAACGATGTCTCGAAATACGAATGCCGGCCCCTGCGCCGCTTCCGCAATCCGGGCAGCCGCCGGCCAGCGTCGGGCGAATGCGTCACGCGATGCGGTCGGCGTTCGCGCGAGCCCGCCCGATACGCGCGTCAGCGCGACACGCGGCGCTTGGCGGCCTTCGCCGCGGCCGGCACCGCCTGCGCCATGTCGTCCGCCAGTTGCCGAAGTACCATTTCGCACCAAAACCGGAACGCGGCTCGCGCCGTGGCGAGTTCGGCTCCGCGGACGACATCGACGGTCAGGCCGCGAATCGTTGCCCCGGCGAGCAATTGAAACTGATTGATCTTGTGCACGATCGCCGCGTCGAGGCCGGCGGTGACTTCATCCATCATCGTACGAAACCGCGCTTCGAACGGTGCGAGGATGCGGGTCGCCGCTTCGTCGAGTTCCTCGTCGGCGCGACGTGCGAGCTGGATCTCCATGCTCGCGGCGAACAAAGGCGAGCCGATCAGCGCACCGGCGGCGTCGAGCAAGCCATCGATGCGCTCGAGGGGGGTCTCGGCGCCGCGCAACGCGTGCTCGAGTTTCGCCAGGCGCTCGCCGGTGAGTCGCTCAAGCACCGCCGCCATCAGCTCCGCCTTGGTCGGGAACTGATGCTGCATCGCGCCCATGCTGACGTCGGCTTCGCGCCGGATCGCAAGCGTCGTCGCGCCCGAATAGCCTTCCTTGTGAAGCAGCGATATCGCGGCGGCAATTACGCATTCACGAGTCGCCTGGCTGCGCTCCGCCTGCGTCGGCCGGCGTGTGCGCGCGGGGCCGGAAGTCGTTGCCGCGCCTGTCTTGACGGTTTTCTTCATTCACGTGTTGGGTCGGGTGCCGGAACGGGCGTGAGTCGGCCGCCGGGCGCGGCCGGCGTTCGACGATGGCGATCGATGACCGTCGCCGCGCTCGCTGCGCCAAACGCGCGGCACGCACCGCGGACGACGGCGCATCGGAGCGTGGCGCAGCCGTCGACGGAATCGATCGCGATCGGCGGCGGTCTACGGAGGCAAATTCTATCAACGAACCTCGCATCGGCACATGACTGGCGCATGGCCAATATTCGGCCGGCTCGCGCTTCAGGTCCGCGGCGACCGCGCGGCACGGTGCGGTGCGCGGCCGCCGGCCGGCCCGGTCGTGCCGCGCACCACCAGCGTCGGCAGCGATGCGACCCGCACGCGCGACGCGTCGTCGCCCTGCCCGCCCGCCTCGCGCAACGTATTGAGCAATTCGACCGCGATGCCGGCCGCTTCGGCGGTCGGAATCGCGACGGTCGTCAGCGTGGGCCGCGTGTCGCGGGCGAGATGGATGTCGGTGATGCCGACGATCGACAGATCCTCCGGCACGCGCAGGCCGCGATCGGCCGCCGCGTGCAGCGCGCCGATCGCCGGCAGGTCGTTGGTCGCGACCAGCGCGGTCAACCGCGGGTGCGCATCGAGCAGCCTGCCCGCCGCGCGCAGGCCGCCTTCGATCGAATCGTGTCCGGTCGCGACGATCGACGCGTCGAGCCCCGCGTCGCGCATCACGTCGACGAAGCCGTCATAGCGCGCCGCCTGCACGCCGCTCGCCGCGCCGCCGACGATCACGCCGATTTTCTCGTGACCGAGTTCGAGCAGATGCCGCGTCGCGATCCGTCCCGCCTCGCGGAAATCGATCGCCACGCACGGCAGCCCTTCGGGCGGCGCTTCGGGCCGCTCCCACAGGCACAGCACGACCGGCACGCCGCGCCGCGCGACGTCGAGCAGATCCGGCAGATGCAGGTTCGCGTTGGTCACGAGAATGCCTTCGGAGATCGTGCCGGCGATCTGGTCGAGATACGCACGCCCCTGCAACGGATCTTCGTTCGTATTGCAGACGATCAGGAACTGCCCGTTGCGGCGCACCGCACGCTCGACCGCCAGCGCGAATTCCGGATAGAACGGGTTCGCGATGCTCGATACCATCAGCGCGACCGTCGGCGCACGCCCTTCCGCCAGCGCCCGCGCGGCAAGGTGCGGCCGATACCCGAGCGCGTCGACCGCTTCGAGCACCCGCGCCCGCGTCGCGTCGCCGACCCGGCCGCGGTCGCGCAGCACGTTCGACACCGTCGCGGCCGTCACGCCGGCGCGGCGCGCCACTTCATCCAGAGTTGCCATCGTTTGCCCACTATATGAGACGTCGATCCAATATTTGCTTCGCTCACCGAAGCGGCGCACTATCGCCGCACACCTTGCCGCCCGACCGACGGGCGCGACTCGGCCGCGATCACGTCGCCTCTTTTTTTGATCGCGATGATTAAGCGCTTAATCATGCAGTAAGGCGCATTAAAACATGGAGCGGAGACAATGGCGAGCATCTCGATGCGACGCGTGCAGAAAGCCTATGGCGAGCATGCGCCGGTCATTCTCGACGTCGATCTGGAGATCGGCGCGCACGAGTTCTGCGTGTTTCTCGGGCCGTCCGGATGCGGGAAATCGACGCTGCTGCGCATGATCGCCGGGCTGGAGGATCTGAGCGCGGGCGAGCTGTCGATCGACGGCCGCCGCGTCGACGACGTGCCGGCCGCCGAGCGCGGCGTCGCGATGGTGTTCCAGAGCTACGCGCTGTTTCCGCACATGACGGTGTACGAGAACATGGCGTTCGGGCTGAAGCTCGCGCGCGTGCCGAAGGCCGAGATCGACCGGAAGGTGCGCGACGCCGCGCGGATCCTGCAGCTCGACACGCTGCTCGAACGCAAGCCGAAGGCGCTGTCGGGCGGCCAGCGACAGCGCGTCGCGATCGGCCGCGCGATCGTGCGCGAGCCCGGCGTGTTCCTGTTCGACGAACCGCTGTCGAATCTCGACGCAGCGCTGCGCGGCCAGACCCGCATCGAGATCGCGCGGCTGCACCGGCAGTTCGAACGCGCGAGCGTCGTCTACGTGACGCACGACCAGACCGAGGCGATGACGCTCGCCGACAAGATCGTGCTGCTGCACGCCGGCGCGGATACCGCGCGGCACGGCAGCATCGCGCAGGTCGGCGCGCCGCTCGACCTCTACCACCACCCGGCCAGCCGCTTCGTCGCGGGTTTCATCGGCTCGCCGCGCATGAACTTCCTGCCGGCCGTCGTGACCGCGTGCGACGCGCATCGCACGACCGTCTCGCTCGTGCCGTCCGGCGAAATCTTCGTGCTGCCGCGCGACGGCTCGGCGCTCGGCGCCGGCGCCGCCGTGACGCTCGGCATCCGCCCCGAACACCTGACGCTCGGCGCCGCGCCCGATGCGACGACGCTCGCGCGCGACGTCGCGCTCGTCGAACGCCTGGGCGAGCAGACCTACGTGCACCTCGATCCGTGCGGCCAGCCCGGTGCGACGCCGCTGATCGCGAAGGTGCCGGGCGACGCGCAGGTGCGCACCGGCGAACGCGTGCCCGTGCACGCGTCGGCCGCGGCCTGCCATCTGTTCACCGAAGACGGCCGCGCGGTGCCCGCGTGCGCCGACGTCCACGTTCACCACTACGCATAAGGATCGGCATGCGCCTCGGAGTCTGCTACTACCCGGAACACTGGCCGGAATCGATGTGGGCCGACGACGCCCGTCGGATGAAAGCGCTCGGCATCGCGCAGGTACGGATCGCCGAATTCGCGTGGAGCCGCATCGAGTCGTCGCCGGGCGAATACGACTGGGGCTGGCTCGACCGTGCGGTCGACGTGCTCGGCGCGGCCGGCCTCGAAATCGTGATGTGCACGCCGACCGCCACGCCGCCGAAATGGCTGGTCGACCGCCATCCCGACATCCTCGCGATCGGCGCCGACGGCCGGCCGCGCGCATTCGGTTCGCGCCGCCACTACGATTTCTCGTCGCCGACCTATCTCGAAGCGTCGCGCCAGATCTGCACGGCGGTCGCCGAACGCTACGGCCGTCATCCGGCCGTGCGCTACTGGCAGACCGACAACGAGCTGGGTTGCCACCAGACCGTCGTCAGCTACTCGCCGGCCGCGCTCGTGCGCTTCCGTGCGTGGCTGCAGGCGCGCTACGGCACGATCGATGCGCTGAACCGTGCGTGGGGCACCGTGTTCTGGAGCATGGAGTATCGCCATTTCGACGAAGTGGACGCGCCCGTGGGCACCGTGACCGAAGCCCATCCGTCGCACCGCCTCGACTACCGGCGCTTCGCGTCCGACGAACTCGCGCGCTATCACCGGATGCAGGTCGACGTGATCCGCGCACACTCGCCCGGCCGGCCGGTCGCGCACAACTTCATGCAACTGTTCACCGAGTTCGATCACTACGAAGTCGCGCGCGACCTCGACGTCGCGACGTGGGACAGCTACCCGCTCGGCGCGCTCGAGGAGCTGTGGTTCGCGCCCGACGTGAAGGCGCGCTGGCTGCGCACCGGCCATCCCGATTTCGCGTCGTTCAATCACGACCTGTACCGCGGCATGTCGAAGCTGCCGTTCTGGGTGATGGAACAGCAGCCGGGCCCCGTGAACTGGGCGCACTGGAATCCCGCGCCGCTGCCGGGCATGGTGCGGCTGTGGAGCTGGGAAGCGTTCGCGCACGGCGCCGGCTGCGTATCGTACTTCCGCTGGCGGCAGGCGCCGTTCGCGCAGGAGCAGATGCACGCGGGCTTGAACACCCCCGACAACCGGCTCGACGAAGGCGGCCGCGAAGCGCAGCGCGTCGCGCAGGAGATCGCCGCCGTGCTCGACGCCGGCGCGGATGCCGACGCGAACGGCCCCGTGCGCGCAGCGGTCGCGCTGGTCTTCGACTACGAGGCGAAGTGGCTGTTCGAAGTGCAGCCGCAGGGCGCCGACTTCCACTACCCGCGTTTCGCATTCGAGTACTACTCGGCGCTGCGCTCGCTCGGCCTCGACGTCGACATCGTGTCGACGCACGCGCCGCTCGACGGCTACCGTCTCGTCGTCGTGCCGCCGCTGCCGATCGTACCGGACGATTTCGCGTCGCGGCTCGCCGCGTCGGGCGCGCATGCGGTGTTCGGGCCGCGCACCGGCTCGAAGACCGCCGACCTGCAGGTTCCGCCGACGCTGCCGCCCGGCCCGCTCGCGTCGATCCTGCCCGTGCGGGTATGGCGCGTCGAATCGCTGCGGCCGAACGTGACCGAACGGATCGACGGCACGTTGCGCGACGGCGCGCCGTTCGCGGGCGACGCGCGTCACTGGCGCGACCTCGTCGAATTGAACGACGGCGGCGCACACAGCGTCGTGCGCGCGCGCTTCGCCGACGGCCATCCGGCGTGCATCTCGCACGGTACGCTGCACTACTGGGCCGCGCCGTTCGACGATGCGACCACCATGCGACTGTTCGCCGATGTCGCGGCCGAAGCGGGCCTCGCGCCGACGCCGCTCGGCGACGCCGTACGCGTGAGCCGGCGCGGCGGGCTGACATACGTGTTCAACTACGCGAACACACCGCACACGATCGACGCGGTGCCGCCGTCCGCGTTCGTGGTCGGCGCGGCCCGGGTCGAGCCGCAAGGCGTGGCCGTTTATCGAAGCCGTTCGTAGCAACCGCCCCGGCGCCGCCGCGCGCCGGTCACGCACAAACAACGACACACAGGACTGGAGACACTCATGACCCATCGCCCTCTTCGCGTCGCTGCCCGCCTGGCGAGCGCCGCCGCCATCGCGTTCGCCTCGTTCGGCGCGACGACGCCCGCCGACGCCGGCACGCTGACGATCAACATCGCGTTCAAGGGCGCGAGCCAGCGCGCCGTGTGGCAGTCGACGATCGAAGCGTTCCACAAGGCGCATCCCGACATCGACGTGAAGCCGACCTTCGTCGACGAGGAAGCGTACAAGGTGCAGCTCCCCGCGTGGCTCACGACCGTCGCGCCGGACGTCGTGAACTGGCACGCGGGCGAGCGGATGGCGTACTACGCGAAGCGCGGGCTGTTCGAGGACCTGAGCGGCGACTGGACGAAGAACGGCTGGGATGCGATGTACGCGTCGACGCGCAGCGCATCGTCGTACAACGGCAAGCAGTACGCGGCGCCGACCGTCTACTACTCGTGGGGGCTGTTCTACCGCAAGGACCTGTTCCGCAAGGTCGGCATCGCCGACGAACCGAAGACGTGGGACCAGTTTCTCGATGCGTGCAAGAAGCTGAAGGCCGCGGGCATCACGCCCATCGCGATCGGCGGCCGCGATGCGTGGACGCTCGCCGGCTGGTTCGACTATCTCGACCTGCGGCTGAACGGCAACGCGTTCCACCAGCAACTGATGGCCGGCGACGTGCCGTACACCGACCCGCGCGTGAAGAAGGTCTACACGACGTGGAAATCGCTGATCGACGCCGGTTACTTCATCGACAACGCGCTGTCCTACGATCTCGACGGCGCGCAGCCGTTCCTGTTCCAGGGCAAGGCCGCGATGATGCTGATGGGCACCTTCATCGCGGCGGGTTTCCCGCCGAACGTCAAGCAGGAAATGGGCTACTACCGCTTCCCGATCATCGACCCGAAGGTGCCGACCGCCGAAGACGGCCCGGTCGAATCGCTGCACATCCCGACCAAGGCGAAGAACAAGGCCGACGCGCACACGTTCCTCGCGTTCGTCGAAACGCCGGAGATCGGCGCGAAGCTGGCCGAAGGGCTCGGCTCGCTGTCGGCCAACAGCAAGTCGCCGGAGCCGGCCGATCCGATCTCGCGCATCGGCTTCCGGATCCTCGCCGACACGAAGGGCGGCGTCGCGCAGTTCTACGATCGCGACATGACCAAGGAAATGGCCGACGAAGGGATGAAGGGCATGCAGCAGTTCCTCGCGAATCCCGCGCAACTCGATACGGTGCTCGCGCAGCTCGAACAGACCCGCAAGCGGATCTACAAGAAGTGACCGCGTGACCCAACCGGCGGCCGCGCGCCGCCGTGTCCGTTCAGGAGGCTTGCCGTGTCCAGTCCGATCGCGTCCCCCCCGCCCGCCGGCACCGCGCCGCCGCGCGGCCCATCCGCCGCCACGCTGCCCGCGCGCCGCCCGTCGCCCGCCGTGCGGCGGCAACGGCGCGCCGCGTGGCTCTTTCTCGCGCCGGCCTGCGCGATGGTGGCCGTCTATGTGATCTGGCCGATCCTGTCGACGCTGTGGCTGAGCCTGTACAACTGGGACGGGATGACCGAGCGCACCTTCGTCGGTCTCGCGAACTACGCGGAGCTGCTGCACGCGCCGACGTTCTACACGGCGCTGCGCAACAACGTGATCTGGCTCGTGCTGTTCATGCTCGCGCCGCCGCTCGGCCTCGCGCTCGCGCTGTACCTGAACCAGGCGGTCGGCGGCATCCGGCTCGTGAAGTCGCTGTTCTTCGCGCCGTTCGTGCTGTCGGGCGTGGTCGTCGGGCTGATCTTCTCGTGGTTCTACGATCCGACTTTCGGGCTGCTCGCGCTGCTCGCCGGGCATGGCATCCCGGTGCTCGGCGACGCGCGCTATGCGACGTTCGGCATCGTGTTCGCCGCGCTGTGGCCGCAAACGGCGTACTGCATGATCCTGTACCTGACCGGGCTCACGTCGGTCAACCCGGAACAGATCGAGGCCGCGCGGATGGAAGGCGCGCGCGGTTTCGCGCTGCTGTGGCACGTCGTGCTGCCGCAACTGCGGCCGACCACCTTCATGGCGATCGTCGTCACGGTGATCGGCGCGCTGCGCAGCTTCGACCTGATCTCGGTGATGACGGGCGGCGGCCCGTTCGAAAGCTCGACCGTGCTCGCGTATTACATGTACGACCAGGCGATCAAGTACTACCGGCTCGGCTATTCCGCGTCGATCGCGGTCGTGCTGTTCGCGATCATGCTCGTCTACATCGTGTTCCAGTTGCGCCGCATGCTGCGCAACGAGCAGTGATTTTCGGGAGTGCGCTCATCATGTTTCCGACACCCGTCGCCCACTGGAAGCCGGTATCGCGCCGGCTGTACAAGCTGTCGCTGCCCGTCGCGCTGCTCATCTGGTTGCTGCCGATGATCGCGGTGTTCGTCACGTCGGTGCGCTCGACCGAGGAGCTCGTCGAAGGTCACTACTGGGGCTGGCCGCGCCGCTTCGCGATGATCGAGAACTATCGCGACGCGCTGACCACGTCGCCGATGCTGCATTACTTCTGGAACAGCGTGCAGATCACCGTGCCGTCGGTCATCGGCTCGATCGCGCTCGCGGCGATGGCCGGCTTCGCGCTCGCCACCTATCGGTTTCGCGGCAATACCGCGCTGTTCGGCACGTTCGTCGCCGGCAATTTCGTGCCGGTGCAGGTGTTGATGATTCCGGTGCGCGACCTGTCGCTGCGGCTCGGCGTGTTCAATACCGTCGAAGCGCTGATCCTGTTTCACGTCGCGTTCCAGACGGGCTTCTGCACGCTGTTCCTGCGCAACTTCATCAAGCAGTTGCCGTTCGAGCTGATCGAGGCAGCGCGCATCGAAGGCGCGGGCGAATGGACGGTGTTCTGGCGAATCGTGCTGCCGCTGATCCGGCCGGCGCTCGCCGCGCTCGCGATTCTCGTGTTCACGTTCGTGTGGAACGATTACTTCTGGGCGCTGTGCCTCACGCAAGGCGACGAGGCGGCGCCGATCACAGCGGGCGTCGCGGCGCTGAAGGGGCAATGGACGACGTCGTGGAATCTTGTATCGGCCGGATCGATTCTCGCCGCGCTGCCGTCGGTCGCGATGTTCTTCGCGATGCAGAAGCATTTCGTCGCCGGGCTCACGTTCGGTGCGACGAAGGGCTGAACGCGCGCCGGCTGCATTTTCGTATCTCCCCCTCCGCATCGTGAGGTTGCCCGCTTCGGCGGGCTTTTTTCGTTGCGGATTTTGTTGCAGATCCGGGTAGGGTCGCCTGGCGAACCCGGCCCGCCGTCCAGGCTTCGACGTCATCGACCGATCGAACTCGTCGCTCGGCGGAGCTTCGACGCGCGTGGGCGTCAGGGCACGACTTTGCCCGACATCGATTCAACTAGGCATACTTGTCGCCGACCGTACTGCGAATCGGATGGGTGTCGTACACGATGACCATCCGTTCGATGAGCCCCGCCGTGTCGAACTCGAACACGTCGACGCATTCGAAGCGCGCCACCGAACCGTCTTTCAGGGTCCAGTCGTAGATGAAGTAACCTGTCGCACGTCGAGCCCCGCTCGTGCTGACGCAGATATCGATCGGCGTGATCCTGCTTGCTCCCGATGCGGCAGCGACCTTCGAAAAGAAGGGCCCGGGATGCATCCAGCCGAGAAATGGCGAGAAAATCTGCGCGTCCGGCGTAAACAGCGCGCAAATGGCGCTGACGTCGCCTCGCTCCAGCTCCCGAAGGTAAGCGCGAACCTGTTCCGTGTAGAGTGATTCCGACGTTGAGCCCAAAATTATCCTCCGATCATTCGTCGACGACCCCGTTCATTCGCGAGAACAGGGCATCCGGTAGACGCACGATAGCGACGCACCGATGACCGAACAATCGAAAAATTTGCAACCCGGGTATGCGGCGCATGCATATCCGCTGGCCGATCTGACGCGGCCGCTCCCGCCGCTGGCGGCGATTCAGTCGTTCGTCGCCGCGGCGCAGCTGGGCAGCGTCAGCAAGGCCGCGGATCATCTCTGCCGCACGCAGGGCGCAGTGAGCCGCCAGATACAGCAGCTGGAAACGCATTACCGATGCGCACTGTTCGTGCGCCATGTATCGGGGCTGACGTTGACGCCGGAAGGCAATGCACTGCTGACGGTCGCGGTCGACGTGCTCGCGCAATTGGTCGGGCATGCGGATGCCCATGCACGGGCGACCTCGGTGCTCACGTTGAAGTTGCCGTCCACGTTCGCCGTTCGCTGGTTGCTCCCACGGCTGCCGGACATTCATCGCGCGATGAGCGGGACGGAGCTGCGTATTTCGACATCCGCGGACGACACGCCGGATTTCGCCACGTCCGACGTCGACGCCATCATCGTGCGGGGCACGGGACAATGGACCGGCACGGAAGCGATACCGCTGTTTCCCGAGCGGCTCACGCCAATGTGCGCGCCCGCATTGGCGACATCGCTGCGATCCGTTGCCGACCTCGCGCATGTCGATTTGCTCCATCCCGGGCCCAGCCGCGCAGAGTGGCGATGCTGGCTCGATCACGTGGGGGCACGCCAGATCGATGCGGGACGCGGGCTCGTATTCGATACCCTCGAATTGACGCTCGCGGCATCGACGGAAGGACACGGAATTGCAATCGGCGACCCGCGCATGGCGCGAGACCGACTCCGTGCCGGATCGCTCGTGACACCGTTCGAGGATGTGGCTGAAGACGGCCTTTCCTACTTCCTCGTCTATCCGCCGCAACGGGCGGCACAACCGAAAATTCGCGCCCTCGCCGATATCCTGCTACGACTGGCGCGAGAAGATTGATCGACAGGCGAGCGTCCGATACGCGGTGCGGCGCCGACCTTCGAATGGCGCCCCCAAACCTGTCGACGAATGACGGTCCCGGTCAGAGATCTCCGCGCACTTCACCGGTTCCCAGCGCGCTGCGCTGCCGGTTGACTTCCGCCCAAAGCGCATCGCTGTCGTCTTCGCGCAGCACGGCAATGCAGTCCAGTTGATCGTCGGTCACGCCGAAGTACGCCAGAATTTCCCGCCGAACGCCGTCGATGAACTCCGCGTATTCCGGCGTGGCCTGCGCCTGCGCGTGCAGCGCGTCGTATTCCGCATCGTCCACGCCGCCGCCATGCTCGTCGATATAGCGCGAGATCCACTGGTCTCGTTCGCGGTCGTAATCGGCCTCGGCGCGCATCGCTTGCGCGGCCGTGTAGAAATCCAGTTGGGCAAAGGCGGCGATCGCCGCCGTCGTCGTCTTGTCGAATTTCGTCGTCATTCCATCTCTCACTTCAGTCATCGCCCATCATGGGTCACGCGGGGAAGCCGCGATCGCGCGCGGTTTCAGGTCGCGAACGAGAAAACCGGCAGCGCGGTTCCGAACCGCGGTCACTGCATCGGACGGTTCGATCGTATCGGGCACGTTGAAAGGGAAGGGTTCAGTCTACCTGGACGGTTTGCCAGGTTTGCCACGCCCGCCGGCAGATTTGCCGGCAGCCTTCCCCGCCGGCGGCTTGGCCGCAGGTTTGCTGCGCGGCTTCTGCACGCTGAACGGGCTACCGATGGTGTAGTCCCGATCCTGACCCGCGGCCGTCGCATGCTGCGCGCCGGACTTGCGCTTGGCTTCGCCACCTTGCGTACGCGGCTGCTTGCCCGGCGCCTGCCTGGCGACCGGCGCAGCGTGCGGCACCTTGGGCTTCTTCGGCTTTTTCGGTTTCTTGATGATCTGGCCCGTCGCGCTGGTTTCCGGCACGCGGTGTTCGGCTTCGAAACCCGGCTCTTCTTCCCGCCGCAGCGTCTGCCGGATCAGTGCTTCGATCGCGGCCAGTTGCGGCGCTTCATCGGCGCACACGAGAGACACCGCCACGCCGCTGGCGCCCGCGCGACCGGTGCGGCCGATACGGTGCACGTAGTCTTGCGCGACGATCGGCAGATCGACGTTGATCACCAGCGGCAGATCGTCGATATCCAGCCCGCGCGCCGCCACGTCGGTGGCGACCAGCATCTGCACCTCACCCGTCTTGAATCGCTCCAGCGCGCGCGAACGCGCGGGTTGCGGCTTGTCGCCGTGGATCGTATCGACCGCGTAGCCCGCTTTCTCCAGCATGAGCGCCAGATAATCGACGCCATTGCGGGTCTTGACGAATACCAGCGCGTGCTCCCACTTGTTTTGCGCCACCAGGTGCATGAAGAGATCGGGCTTGTTCCGCTTGTCGACCGGCACCACCCATTGCTTGATCTTGCTCGCCGTGGCGTTGGGCAGGCTGACGCTGATATCGACCGGGTTGCGCAGAATGCCCGCCGCCATCTTCCGGATTTCGTCGGAGAACGTGGCCGAGAACAGCAGCGTCTGGCGCTTGTCGGGCAATGCGGCAAAGACCGCGTCGAGTTCGCGCGCGAAGCCGAGATCCAGCATGCGGTCGGCTTCGTCCAGCACCAGCGCCTGCACCTGATCGAACTGCACGGCGTTCTGGCGATGGAGGTCGAGCAAGCGGCCCGGCGTGGCAACGAGCACATCCACGCCCTTGCGCAGCTTCATCATCTGGGGATTGATGCTCACGCCGCCGTACGCGGCCAGAAATCGCAGATCGAGCCCTTTGCCGTATTCGACGAAGCTTTGCAGCACCTGTTCGGCCAGTTCCCGCGTGGGCACCAGCACCAGCACGCGCGCGCGGTTGCTGGACACCGCCGGGCCGTGTTGCACCAGCCGTTGCAGCAGCGGCAGCGCAAAGCCGGCCGTCTTGCCGGTGCCGGTCTGCGCCGCGGCCATGACGTCCTTGCCGCCGAGCACGGCGGGAATCGCCTTGGCCTGCACCGGCGTGGGTGTCTGGTAATTGAGGCTCTGCACATTACGCAGCAACGGCTCGATCAGGCCAAGCGAGGCAAAAGACATGGACGTATTCCGGGCGAAAACCGCAATTCTAGCGGTTGCCGCCGAGGTTGCGCCCCATCCGCGCCGCCGCGCAACCGCCTGTCCACCGCCCCGATATTCATCTCTTGCGCAACCGGCATCGGCGACAACGCGCGCGGCGGCGCGCGGCCGTCGCGAGACGAAGGCGTATGAGGATATGATCGACGGTGGCCGCACCGCGTTCCTGAGCGCGCCGCCGACGGGATCGCTCGAAGGCGGCGTGCCGGTCGCGGTCGGCGGCCGGATAACGGGCGCGATCGGCGTGTCTGGCGTAAAGTCCGAACAGGACGCGCAGATCGCCCGCGCCGGCACACGAAGCGTCGCGGAATAACCAGCCAAGCCGCACGCGTTTTTCATTCCCCGGGAGGATTCACGATGATCGACCAAGCAGGACTGCAAGTCGCGCCAGCGCTGAGCCAGTTCATTGAAAACGAAGCGCTGCCGGGCACCGGCATCGACAAGGCCGCGTTCTGGAGCGGTTTCTCGGCCCTGGTGCACGATCTCGCGCCGCGCAACCGCGAGCTGCTCGCCGAACGCGACCGCCTGCAGCAGGAACTCGACGCGTGGCATCGCGCGCACCCCGGCCCGGTACGCGACCATGCCGCGTATCGCGCATTCCTCGAACAAATCGGCTATCTCGTGCCGGTCCCGTCGAACGTCGCGGCAGCCACCGCGAACGTCGACAGCGAGATCGCCACGCAGGCCGGCCCGCAGCTCGTCGTGCCGCTGTCGAACGCGCGCTATGCGCTGAACGCCGCGAACGCGCGCTGGGGCAGCCTGTACGACGCGCTGTACGGCACCGACGCGTTGCCGGAAGACGGCGGCGCCGAACGCACCACCGCGTACAACCCGACGCGCGGCCAGCGCGTGATCGACTACGCGCGCGGCGTGCTCGACAACGCCGCGCCGCTCGCGAGCGGCTCGCACCGCGACGCGCTGCGCTACCGCGTGCAGGACGGTCAGCTTGCGGTCGAAACCGGCAAGGGCGTCGTGCATCTCGCGCAGCCCGCGCAATTCGTCGGCTACCAGGGCGCGGCCGATGCGCCGTCCGCGATCCTGCTGAAGCACAACGGCCTGCACCTCGAGATCCAGATCGATGCGTCGACGCCGATCGGCCGCGCCGATCTCGCGAACGTGAAGGACGTCGTGCTCGAAGCCGCGGTCAGCACGATCATCGACTGCGAGGATTCGGTCGCGGCGGTCGACGCCGACGACAAGGTCCAGCTCTACCGCAACTGGCTCGGCCTGATGCAGGGCACGCTCGCCGAGGAAGTCGCGAAGGGCGGCAAGGTCTTCACGCGCCGCCTGAACGCCGATCGCGAGTACACGACGCCGGCCGGCGGCACGCTGTCGCTGCACGGCCGCTCGCTGCTGTTCGTGCGCAACGTCGGCCACCTGATGACCAACGGCGCGGTGCTCGACCGTGACGGCAACGAGATTCCGGAAGGGATCCTCGACGGCGTCGTCACGACGCTGTGCGCGCTGCACGACCTGAAGGCCAAGCGCAATTCGCGCACGGGCTCGATCTACATCGTGAAGCCGAAGATGCACGGCCCGGCCGAAGTCGCGTTCGCCGACACGCTGTTCGCGCGCATCGAGGATCTGTACGGCCTGCCGCGCAACACGCTGAAGATGGGCATCATGGACGAGGAGCGCCGCACCAGCGTGAACCTCGCCGCGTGTATCGCCGCCGCCGCCGCGCGCGTCGCGTTCATCAACACCGGCTTCCTCGATCGCACCGGCGACGAGATGCACACCGCGATGGAAGCGGGCCCGATGATCCGCAAGGGCGACATGAAGTCGTCGGCGTGGATCCAGTCGTACGAGCGCAACAACGTGCTCGCGGGCCTGTCGGCCGGCCTGCGCGGCCGCGCGCAGATCGGCAAGGGCATGTGGGCGATGCCGGACCTGATGCACGCGATGCTCGAGCAGAAGATCGCGCATCCGCGCGCCGGCGCGAACACCGCATGGGTGCCGTCGCCGACCGCCGCGACGCTGCACGCGCTGCACTACCACCTCGTCGACGTGCAGGCCGTCCAGCAGGAACTCGAGAAGACGCCGTACGCGAGCGAGCGCGACGCGCTGCTCGAAGGGCTGCTGACGGTGCCGGTCGTCGAGCGCGCCGCGTGGAGCGAGGCCGAGATCCTCAGCGAAGTCGAGAACAACGCGCAGGGCATTCTCGGCTACGTCGTGCGCTGGGTCGAACAGGGCGTCGGCTGCTCGAAGGTGCCGGACATCCACGACGTCGGCCTGATGGAAGATCGCGCGACGCTGCGCATTTCGAGCCAGCACATCGCGAACTGGCTGCGCCACGGCGTGATCACCGAGGCATTCGTGCTCGACGTGTTCAAGCGGATGGCCCGCGTCGTCGACCAGCAGAACGCCGGCGACCCGAACTATCGCCCGATGGCGCCCGGCTACGACCAGTCGACCGCGTTCCAGGCCGCGTGCGCGCTCGCGCTGCAAGGCACGTCGCAGCCGAGCGGCTATACCGAGCCGCTGCTGCATCGGTTCCGGCTCGCGTTCAAGGCGCAACGGCACGGCGCATGATCCTGCGCATGCGGGCGCGCCCGCATGCCGGGTGCCGGCCGTACGCCGGCCTCGCGAAACGGGCAGCCTCGCGGCTGCCCGTTTTCATATTCGCGCTCACCCGAGCGTTGAAACCGATAATGGGCGCCTGTCGTGCGCTTTCGCGGACGACGCCCGCCGGCCGTTGATTCGCCGGGGTTCGCAACCGTCTGCCGCGCGACCTGTCCCGCCGCCCCGCAAAGCCTTGCGCCACAACGCTCCGCCCGATATCGGCAAGCGCCGGATCATGCCGTAATTTGACCCTGATCAATGGCTTGCGACATTTTCCGCGCACGCAAACACGCGCGTTATACTCCGTGGCATTCGCGCCGCGCAATTCGTCGGATCGTCGAATTGCGGCAGATGTTAACAGTGAATACAGGATTTATCGGTTTATCCGGCCGCGATTGCCGATAATCGGCGCCGGTTTTCTCCGCTGAACGGCAGGCATGCACGGAAAGGGCCGCGCACCGGGTCGCCACCCGCAGTCATACGAATAATCGCATCGGCCCGCCGCCCGGCGACGATGCCTCTCCGATCCACGGACCATGGCAGAAACCGACTACGCAGTGCCCAGCGAATCCGGCCTGACGAGCCGTGTCGCCGCTCATCTGCGCCGGTTCCTGCTGCCGCATCTGATCTTCTACACGGGGCTGCTGATCGCGCTGATCCTGCTGCTCCTGTGCGGGATCGTGCTGTACGAAGGCCGGATCGATGCGCGCGACCGTTCGCGCAGCATGCAGCAAAATCTCGCGCTGATCGCGTCGTGGGACATCGAACGCAACATCGAGATCTATTCGCTGTCGCTGCAGGCCGTCGTCGAAGGCATGAACGACCCCGCGGTCGTCGCCTTGCCGATGCCGCTGCGCCGCCAGGTGCTGTTCGACCGCGCGACGACGGCCAAGTACCTCGGCGGCATTTACGTGCTCGACGCGAAAGGCGACATCGCGGTCGACGGCAAGAGCGACGTGCCGCGCCAGGCCAACTTCGGCAACGAGCCGTATTTCACCGTGCACCGCGACCGGCCCGACGTCGGCCTGTACGTCAGCGATCCATATCATTCGCGGCTGCGCGGCGGCTCGCCGAGCATCGCGCTCAGCCGACGCATCACGCGGCCCGACGGCTCGTTCGGCGGCGTCGCGGTGATGTCGATCCGACTCGAATATTTCCAGAACCTGTTCTCGCGCCTGTCGCTCGGCGATCGCGGCTCGGTCGCGCTGATCAACACGGACGGCAGGATGGTCGCGCGCGAGCCGTACGACCCCAAAATCGTCGGCCGCGACATCAGCCGCGCGAGCACGTTCCGGCAATTCATGACCGCCAGCGAAGGCAGCTTCGCCGATACCGCGTCGATCGACGGCGTGCGGCGCCTGTACGTGTTCCGCCACCTCGAACACCTGCCGCTCATCGTCATGGTCGCGCGCTCCGAAGCGGACACTTACGCCGCGTGGTACGACCGTGCGATCCCGATCGGCTCCGCGATGGTCGTGCTCGCGATCGGCTTCGTCGGCCTGTCGCTGCTGCTCGACGTGCAATTGCGCAAGCGCCATCGCGCGGAAACCGAGCTGCAGGCACTCGCGCGCACCGACGGCCTGACGGGGCTCGACAACCGCCGGATGCTCGACGTCACGCTCGCGCGCGAATGGCGGCGTGCCGCGCGCTCGCAACATGCGCTGTCGCTGCTGTTCATCGACGTCGATTACTTCAAGCGCTACAACGACACGCAGGGCCACCAGGCCGGCGACGACGCCCTCGCCGCGGTCGGCCACTGCATCGCCGGCTGCCTGCGCCGCCCGGCCGACTATGCGGCGCGCTACGGCGGCGAGGAATTCGTCGTGGTGCTGCCGGACATCGACACGGACGGCGCGGTGACGATCGCCGAAACGATCCGCACCGGCATTCTCGATCTCGGCATCCGGCACGACGCCGGCACGGCCGGCCGGCTGACGGTGAGCATCGGCGTGACGACCAGCTATCCCGAACGCGACGACAACATCCAGGCCGCGCTGAAGCTGGCCGACGATGCGCTGTACCGCGCGAAGGAAGGCGGGCGCAACCGCATCGTCGTGCAGGCGGCCACACCGCCGGACGAACTCGCATCGCGGCGCGCCTGAGCATACGGGCAGCAGTGGGGCGACCGCCGTCCGCAGGCAAAATCGCCGACAATATCGGCTCGATACGCCACCGCGCCACCGCGGGCCCAGCCCGCGGTCGGCCCGCGCCAAGCCGGCCGCCCCTCGCCGGCCGCGCGGGCTCGCGGCCGCTTCGCACCACCATGAGACTCAAGGCAAAGATCTTCCTTCTGGCCATCGTGCCGTTCCTGCTCGCGATCGCCGGCATCGGCTTCGGCGTGCGCCAACAGGCGACGTCGCTCGCGCGCACGCAGCACGCGACGATCCAGGCCGCGTACCTGTCGAGCAAGGAAGTCGAGCTGAAACACTACGTCGAGCTCGCGACCAGCGCGATCATGCCGCTCTACGACGCGAGCGGCCGCAACGCGCGCGACGACGCGCTGCTGCGCACGCAGGCGCTCGCGATGCTGCAGAAGATGGATTTCGGCCCCGACGGCTATTTCTTCGTCTACGACCTGCACGGCAATTCGCTGATGCATCCGCGCGAGCCCGAGCGCGTCGGCCACAACTTCTGGTCGATGCGCGATCCGCAAGGCGCGCTGACCATCCAGAAGCTGATCGGCGCGGCTTCGCAGGGCGGCGGCTACGTGCGCTACGCATGGCAGCGGCCGTCGACGGGCCGCGTCGCGCCGAAACTCGGCTACGTCGTCGCGCTCGAGCGCTGGGGCTGGATGGTCGGCACCGGCATCTATCTCGACGACGTCGACACCGCACTGCAGCGCATCGACGCGCGCGCGTCCGCGAACATCGAGCGCACGATGAGCTGGCTCACCGCGATCGCGCTCACCGGCGCGGCGGCGATCGCCGTGTGCGCGCTGGTGCTGAACGTCAGCGAGTCGCGCAGCGCCGATGCGAAACTCAAGCTGCTCGCGCAGCGCGTCGTCGAATCGCAGGAGCAGGAGCGCGCGCGGCTGTCGCGCGAACTGCACGACGGGATCAGCCAGATGATGGTGTCCGCGAAGCTGATGCTCGAATCCGCGCTCGCGCGCTTCGAGCGCGGCACGTCGCGCGTGCCCGAAGCCGAGCAGGCGCTCGCGTCGGGCGTCGGGCGGCTCGGCGACACGCTGCGCGAAGTCCGGCGCATCTCGCATGCGCTGCGGCCGTCGATGCTCGACGATCTCGGCCTCGCGGCCGCGCTCGAGCAACTCGTGCGCGAGCTGGGCGCCGAAAGCGGCATCGACATCGGCTATACGCAGGTCGCGCACAGCGGCACGCGGCCGCTGCCCGAAGCCGTCAACACCGCGCTGTTCCGGATCGCGCAGGAAGCGCTGAGCAACATCGTGCATCATGCACGGGCGTCGCGCGCGGCCGTCACGCTCGACGTCGGCACGCAAACCGTCACGCTGACGATCGCCGACAACGGCTGCGGCTTCGACGCCGAACGCTCGCAGGCCGACGCGCGCCGCGGCATCGGCCTGCGCAACATGCGCGAGCGCCTCGACGCGCTCGGCGGCACGCTGTCGGTCACGTCGCAGGTCGGCCATACCGTCGTGGCCGCACGCGTGCCGCTGCAGCGCGCCGCCGCCTGAACACGCGCCCCCTGACCGGAGACCTTTGCCCATGAGCGCCCCCGATACCGTCCGTCCCGCCGCCCGGCTGCTGCTCGTCGACGATCACCCGCTCGTGCGCGACGGCTTGCGGATGCGGCTCGAAGCGGCCGATCTGTCGGTGGTCGGCGAGGCCGGCAACGCGGACGAGGCGCTCGCGCTGGCCGCGTCGCTCGAACCCGATCTCGCGCTGATGGACGTCGGCATGAACGGCATGAACGGCATCACGCTCGCCGGCGTGTTCCACGAGCGTTTTCCGGGCATTCGCGTGCTGATGCTGTCGATGCACGACAACATCGAGTACGTGACGCAGGCGGTGCGCGCCGGCGCGAGCGGCTATCTGCTGAAGGATTCGCCCGCGAGCGAGATCGTCCGGGCGATCGGCGCGGTGCTGGCCGGGCAGACGTTCTTCAGCGAAGGGCTGGCCGCGCGGATGATCCAGGCCAGCGCGACCGCGTCGCCGCTGGATCGATTGACGCCGCGCGAACGCGACATCCTCGACGCGCTGGCCGAAGGACTGTCGAGCAAGCAGATCGCGCAACAGACGGGGCTGTCGGTGCGCACGGTCGAGACGCACCGGCTCAACCTGAAGCGCAAGCTGGAGATCGAGGGGCAGGCCGAACTGATCAAGTTCGCGGTCGAGCATCGGCGGCGGTAGGCCAAGCGCGCCCGGATTGCTCGCGCGACGCGCAATTCACCTTCCAATTTCATACTTGTCCAATCGATCTCACCCTGGGGCGATGGAATCCTTTCGCTTGCCGCAGCGGGCGACATCTTCATGAGCCGCGCATTCGAGTGCGTGACGTCGTCATGCGGCACACGGTATCGCCGACACGGGTTGGCGACCAGAACCGAGGAGCGAAATCATGATGCGCCGTATCGCGGTGGTCGGAGACGCGTTGGAAACCGGGGGAAGCATTCTTGCCTACGCGGGGCCGACATTCACTTTCGGCAGCCCCGGCCGTCAGGTTGCGTTGATCGGCGGTCTCGCGTTCTGCGATGCATGTCAAGGTACCGGACCGATCGCCAAGGCCGGCGGGCCACGACGCCTCAAATTCATGGGCGAAACAGCCGCGGACGGTGATGTCGTCTTATGCGGCTGCCCAACCCCACCACGCATCGTTGCGGTTCTCGCCGGCGAATCATGGTGCGACGACATGGCGGAAACGTCAGGTGTTATGACATCCGGAAGAAATCGGGATGGCAGCGTCGTGTCGATCATCGCAGGCACTTACGACGAATCCGTCCACGTCATCGGAAGTGGTGCGTCAATCGGTTATCCGTACGTTATCGAAACGTCGGACGGACGCATCCACTCGGGCCACCTCGACGACCGCGGTTATCTGCCGCGCATTCACACTGCGAGTGAGGATGAATACATCGTCTACTGGGGCGACGAAGCCCTCGCCAGATTGAGCGGGGACGCATAATGCCGAACCCGAGAACAGCCGTGAAGACGACCGCCGTGCCGAAATCGCACAAGGTAGTCGAGTTGAAGTCCGTGACGTTTTCCGAGCTCTGGAACAACTACCCGCACGGAAACCCGTACGATGATCCGAACGGACAGTACAAGAACCAGTGTGCGATCCGGATAAGTGTGACGCTGCACAAGGTCGGCATCGCAATGAAGTCGTTTTCGCAGAAACAGGTTCGGCCGATGCCTGGCAAACCGACGCTGGGCCGACTTCTGATCGACGGCAAGCCGACCGCGACTCGCGCATACGAGCTCGCGGAGTGGTTGAAGCTGCGGCCGGTCGCGGGCGTACTGGCTCCCGAGAACATCACGGGACCGAATTGGGCGCGTAAGGTATCCGGGCGGACCGGAATCATATTCTTCGACGGCTATTGGCTGCAGGATGGCGACTCACCAGACAACTTGAGTGGCGGTCACATCGACCTCTGGAACGGGAGCAAACTCACCGGCTTCGGATCGGGCGTGCGGATTTCATGGAATATAGTCTTACCGGGCATCTGGTCGGATTTCCGAAATTCGAAAACTATCTTGTTTTTTCCCGTCCAATGAAACTCGTGACTGTGGTAGTAGGCGCACTTGTCGGTGGGGCACTCGCGACAATGATCTGTTGGGGAGCGCTCTACGTGTACGGGGCATTCGTCCTGCGCGGCAAGGGAAGCCTCTTCGACACGAACCCCGAGATCGCGAATCTGTTTTTCGCCGCATGGGGCGGATTGATTTTAATTTTCGCAATGGCCGCCGCAGTTGTCGTGACTCGCAGGAAATCCCATTAACCATCCGGCCCACGGGCAATGCAAAATGAGACGCGTCGGATACTCGCCCCTGTACTGGATCGCCGGCCTGATCGCGACTTGGCTCGCATGCTGGATCGGAAGCCGGATCAACTGGCGAATTCATATCGGCTTGCGACTGCCTTCGGGCCGGTTGCCATGAGATCGACCTGTGCTCACCGCCGTGACCGCTTGTCGCTCTGCTAGTCGGGTTTCAGATTGGGCCATCGCTCGAGTTTGCCTTCGCGGGCTGGAGAGTAGGGCGGCGACGAGCAACACCGCAAAAGGTACCGTGCTCCTTGGCCACATTGATTACCGCTACGATGCTGTTTTTCTCGCTTCGTATGTAATTCGCTGAGTCAGCATCGCGCAGTAACCCATCCCCTCTCTACCGCTCGACCGACCTACGAACAGAAAAGGCGCCCGAAGGCGCCTTCCTTGCATCCGAACGACGCGCAACAGCCGTCAGTTCGTCCGCGAATTGTGCTTCTGCAAATACGCGATCAGCCCGTCGATCCCGCCCGTCGCGATCTGGTTCTTGAACTGACCCTGGTAGACCTGGATCAGCCACGCACCCGACATGTCGATGTCGTAGATCTTCCAGTCGTTGCCGACCTTGCCGAGACGATAGCCGACCGACTGGCTGTCGCCCGGCGTCGTGACCGTCGACTGCACGAGCGCGTCGGCGCCCGACGCGCCGCCGGCCTTGAACGAGAACTTCGCGTCCTGGTTGCCGAGCTGCGCGAGCGACGCGGCATAGGTGCGCGTCATCAGCAACCGGAACTGCTTGTACAGCTCCTGCTGCTGTTGCGGCGTGGCCTGCTTCCACGCGTCGCCGATCGCGATGCGCGTCGTGCGCTCGAAGTTCGTCACGGGCAGGAAACGCTGCTCGACGACTTGCGTGATTTTCGCCATGTCGCCGCCGCGCGCGGCCGGATCGGCCTTCATCGCATTGACGGTGCCCTCGACCGCGGTGCGGACGACGTCGACCGGCGCGCTCTGCGCGAAAGCGGAAACTGACACGGCGGCCGCCGCGACGAAAGCAAACAAATGACGTTTCATACGAATTTCGCACTCGATGGGAAAAAACGGCCGGCGCTTTGCATCGGCCGGTGGAGCAAAGTATACCGGGCCTGACGCCGCGTTGCCGCCCGGTGACCGACTGTTACCTTTCAGCGCCGTTTGTCACAGGCCCGCGAACGGGGCGTCGACGCCCTGCCGCGCCGATTATGTCAATATCCTCATACAAATGAACCGGCCGCGCGATCCGTTTGCCGCGCCGGGAGCAAATATCCTTCCCGCCCCGAATCTCCCAACGTCACGACCGTCGCGTCGTCGCGCCGGTATACTTGGCTACTTTGCCCTTGCCAGCCGCTCCCCACCGCCACATGGTGACATCTCTCATCGTCCGACTCGTTGCGTGGTCGGTGCGCCGCCCCGTCTGGGTCGTCGTCCTGTCGCTCGTCATCGCCGCCTTCAGCGGCGTCTACGTCGCGCAGCATTTCAAGATCAACACCGACATCAGCAAGCTCGTCGATGCGGAACCGCAATGGGCCGCGCTCGGCAAGGCCGTCGATAAGGCGTTCCCGCAACGCAACGGCACGATCCTCGCGGTCGTCGAGGCGCCCGCGCCCGAATTCGCGACGGCCGCCGCGCATGCGCTGACCGAAGCGCTGCGCAAGGATGCCGACGCCGGCCGCATCGGCCCGGTCGCCGAACCGGGCGGCGGGCCGTTCTTCGAGCACAACGGGCTGCTGTTCCTGTCGCCGCAGGATGTTTCCGATACGACCGAGCAACTCGCGAGCGCGCGTCCGCTCGTCAATGAACTCGCGAAGAACCCGAGCCTCACCGGGCTCGCCACCACGCTGTCCACCACGCTCGGCCAGCCGCTCCTGACCGGCCAGGTGAAGCTGCCCGCGATGGCGAAGCTGCTCGCGCGCAGCGCGGCGACGGTCGACGACGTGCTGGCCGGCAAGCCGGCCGCGTTCTCGTGGCGCGCGCTGGTCGACAACGATGCCGCGCGGCAGCCCGCGCGCGCGTTCGTCACCGTGCAGCCGGTGGTCAACTACGGCGCGCTGAAGGCCGGCGCGGCAACGAGCCAGGTGATCCGCGACGCCGCCCGCTCGCTCGACCTCGAAAAACGCTACGGCGCGGTCGTGCGCCTGACCGGCGAACAACCGCTCGCCGACGACGAATTCGCGTCGGTCGAAGACGGCGCCGCGCTCAACGGCGCGCTCACACTGCTCGCCGTGCTCGTCATCCTGTGGCTGGCGCTGCGCTCGAAGCGGATGATCGGTTCGGTGCTCGTCACGCTGTTCGTCGGCCTCGTCGTGACGGCCGCGCTCGGCCTCGCGATGGTCGGCTCGCTGAACATGATCTCGGTCGCGTTCATGGTGCTGTTCGTCGGCCTCGGCGTCGACTTCTCGATCCAGTACGGCGTGAAGTACCGCGAGGAACGCTTCCGCGACGCGCGCATCGATCACGCACTGATCGGCGCCGCGCACTCGATGGGCATGCCGCTCGCGCTGGCCACCGCGGCCGTCGCGGCGAGCTTCTTCTCGTTCATCCCCACCGCCTATCGCGGCGTATCCGAGCTCGGCATGATCGCGGGCGTCGGGATGTTCGTCGCGCTGCTGACCACGCTCACGCTGCTGCCCGCGTTGCTGCGTCTGTTCGCGCCGCCGGGCGAATCGAAGACGCCGGGCTTTCCGTGGCTCGCGCCGGTCGACGATTACCTCGATCGCCATCGCAAGCCGATCCTGATCGGCACGCTCGCGGTCGTGATCGGCGCGCTGCCGCTGCTCGCGTTCCTGCATTTCGACTTCAACCCGCTGCACCTGAAGGATCCGAACAGCGAATCGATGGCGACGCTGCTCGCGCTGAAGGATTCGCCGCAAGCCGCCGTCAACGACGTCACGCTGCTCGCGCCGTCGCTCGCGCAAGCCGATGCGGCCGCGAAGCGCCTCGACGCGTTGCCCGAAGTCGGCCGCACGACCACGCTGTCGACCTTCATCCCCGCCGACCAGCCGGCCAAGCGCGCGGCGATCGCCGGAGCCGCGAGCGAGCTGCTGCCCGCGCTGACGCAGCCGGCCGCGCCGCCCGCGACCGACGCGCAGCGCGTGGCCGCGCTCAAACGCGTGTCCGACCTGCTGAGCTATGCGGCCGAAGATCACCCGGGCCCGGGCGCCGCGGCCGCGCAGCACCTGTCCGCGTCGCTCGCGAAGCTCGCCGCCGCCGACAGCGCGACGCGCGATCGCGCCGAACGTGCGTTCTCCGATACGCTGCGCATCGCGCTCGACCAGCTCGCGTCGCTGCTGCAGCCGCAGGACATCACGCGCGAATCGCTGCCGCCGGCGCTCGTGCGCGACTGGGTCGCGCCGGACGGCCACGCGCTCGTGCAGATCTCGCCGAAGGTGCCGAAGGGCGTCGACCCGAACGACGACACGATGCTGCGCCGTTTCGCGAAGGCCGTGAAGGCCGCGGAGCCGGGCGCGACCGGCGGGCCGATCTCGATCCTGCATTCGGCCGACACGATCATCAACGCGTTCCTGCACGCGGCGCTGTGGTCGATCATCTCGATCACGATCCTGCTGTGGGTCACGCTGCGCCGCTTCGGCGACGTGCTGCGCACGCTGGTGCCGCTGCTCGTGTCGGGCATCGTGACGCTCGAGATGTGCGTCGTGCTCGGCATGTCGCTGAACTTCGCGAACATCATCGCGCTGCCGCTGATGCTCGGCGTCGGCGTCGCGTTCAAGGTGTATTTCGTGATGGCGTGGCGCGCGGGGCAGACGGGGCTGCTGCATTCGAGCCTCACGCACGCCGTGCTGTTCAGCGCCGCGACGACGGCGACCGCATTCGGCAGTCTGTGGCTGTCGCACCATCCGGGCACGTCGAGCATGGGCAAGCTGCTCGCGCTGGCCCTGACCTGTACGCTGATCGGCGCCGTGGTGTTCCAGCCCGTCCTGATGGGCAAACCGCGCGTCAAACGCGCCAAGAACCAATCGCAAGGAATCAATGAATAAGGTGCGAATCATTGCGGCGACCGTCGCCGCCAGCGCGATGCTGACCGGCTGCGCGACGGGACCGAACCGCAATCCCAACGACCCGCTCGAGCCGATGAACCGGGCGATGTACAAGTTCAACGACACGGTCGATTCGAACATCGCGGTGCCGATCGCGAAGGGTTACCAGAAGATCACGCCGACGCCGGTGCGCACCGCGATCAGCAACTTCTTCTCGAACCTCGGCGATCTCGGCAACATGGCGAACAACCTGCTGCAGTTGCGCATCACCGATGCGACGCAGGATCTGATGCGCGTGGCGATGAACTCGGTGTTCGGAGTCGCCGGCCTGATCGACATCGCGACGCCGGCCGGGCTGCCGAAGCATCATCAGGATTTCGGGCTGACGATGGCGCGCTGGGGCATGCCGTCCGGCCCGTACCTCGTGCTGCCCGTGTTCGGGCCGAGCACGATCCGCGACGGCGTCGGCCGCGCGGTGGACGTGCGCTTCAACCTGCTGAACTACATCGAGCCGGCCGCGCGCAATCCGATGTACATCGCGCAGTTCATCAGCGCGCGCTCGGACCTGCTCGGCGCGACCGACCTGCTGAAGCAGGCCGCGCTCGACCCGTATTCGTTCGTGCGCGACGCGTACCTGCAGCAGCGCAAGTCGTTGACGTACCGGAGCCAGTCGGCGTCGGCCGCGCCGCCGAGCTACAACGAACCGGGCGAATCGGGTGCCGTGCCGGCGGCCGCGCCGGGCGTGCCGGGGCTCCCGAACTACGAGGATCCGGGCGACGCGGGCGGCGCATCGGGCGCCACGCCGAACAACGCACCGGCCGCGCCGGGATTGCCGCAGTACGACGATCCGGGTGCCGACAACGCGATGCCCGCAAGCGCACCGGCGGCCGCTTCGGCCGGTGCGACGACGGCGCCGGCCGCCAACGGCGCGCCGATCGCGCCGGCGATGCCGACGCTGCCCGCGAGCAGCCCGGCCGCGCGGTAACGCCGCAACCGCGGTCGCGCAAAAGCAAAGAGCGCTGCATGGTGAACTGACCCCAAGAAGTTGGATGGTCGGAACGGGCGGTTAAGCCGATGAGGGCTGGGTCCTGTACTGCACGGGACTCAGCCCTTTTAGTTTGGTCTTGATGCGTTGGTGATTGTAGTAGTGGATGTATTGGCGCAAGCCGTCTCGAAGCTGCTCGATGCTGGCGAACTTGTTCAGATAGAAGAACTCCGCCTTCAGCGTCCCAAAGAAGCTTTCCATCGCGGCGTTGTCCAGGCAGTTGCCTTTGCGAGACATGCTTTGGGTTAAGCCGCGAGCTGCGAGCTGCCGTCGATACGCCGGCATCTGGTACTGCCAGCCCTGATCGGAATGGAGAAGCGGTGCATCCAGTGGAGTCAGCTTGACCAGGGCCTTCTTGAGCATGTTCCCCACGAGTCTGAAATGCGGGCGTCTCTGCGTCTCATAAGCGATGATCTCCCCGTTGTAGAGATCCATAACCGGGGAGAGATAAAGTTTGTCGCCCTGTACATTGAACTCCGTCACGTCGGTAACCCACTTCTGATTCGGCCGTTCGGCGCGGAATTGCCTTTCCAGCCGATTCGGCACCTGAGCCCGTTCCCCGCGGTAGGAGCGATACTTCTTGGGCCGCACTAGGGATTTCAACCCAAGTACTTGCATCAAGCGCTGCACGGTCTTGTGATTGATCGCTTGTCCCGCCCGGCGCAGTTCGGCCGTCACACGCCGGTAGCCATAGCGGCCCTTGTGGCGTTCGTAGATTTGCCGGATGCGCACTTTCAGGTTGGCGTACTTATCGCCGGCCATCTGCACTTTGGCTTGATAGTAGAACGTGCTGCGAGCTAGTCCGGCAGCCCTCAGCAGGTCCGATAAATCGTGGTCTTGCCTCAGTTCAAGCACTAACTGCGCTTTTTCTGCGCAGCGGCCTCTTTGGCCTGAACCAAGGCATTCCATTTTTTTAGGTACGCCACCTCCGCGCGCAGATATTTGAGTTCCGCGAGTAGTGCTTCACGCGTAAGCGTGTCCTTGGTCTCAACATCTGTCGGCTTGGCGGGCGGTATCGGCGTCGGCATTTTTCTCGGGCGTCCTTTGGGCTTGGGCGCCAATGCGCCCAGACCACCTTCATGATACTGGCGTTCCCATCCGCTTACGGCATCCCTGCCTCGAAGGTTAAACAGTGCCGCGACCTGACGATAAGACAACTGATCGCGCCACATCCTGCGCAGCACCCTGAGCTTGAATGCCGCACTGTATCGGCTGTATTTCTTGCGCAGCCCGGCAGCCCCATGCTGCTCATAGCTTGATACCCAGCGCTGTACCGTCCCGGGATGCAAGCCAAACTCCCGAGCGATGCTCTTGTAGCCGTATCGGCCAGGTGCGTAACGCCTCACCACTTCTCGCTTAAATTTCTCGTCGTACTTCGCCATGAAAAACACCCCACAGGTTGGATTCGCATCCAACTTTTGGGGTGCAGTTCACATGGCAGCGCTCTTTTTTCGTCCGCGCGAAACGCGAACCGGAAAGCGGGAAGGAGGGGGGCGCCGCTCAGACGATCCGCATCGCGCCCGCCCGCTCGAACGCGTGCCGCGCCTGGATCAGGGTCGTGCGCGCCGCGCGCGCGTCACTGGCGACCTGCAGCAGCGGGCCGAGCTGCGACGGCTGCTTCAGCAGTTCGCGCAGGATCGGCAGGATCGCCGTGCTGCCGTCGTCGCGCAGGCCGGCCGTTGCCGCACGCGGCAGCGTGCGCCACGCCGGATCGACGATCGCGCGACACACCGCGAACGGCACGCCGCGCGCGGCCGCGAACGCGGCGGCGATGTGCGACTCCATGTCGACGGCCAGCGCGCCTTTCGCGCGATGCAGCGACGCCTTGTCCTGTTCGCCGACGACCGGCGCACCGACGGCCGCGACCGTGCCGCGCGCGACACGCGCCCACAACGGCGTGTCGTGCAGCGCGGCGACGAGTCGCGTGCTCCAGCCCGCATCGGTCTCCACGCGGCCGAACGGCCCGTCGATCGCGCTCGCGATCACGAGCGCGCCCGGCGCCAGATCCGGCGCGAGGCCGCCCGCCGTGCCGAAGCTGACGATGCCCGCGCAACCGCGCGCGGTCGCGTCGGTCAATGCGCGCTCGAGCCGGTCGGCCCGCGCGGCGAACACGGCCTCGACGCCGTCGCCGCGCGCGATGCGCGCCTCGAACGCCATCCCCGTCACCGCGATGACGGGCAATGCGCCGTTGTGCCGTGACACGCCCACGCGTTACATCCCGACCGTGACGCGCGTCGCGTTCGCGCGCTTCAGGTTGCGGTAGCGCGCGAGCGCCCACAGCGGGAAGAACTTGCGATAGCCGTGGTAGCGCAGGTAGAACACGCGCGGGAAGCCGGTCGCGGTGAAGCGCGTCTCGTCCCACAGGCCTTCTTCGTTCTGCCGCGCGACCAGGTAGTCGATCCCGCGCGCCACGGCCGGGTTGTTCACTTCGCCGGCCGCCATCAGGCCGAGCAGCGCCCACGCCGTCTGCGACGCCGTGCTCGGCGCCTGCTCGAAGCCGCGATAGTTCAGCTTGTAGCTGTCGCCGTCCTCGCCCCAGCCGCCGTCCTTGTTCTGGATCGACAGCAGCCACTGCGCCGCGCGCTTCATGCGCGGATCGTCCGGCGTCAGGCCGGCCGCGTTCAGCGAGCACAGCGCGGTCCACGTGCCGTACACGTAGTTCATCCCCCAGCGGCCGTACCAGCTGCCGTCCGGCTCCTGTTCCTTCAGCATGTAATCGAGCGCGCGGCGAGCCGGCTCGCTGTTCAGCGGCGTCTCGCCGAGCTGCGACAGCATCGACAGGCAGCGGCCCGATACGTCGGCCGTCGGCGGATCGAGCAGCGCGCCGTGATCGGAGAACGGGATGTTGTTCAGGTAGTACTGCGTGTTTTCCGGTTCGAACGCGCCCCAGCCGCCGTCGCTGCTCTGCATGCCGACGACCCATTCGCGCGCACGCGCCATCGATTCACGATACGTGTCCGACTGCGTGAGCTTCTGCGCGCGATCCATCGCCATGACCACCACGGCCGTATCGTCGACGTCCGGGTAATACGCGTTCGCGTACTGGAACGCCCAGCCGCCGGGCCGAACGTGCGGGCGACGCGAGATCCAGTCGCCGCGCACGTCGAGGATCTGCAGCGGACGCAGCCATTCGAGGCCGCGCAGCACGGCTTCCTGCGCACGCGCATCGCCGGTTTCGAGCAGCGCATGCGCGGCGAGCGACGTGTCCCATACCGGCGACAGGCACGGCTGGCAATACGCTTCGTCGTCGTGCACGACGAGCAGCTTCTCGACCGACTTGCGCGCGAGCGCGCGGTTCGGATGGTCTTCCGCATAGCCGAGCACGTCGTACATCATCACCGCGTTGGCCATCGCCGGATAGATCGCGCCGAGGCCATCCTCGCCGTTCAGGCGCTCGTCGACGAACGACACGGCCTGACGGATCGCGCGTTCGCGCGTATAGCTCGGGAACAGGCCGTCGACCGCGCGCAGCGCATGGTCGACCACGCGGAAGAACGCGAACCAGCCGGCGCTCTGGTGCCCCTGGCGCGGCAGCAGCCCGGCGTTGACGGGCGGATCGATGAACAGCTCGTCGATGCGCACGCCGCGCGGGTTCTTCGCGAGCGGACGCTTCGCGTTCAGCACCAGCAGCGGCACGATCACGGTGCGCGCCCAGTACGACACTTTCGACAGGTGGAACGGGAACCACTGCGGCAGCAGCATGATCTCGACCGGCATCATCGGCACCGCGCGCCACGGAATCGCACCGTACAGCGCGAGCTGGATGCGCGTGAACACGTTCGACATCTCGGCGCCGCCCATCGCATGGATGGCCTTGCGCGCGCGCTGCATGTGCTCGGCGTTCTCGTCGTCGCCGATCACCTTCAGCGCGAAATACGCCTTCACGCTCGCGCTGATGTTCGGCGCGCCATCGGTGAACAGCGGCCAGCCGCCGTCGGCCTGCTGGATGCGGCGCAGATATTTGCCGATCTTCCGTTCGAGCTCGAGGTTCGGCGTCTCGCCAAGATAGTGGACGAGCAGCACGTATTCGGCGGGAATCGTCGAATCGGCTTCGAGTTCGTAGACCCAGTGCCCGTCCGGTTGCTGGGCGGCCAGCAGCGCGTCGGTCGCACGCGCGACAGCCGCGTCGACGCCGGCCGGCACGGCGCCGGCGGACAAGGTAGCCATTTCGGTGAGATCGTTCATCGGTCCCTCTGTTTATTGCGTCTGGAGCACGTCCGCGGCCAGCTGGCCGGAACGGATCGCGCCCTCGATCGTGGCGGGCAAGCCGGTGGCAATCCAGTCGCCCGCGAGTACAAGATTGGTCCAGCGCGTGCGCACGGCCGGCCGTTTCATTTCCTGCGACGGCACCGCCGCAAAGCCCGCGCGCGGCTCGACGACGAGCTGCCACGCGGGGATGGTTTCCGGGTTCGCGCCGCTCACGCGTGCGACGTCTTCCCAGATGCGTCGCGCGAGTGTGTCGCGCGGCAGGTCGAGCCAGCGGCCCGCATCGCGGATCGTCGCCGCGAGCAGACCGTCGCCGGTCCGCACCGCATCGACGACACCGTTGACGACGGTCGTCTGCAGCGAATCGCCGGCCGGCTTCTCGAGCGCGAAATACGCGGTCACGACCGCGCTGAACGTATCGGGCGCGGCGAGCTCGGGCACGAGCGGCTGCGCGACTTCGGGCGGCACGGCCAGCACGACCGCGTCGCCCGGCGCGAGATCGATGCGCTCGCCGCCGACCGACACCGCATCCACCGCATTGCCGTGCGCGCCGAATTCGAACGCGTCGAGCCGCGAATTCAGGCGGATCTGCGCACCGCCGTGCTGCAGCATCCGCAGCGCCGGTTCGACGAACGCGCTGCCGAGCCCGCGACGCGCGACGAGCGGACGGCAGCCGGGCCCGCCCGCCGCAAACGTGCCGCACAGCGCGGCACGCGCGAGTTCGGCGCTCGCGTGGCGCGGCTCGATATTCAGCACCCCGACGAAAAACGGCCGCAGCCAGCGATCCCACAGCACGCCGTCGCATCGCATCGTCTGCGCGAGCGAGCGGCCCGTGCGCGCGAACGCGAGCGGCGCGAGCGCGAGGTAGTCGAGCGGCGTCGTGCCCGGCGCGCGCGACGCGGCATCGAACAGCCACGACGGCCAGCGGCCGTTGCCGAAACGCAGCGTCCAGCGCTGCTGCGACGCGATGTCCACAACCGGGCATTCAGCCAGCGCGGGCCCCGCGAGCTGATCGGCCGCGCCGATCGCGCGCAGGTAGCGCTGCGTCGCGGGCTGTCCCGCGAAAACCGTGTGCAGCCCGCTGTCGAGCGTCGTGTTCAGCGTCCCGTCGAACCACGAGCGGCAGCGGCCGCCCGCGTGTGCGTGCGCGTCGTGCAGCACGATGCGCCGCCCGCGACGTTGCAGTTCGACCGCGGCCGACAGACCCGCGAGTCCTGCGCCGATCACGTGGACGGTTCTGGGCATCGCGTCGGTCGACTCAGAACAGCGCGTAGCGCGCGGCGATCATCAGCATGCGCGCCTTCGGCTTGCGCAGCGGCGCGCGCGGCGCGGCAAAGCCGCGTGCGATCGCGGCGTCGAGAATGCAGCGATACGCGCCCGACATGATGCGCGGCGCCTTCACCTGCGCACGCGGGCAGGTGTCCATCACCGCGTCGGCCTGACGGAAGTGCTCGAGCGCGCGCTCGACGAGCGTCGCGCACACGCGCGGCAGCGCCGGATCGCGCACGATCGTCGCCGGATCGGTGATCGCGATGCCTTCGCGCGCGAGCAGTTCGCGCGGCAGGTAGCACCGGTTGATCGCCGCGTCGTCGTCGATGTCGCGCAGGATGTTCGTCAGTTGCAGCGCGCGGCCGAGGTGGTGCGACAGCGCGATCCCTTCGGCTTCCGGCATCCCGAAAATGCGCACCGACAGCCGGCCGGCCGCGCTCGCCACGCGATCGCAGAAGAGGTCGAGCGTCGGTTCGTCGGGCGCGCAGATGTCTTGCTCCGCGTCCATCGCCATGCCGTCGATCATCGCGTGGAAATCGGCGCGCTGCAGGTTGAACGCGCGGATCTCGCGATCGAGCGCGGCCAGGTGGCGCGGGGGGCGCCCGGCGAAGCATGCGTCGATGTCCGCGCGCCAGCGATCGAGGCCCGCGTTGCGCTCGGCGCGCGGCAGGTCGCTGTCGGCGATGTCGTCGACCGCGCGGCAAAACGCGTAGACCTGGAACATCGCATCGCGCTGCGCGGCCGGCAGGATGCGCATCGCCAGATAGAAGGAGCTGCCCGATGTGACGGCAGCGGCGTCGGTTTCTTGTTCGTCCACGACGGAATGGGAAACGGCCAAGACGAGCTCCACGGAGACACCCACGCGGGGCGATTGAAGAAGCCATGCCCGGCTGGGATGGTCAGGGCGTCAAATGCGTGCGAGATATGCGAACGATCGACGCAGACAGGCACAAATTACCGGCCGGAAGCCGGAATTGGCCGAAAGTATAGCAATCTTTGAAGTTCGATGGCGGACACGCGCCAGGTGGGGCGGGGTGCCGAGCGCCGTCTGGCGCGCGTGCGGCCCGCTTTGGCGAACGAACGCCGCGCGGCGCGTCAGCCGTACACGATGTCGCGCTGCAGATCGAGCGCGATGAGCCCCATTTCGCGGGTGAGCTGCAGCATCGAGCGGCGCTCGAGGCGCGAGCCCATGAAGCTCGTCACGCGGCCGTCGGGCTCGGCGGTGAACTGGAAAACCGCGCCGCCCGTGCCGAACCACGCGCCCGGCACGTCGGGCGATTCCTGCCAGTCGATCTGTTCGAACACCCGCGCGATGCCCGCGCGCACCTGGTCGCCCGGGCCGATCGGCGGCGCGACGTCGCCCAGATCGTCGAGCGAATAGGGGCCGGGTTTGTTCGGCTTCCGGTAGAAGAGATAGTCGACGTTCATGGGGCGCAATCGCAGGCAAAGCAACAAATTAGCGCGCTTCGGCACAAATTCAAATCGGATCCGGACGAAATGTCGCCTGCGCGACACAACGGGACGGTTCGTTGCCGGTCGGGAAACGTGGGCGCGCGATCGCGTCTCGATGCCGGCGGGTTCGTCTAAGATGACACCTTTCTCGAAAAAATACGGACACCATGGAGACGAACGCCCCCGCCACCCCGCAGTCCGATCATCCCGTTTTCGTGCTCGTGCACGGCGCGTGGCATGGCGCGTGGTGCTACGCCCACGTGGCGGCCGCGCTCGCCGCGCGCGGCTACCTGTCGATCGCGCGCGACCTGCCCGCGCACGGCATCCATGCCCGCTTTCCCGCGTCGTATCTCGCACGGCCGCTCGACAAGGACGCGTTCGGCGCCGAGCCGTCGCCGGTCGCGAACACGACGCTCGACGACTACGCGACGCAGGTGATGCAGGCCGTCGACGACGCGTACGCGCTCGGCCGCGGCAAGGTCGTGCTGGTCGGGCACAGCATGGGCGGCCTCGCGATCACCGCGGCGGCCGAACGCGCGCCGGAGAAGATCGCGAAGCTCGTCTATCTCGCGGCGTTCATGCCCGCGTCCGGCGTGCCGGGCCTCGACTACGTGCGCGCGCCGGAAAACCGGGGCGAGCTGCTCGGCCCGCTGATGCTCGCGAGCCCGCGCGCGGCCGGTGCGCTGCGCATCGATCCGCACAGCGGCGACGCCGCGTATCGCGAATCGATGCAGCGCGCGCTGTACGAAGACGTGTCGCAGGCCGACTTCGACGCGGTCGCGAACCTGATGAGCTGCGACGTGCCGGCCACGCCGTTCGCGACCGCGATCCCGACGAGCGCCGCACGGTGGGGCGCGCTCGACCGCCACTACATCAAGTGCCTGCAGGATCGCGTGATCCTGCCCGCGCTGCAGCAGCGCTTCATCGACGAAGCCGACGCGTTCGCGCCCGGCAACCCGACCCACGTGCACCAGCTCGACAGCAGTCATTCGCCGTTCGTGTCGCAGCCGGCCGTGCTGGCCGGCGTGCTCGCCGACATCGCGAAAAGCTGAGCGGGACGGGCGCGCTCGGTCAGGCGTACGCGACCGACCGATCGCGCCCGAGCCGTTTCGCACGATAGAGCGCGGCGTCGGCTTCGTTGACGAGCACGTCGCAGGTCAACGCGCCGGCTTTCGCGCACGCGGCGCCGACGCTCGCCGTGACCGGCACGCCGACGCCCTCGGCATCGACCGGCATGCTGCCGATCGCCTCGCGGACCTTGTCGGCCACCCGCATCGCCTCGTCGAGATTCGTGCACGGCAGCAGCAGCGCGAATTCCTCGCCGCCGAAACGGCCGAACGTATCCTGTGCGCGCACGATCGACGCGACCCGGCGCGCCGTCTCGCGCAGCACGGCGTCGCCGGCCGCATGCCCGAAGCGGTCGTTGATCGTCTTGAAGTGGTCGAGGTCGAACAGCAGCACCGACAGGTCGCCGCCGTAGCGCTGCCAGCGCAGGAATTCGTCGCCGAGCCGCGCCTCGAAGAAGCGCCGGTTCGCGATGCCGGTCAGCCCGTCGCGATTCGCGTGTTCGCGCAGCTTCGCGACCGCTTCCTCGCGCTCTCTTTGCATCACGCTCACGTGCGTGACGTCCGAGATCGTCACGCACACGGCCTCGACGTCGCGGCCGCGCGTGAGCGGCATGAACGTGCAGTCCTGCTGCATGTAGTCGACGCCGCCCGTGATCGGCCGGTCGTGCTCGAAGCGGAACAGATAGGGCCGCTGCTCCCACGAGCTGAAGGCGAAGCTGCCGAGCTGAAACACGCTCTCGAGCTTGCGCGACAGCCACGCGCGCGGCAGGTCCGGAAAGCAGTCGAACAGGTTGCGGCCGATCACGTCGGCGGCCGGGATGCCGCTGTGGTCCTGCATGAAGCGATTCCACATCAGGACGGTCATCGAACGGTCGAGCACGAACAGGCCGAAGCCGACCCGCTCGATCACGAGGTCGCTCAGCGACGGGGCGGCGGCCGTCATAGCGCGGACAGCAACGCGTCGAGCGCGTCGCCCATCAGCCGGATCGAATCCTCGGCCATCAACATCACGAAATGCGCGCGGAACGTGTGGTCCTCGAGCCCGAAGTTCACCTCGAGCAGCAGCGCGACGCTCCACCCCAGTTCGTTCGGCTGGAAGACGTCGTCGAACGACACGTTCGCGCCGAGCAGCCCCGGCGGAAAGAACACCGGCTTGCGGCCGAGTTCGTCGAGGATCGACGCGACGCAGGCGCCCATCAGCACGTTCGCGACGTCGAACACGAGCTCGTCCGGCGTCGCCATCCCGCCGTACACGCCGTCGCCGAACGTGCGGTCGACGACCGACATGAGCCGCGCAACGCCCGCGGTGCGGCACAGCACGATCGCCTCGCCCTTGATGTCGGAACGGAAGCCCTGGCGCACCGCGGTCACGTTGTCGTGGATGCCCGTCATCTCGCGCAGCGCGGCGCCCGCGTCGGCCGCTTTCACGACGCGCACGCGCGGCACCGACAGCTCGATGAAGTGCCCGAGCAGCAACGCAAGCCGCGCGGCGGCGCGGCCCATTGCAAGGTTGGCGATTTCCTGCAACGCGTCGCGTTGCTCCGCCGTGAACACCGATTCAGGCATACAACCCATACTCCTTGAGAATGGGCAGCAATGCCTCCGACGTCACGGGCTTGGCAACGAATGCGATCGCGCCCAATTCGCGCACGCGTGCTTGCGCCTGCGGCTGGATATCGGCGGAAACCACGATCACGAACGTGTTCAGATCTTCGTGGCGCAGTGTTTCCAGGACCTGATATCCGCTCATGTCGGGCATCGTCAGGTCCAGAAACATCACGGAAGCTTTGCCGTCACGATAGAGCGCCAAGGCCTCGCGACCATTCGCTGCATACGCGACGTCAACGTCCCAATCTCCCGGCAGCGCCTTTGTCAGAAGTTTGCGAGCGAGCAGCGAATCGTCGGCAATCACAATCGGCAAAGGCATGGGGCGATGCGGTATACGGAATGGTCTCTCTCGCGTTAACGACCGCGCGGCGCATTTCTTGAGTGCCATGCGTTTCGGGCGCGGGGCAACCGCCTTGCGGCCGCGCACGGGCGCCGCGACGCAGGTGCGCGCGACGCACCGCGCGGCAATCGCCGGCGGGCGCATGTATCTGTCATAGGGGAAAGCAAGGCGCGATTCTCGGAGTAAACCGGAGGCGATGCAACTCGCCATTTTTCACCATTTCGAACAGAATCGGTCCGATCGCGCGCCATTCCGAAAACAGCCGCGACCATTTTCGAGATAAGCACGCAAAATTTTTCCTTGTGTACGTTTGCGCTGCCGGATTCGTCGCGTTTTCAATCTGACGGAATCTGACGGTTTCCGGCGGGCGGATTCGACGGATCGCGTGCGTACGGCGCCGCACGGCGGGCCACCGCAACTCGTTTATGATGGCAGGCACCTCTGCTTCACCCCCTTTCCTCGATGACGTCCGAACGGCCTGCCGCTCCCCAAGCTTCCGCCCCCCCTCCCGCCGACGACTGGCAGGACGACGGCAGCTACGCGTCCGGCGCCCCCGAGCACGATTTCGCGGTGCGCCGCGTGACGCTGATCGTGCTGCTCGTCGCGGCCATCGTGCTGCCGTGCATCTACGTGGTGGTGATGGCGTACAACGACCTGAAGGCGCGCGAGGCCGCCGCGAGCGACGTGACGATGCGCACGGTGCGCGTCGCCGAGGAGCATGCGCTCAAGGTGTTCGACCTGAGCGAAACGCTCGATGCGCGCATCGTCGACCTCGTGCAGGACATGGACGACGCGACCGTGCGCAGCAAGGAATCCGACATCCACGAAGCGCTGAACACGATCGGCGGCGGCTATCCGCAGGTGGCGGCCGTGTCGATCTTCGGCGCGAGCGGCATGCTGCTCGCCAACAGCCTCTACTATCCGGCGCCGTACGCGTCAATCGCGAACCGCGACGACTTCGCCGGCATCCGCGACGGCAAGGTCATCGAACACATCTCGCGGCTGATGATGGGGCCGCTCAAGCTCGAGAACATTCCCGTGTTCAACACGGGCGTCGCGCGACGCCATAGCGACGGTTCGTTCGCCGGCATGGTGTCGATCGCGCTGAAGTCGTCGTATTTCAACGCGTTCTACCGCGACCTGCTCGGCGGCGCGAACACGCCGATGACGATGGCGCTCGCGCGCTCCGACGGCGCGGTGATCGCGTCGTATCCGCCGCCGCCGTCGCTTGCGCACACCGACCGCTCGGTCACGTTCGGCAATACGCACAACGATCCGCGCGCGGGTGTCGTGCGCGTGCGCCACAACGGCGCGAGCAGCGAGATCGTCGCGTATCGCCAGGTCGGCAGCTATCCCGTCTACGTGAGCTGCGCGTACCGCACGTCGGCGATCTGGCATGAATGGTACGAACACCTGAGCGTGCTGTTCCTCTCGATGTTCGCGCCGTCGGTCGCGCTGTGGTCCGTGATCTGGCTATCGCTCAAGCGGCTGAAGGCGGAAGAGCAAGCGTGGGACCGCTGGCAGGCCGAAGCGTCGATGCGGCGCTCGATCGAATCGGCCTACCGGCAGTCGCGCAAGATGCAGGCGCTCGGCAATCTCGTCGGCAGCGTCGCGCACGACTTCAACAATCTGCTGATGATCATCTCGAGCAACGTGCAGATCGCGCGGCGGCGCGGCGTGCAGCATCTCGACAAGGAGCTCGACGCGATCGAACGCGCACTGAAGAACGGGCAATCGCTCACGCGCCAGTTGCTCGGCGTCGCGCGCAAGCAGCCGCTGCACAACGAAACGATCGACGTCGGGCAATGGGTCGGCACGTGCCGCGAACTGCTGAAGACGTCGCTCGGATCGAAGTCGTCGCTGGTCGTCTCGATCGAGCCGGGCGTCTGGCCGATCCGCGTCGACGTCGCGGAGCTCGAGCTCGCGGTGATCAATCTCGCGGTCAACGCGCGCGATGCGATGACGACCGGCGGACGCTTCACGGTCGGCGCGCGCAACGTCACGCTGCGCCGCGAGGACGGCTTTCCGCTGACCGGCGATTTCGTGCAGATCTCGCTCGACGACACGGGTTCGGGCATGGCGCCCGACGTCCTCGCCCGCGCATTCGAACCGCTGTTCACGACGAAGCCGCAGGGGATGGGGACGGGGCTGGGCCTGCCGCAGGTATTCGCGTTCTGCGAACGCTCGGGCGGCCTCGCGACGATCGACAGCGCGGTCGGCGCGGGTACGTCGGTGCGTCTGTACCTGCCGCGCGCGCGCGCCGAGGATGTCGTCGCGCGGCCGGCGGCCGGCGCGCACGACGCGGGGGGCGGCGCACACGCGGGCTTGCACGTGCTGCTCGTCGAGGACAACGGCGAAGTCGCGGCCGGCACGGAAGCGCTGCTGTCGCTGCTCGGGCATCGCGTGACCTATGCGCCCACCGCCGACGACGCGTTGCGCCTGATCGAAAGCGCCGCGGCGAACGACGCGTTCGATCTCGTGATTTCGGACATCCACATGCCGGGACGCCTGAACGGCATCGACCTGGCCGAAGCGATCGAAAAGCGGCCGGGGAAGCTGCCCGTGATTCTCGTCACGGGTTACGCGGAGGAACTCGACCGTACGCGCACGGTCAACGTCCGCGTGCTGTCGAAGCCGTTCGACATCGCGCTGCTCGACGAGATCCTGCTGGGCATCCGCGAAGCGCGCGACGCACGACACACCGGCGCGTGACCGACTGCGTGCGGCCGGCGCGACGGCGTGAACGGGCGCGTCGATCGGCCCGCCGACGTCAGGCCGATTTCAGCAGGCGCACCCAGCCCGCATAGCGATCGACGAAGGCCTGCAGGAACTTGCGGGTGTCCTCGCTGACGATCTGCCCCTGGTCGTCGATGCGCGCCGGATCGTGCTTGATGAACATCTCGGGCTGACCGAGCGTCTTCACGTCGAGGTACGCGAGCACGTTGCGCAGGTGCTGCTGCGCGAGCGCGGTACCGACTGCGCCCGGCGACGTGCCGAGCACCGCGCCCGGCTTGCCCGACCACGAGTTGGAACCCCACGGGCGCGAGCCCCAGTCGAGCGCATTCTTCAGCACGCCCGGAATCGACCGGTTGTACTCGGGCGTGACGAACAGCAGCGCGTCGGCGGCTTCGATCAATTGCTTGAAGCGTTTCGCGACTTCGGGGAAATCCGCGTCGTAGTCCTGGCTGTACAGCGGCAGCTCGCCGATCTCGACGAACTCGAACGAAAAATCGGCGGGGGCGAGCGAGATCACGGCGTGCGCGAGCGCGCGGTTCGTCGAAGCGCTGCGCAGGCTGCCGACGACGACCGCAATACGATAGGACATGGCATTCTCCTTCCGGTGAGTGAGGAATCGGATCGATTGCTTCCGAACGGGCGACAAAGGTCTGTTTATAGGCAAGCCAGCCCGCGAGCCGTCCCACGGGGCCGTCCGGCCGACTTTCCACAAGGTTTTCCACAGAAATTGTGGATAACTCGACCGTTATGTTCCGACGTTACAGATTGCCGCCGCGCGGCGATGTCGACGCGCGCGACAACGCGCGACACGGTTCGGCAAGCATAGCGCAGCGCGGCGGCCGGTTTCGTGAATTCGTGACGGAACATTGCGTTGCAGGCCGGCACCGCGCCCAGTAAGCTGCTCGCACCGCGACGCGCCCGCTGCGCGACACTCGCGCGATTCGCTTCGAGACACTGCCAACCAGACATGCCGTCCGCATACGACGACCCCACCTATCTCGCGCAACTGCGGCGCGACCTGCTACGCTTCGCGCGACTCCAGCTCCGCGATGCCGACGCGGCCGAAGACGCCGTGCAGGAAGCGCTGGCCGCCGCGTGGTCGCATGCCGGCGATTTCGCCGGGCTGTCGGCGCACAAGACCTGGGTATTCGGCATCCTGCGCAACAAGCTGATCGACGTGCTGCGCGCACGGCAGCGGATGGTGAGCCTGAGCGCGCTCGATGCGGAGCTCGACGGCGAATCGGTACTCGATCGCGAACTGTTCAAGGAGAACGGACACTGGGCCGCGCATGCGAAACCGCGACCGTGGCCGAAACCCGAAACGCTATTGCAGCAACAGCAGTTCTGGACGCTGTTCCAGGTCTGCCTCGACCATCTGCCCGAGCAGATCGGCCGCGTGTTCATGATGCGCGAATTCCTCGACGTCGAGATCGCGGACATCTGCAGCGAGTTGACGTTGACGACGAATCACTGCAGCGTGCTGCTGTACCGGGCGCGTACGCGCCTGCGAACCTGCCTGAGCGAAAAAGGAATGACGACCGAAGATGCTGCCGGGGAAATGTACTGACGTGACACGACTGCTGTCGGATGCGCTCGACCGGCATCTGACGCTGCACGAGCGCCTGCAGGTGCGCGTGCATTTGCCGACCTGCAGCGGATGCCGCGCCTATCGCGGACAGATCGCGCTGTTGCGGACGGCCGCGAAAGCGGCGGCGGGGCAAGGCCCGGACGATGACGATGGGTCGCCCGGTGGAGCGTAGGCGCCGCGGTGTCGACGTAGCGTTCCGGCGGCGGCGAGCAGATTGCCCGGCGATCGCGTCGGCCTGGACTGCCGTTGCGTGTGCCGGGTTGGACCCGGCCACGTTGACGCAATAAGAAAAATACGCCGGGCAAGAATTATTCGAACAGCGCTTTCACCGACTCGGGCGGGCGACCGATGGCCGCCTTGCCTCGGTACACGACGATCGGGCGTTGCAGCAAAATCGGATGAGCGACGATCGCCGCGTAGGCTTCGGCGTCGGTCAAATCTGCGCGGGCCAGATTCAACGTCTGGTACGGCTCCTCGCCGTCGCGCAGCATGTCGCGAACCGGACGGCCGAGCTGCCGATGCAGCGTTTCCAGTTCCTCGACCGTCGGCGGCGTCTTCAAGTACTGACGACGTTCAGCGGCGCGCCGGCGGTATTCAGCGACTCGACCAACGTCAGCGTCTCGCGGGACTTCGAGCATCGGGGGTTGTGGTAGATCGTGATCATCATTCAAGCCTGGATGGTGGAGCCCTGTATTGTAGCCAGTCTGCATCGGGCGCTCGGTGGGGTGGTTCGACCGAGATCGGGGTGGCTTTCCTTTCGACAGGTCGCTGAGACGGTTCGGTTTGGCGATGCGCGGTGATCGGGAGAGGGACGTGCGTCAGGTCCGGGAAGACGCCTCAAAGAGTGGTTCTGTTTATGCGCATAAAGTCGAGGCGGCGTGCTTCGCGGACGAGGAATCGCGGTTAGCCCAGCCAATGCTTCGTGGGCGCTGCCTGTTCGGAAGGCATGCATGATGGTGAGCAAGGCGGTTGGTTTATGCGCATAAAGCCCGTGATCGTCGAGCGACATACTGGCGTGACGCTAGGTCGGGTCGAGACACATGTCGAAGCGATACAACACCCGGCAATCGCTGTATCGATAGGCCGGGCTGCCACGGCATCGTCGCGCGACTGACCCGAGCGAGGTTTCCGTGTGCGGGCACTTCGTCGCGCGCACCCGTTGCGTCTGGTTTATGCGCATAAACACTGCGGCCCGACCGGACGTTGCCTCGATGCGTGTCATTCCTCTCAACCACACCCCTTGTGGGCACGCATCGCACTCGGGCTCGCAGGTCACTCCTCTCCCTTGCGAATGTCGGGTGCTCCCGCGACGGCGTTACTCGCCTCGGCCCTCCGGCGACTTTATGCGCACAAACTCCCGGCTTGCAGGTAACGCCGCTCGTCCAGCGAAAGGGCAGCGCACCGAGGCATCTTCGCGACGAGCAGCGCACCGACACAGTAGTCGCGAGGGTCAACATCGAGCGGTCTGCCTTCGGCATCCGCCTCGTCGTCGCCAGCACAACACTCAACCGCGCCACCCATCGCCATCACCTCGTTTATGCGCATAAACCGATAGCCCGAATGGCCAACGCGTAGTTGTTGAACGACAATTTCATTGAAATTCAAATATCGTCCTGTAGAATTCCAACGACCCAAACAGGAGTGAAAATTGGCCGCGGAAATCATTGCAGTCACTCAACAAAAAGGCGGCGTCGGCAAAAGCACGATTGCCATGCATCTCGGCGCCGCGTTCCATGAAAAGGGGAAGCGCGTCCTCGTCATCGACGCAGACCGCCAAAACACGCTGGTTCACTGGTCGAGCGCATCCGGCGACAGCGACAACGGCATCCCGTTTCCGGTCGTCAATCTTGCCGAAGCCGACGGCCAGATCCATCGCGAGATCAAGAAGTTCATCAACGACTACGACATCATCGTCGTGGACTGCCCGCCGTCGATCACCGAGAAAGTCTCCGGCGTCGTCCTGCTGGCCGCATCGATTGCCGTGATCCCGACATCGTCGTCGCCGGCCGATTACTGGTCGAGCGTCGGGCTGGTCAAGCTGATTCAGCAGGCGCAGGTGATGAACGAAGACCTCCGCGCGGTCTTCCTGCTGAACAAGACCGAAGAGAAGCGCATGCTGACCCGCGAGCTCAAGCGTGCACTCGAGGAACTCGGCTTCCCGCTGCTGAAGACGCAGATTCCGACTCGGGAAGCGTACAAGCAGGCGATGGCGCTCGGTCAGACCGTCCTGCAGATGAACGATCGCGGCGGCAAGCTGGCCGCCGCCGAAATTCGCGCATGTGCCGACGAAATCGTCGCCATGCTGCCCTGACTTTATGCGCATAAAGGAGTCACATGAAACCTTCCCAATTTGCCAAAGGATTCCAAGCGCGCCCGGATATCACGACGAGCGAAAAGCGCACGGCGCTTGATCGGCTCAATGCGATCGACGGCATCGTCAAGTCCGAGACACCCGCCGCCGCGCCGACCAAATCCGCGAAGAAAGACATCGCCCCGCCGCCTGCTCCGGAATTCACGATCGATCCGTCGATCGACGAATCGCAACAATATCGCGCGTGGCGCCTCGAGAATCGCTATGCGCCGGGGCAGGTGATCGAGCTCCCGCTGAAGGCGATCAAGCACAGCCCGTTCAACCCGCGTCACTTCTACCTGAAGTCGTCGATTGCCGAACTCGCGGTCAACCTCGCGAAGCAGGGGCAGCAGCAGGCGATCCACGTGATCCCCGATTACGACAATCCGGGCACGTATTTCGTGAGCGACGGCGGCCGTCGCGTGCGGGCGCTGAAGGAGGCGAACAAGGAGTCGGTCAAGGCAATCGTGATCGACGTGCCGATCGGCATCCAGAGCTACAAGCTCGGCTACGATCTCAACGTTCAGCGCGATTCGCAGACGGTGTTCGACAACGCTGTCGTGTGGCGCCGCTTCCTCGACGAAAAGCATTTCCAGAGCCAGAAAGAACTCTCCGAGCATCTGGGTCTCGACGAGTCGACGGTGGCCGTCGCGCTGTCGATTGGCAAGTTGCCGGAAGCGATCATGCAGGAAATGGTCGCGCGCCCCGATCGCTTCGGGTCGAACATGGCCTATCAGGTCGGCCGCTATCACAATGCGCGCGGCACCGAGGCGACGCTGCGGCTGATCAACAAGATCGTGTCGGACGATCTCAGCACGCGCCAGGTGTCGGACATCGTCAAGGGCCGCGTCGCGGCGCAGGAGACGCCGAAGGCCGCGGGCCGTCAGCGCTATGCGCAGCGTCTCGAGATCAAGCTCGGCGGCAAGTCGGTCGGCGACCTGAAGTCGTATGGCGAAGACCGCATCGAACTGCGCCTGCGCGGCCTGCCGAAAGACAAGCGTGACGCGATCCTCGAGCAGCTCGAGCGGATGCTGTTGTCGGAGTGATGGAAGCGGCCGGCAGGGCCCGATGAGGACGCCGGCCCCACCCAGGCAGGGTTAGGACCGGCGGCGGCCCGTCAGCGGGCCTGAGCGGGCC